>NZ_JAEKDC010000003.1:0-504135 GCF_016405645.1 Pseudomonas sp. MF5691
CTCCACAAGCACCCACACGAATTGCTTGATTCAGTTGTTAAAGAGCGGTTGGTTAAGATCTTTCGTCTCAACCGAGGCGCGCATTCTACAGCAGCCTCATTTGCTGTCAAGTGATTATTTTCAGAAGTTTTCGAGGTTTTCCTCAACAACTTCAACCACTTGCGCTTCCGATCTCTCGTTAGCGGGAGGCGAATTCTACAGCGTTACACGCTGCTGTCAACACCTCTTTTTCTCCGCTTTCGACCGAGAGGATCGAAACGTTAATAGAGCCAAACAACACTGCTCTACCAACTCCTTCTGGGCTTCGATGAACTGAAGCAACTCGCTGTCGAATTCTGCGTAACTCTTTGTTTACCAAGGAGTTTTCCGTTTCGACTGCGCCGGAAGTGGGGCGAATTATAGACTTCCAGAATCTGCCGTCAACCCCTATTTTCACAATTCTGTCATATCGGTCAAAAAAGCCCCGAAAACGCGAAAGCCGGCCCCCCAAGGGCCGGCTTTCTATTCATGCAACCTTACAAACTAGGGAACGCGAACTGCGACGCTTCATGGCTGGCACGCTGCGGCCAACGCTGAGTGATCGCCTTGCGACGGGTATAGAACCGCACCCCATCCGGCCCGTAGGCGTGCAAGTCGCCAAACAGCGAACGCTTCCAGCCACCAAAGCTGTGATACGCCACCGGCACCGGCAATGGAACGTTGACCCCCACCATGCCCACTTCAATCTCGTCACAGAACAACCGCGCCGCTTCACCGTCACGGGTAAAGATGCAGGTGCCGTTGCCATATTCATGGTCATTGATCAGTTGCATCGCCGCTTCCAGGCTATTCACCCGGACGATGCACAGCACTGGGCCAAAGATCTCTTCTTTATAGATGCGCATTTCAGGCGTCACGCGATCAAACAGGCAGCCACCGAGGAAGAAACCGTCCTCATGACCACTGACGCTCAGGCCACGCCCATCGACCACCAGCTCAGCACCCGACGACACACCGTCTTCTATATAGCCACTGACCTTGTCCCGCGCCTGCGCAGAAACCAGCGGCCCCATGTCCAGGCCACAGGAAGTACCCGCACCAATTTTCAGCGCCTTGACCTGCGGCACCAGCTTGGCGATCAGAGCATCCGCCACCTGGTCACCCACACACACTGCCACCGAGATCGCCATGCAACGCTCGCCGCAGGAACCGTAGGCTGCGCCCATCAAGGCACTGACCGCGTTATCCAGATCCGCATCCGGCATCAGCACCGCGTGGTTCTTCGCCCCGCCCAGCGCCTGTACACGCTTGCCGCGCTTAGTCGCTTCGGAATAGATGTACTCGGCAATCGGCGTCGAACCGACAAAACTCAAGGCCTTGACCTCAGGCGCCTCGATCAGCGCATCCACCGCACCCTTATCACCATGCACCACGCTCAGTACGCCTTTGGGCAAACCGGCTTCCTGCAGCAACTGGGCGATCAGCAGCGTCGAGCTTGGGTCGCGCTCTGATGGCTTGAGGATGAAGCAGTTACCGCAGACGATGGCCAGCGGATACATCCACAGCGGCACCATGGCCGGGAAGTTGAACGGCGTAATACCTGCCACCACGCCCAACGGCTGGAAATCGGACCAGGCATCAATGTTCGGGCCGACGTTGCGGCTGTATTCGCCCTTGAGGATTTCCGGTGCCGAGCACGCGTACTCGACGTTCTCAATCCCGCGCTTCAGCTCGCCGGCAGCGTCTTCCAGGGTCTTGCCATGCTCTTCGCTGATCAACTGGGAGATGCGTGCTTCGTTCTGCTCCAGCAATTGCTTGAAACGAAACATCACCTGGGCACGCTTGGCCGGTGGTGTGTTGCGCCAGGCCGGGAACGCCGCCTTGGCCGAGTCGATGGCTTGTTGAATGGTTTCACGGCTGGCCAATGGCACCTGGTGAATCACCTGGCCGGTGGACGGGTTGTACACATCGGCACTACGACCGCTGTCGTTGACCAATTCGCCGTTGATCAAATGCTGGATAAGGCTCATGCAAGGCTCCTGAAAAGTTGTCCACAGGCGCGACACGTGTCGCGCCCGACAGTTGTTCTATATAGAAGAAGAAATCAGTCGATCTTGTTCAGCACTTCGCCGACCGCATCGAACAAGCGATCCAGGTCCTGCGGCTTGCTGTTGAAGGTTGGGCCGAACTGCAGGGTGTCGCCGCCAAAGCGCACATAGAACCCAGCCTTCCACAACGCCATGCCCGCCTCGAATGGACGCACGATGGCATCCCCATCACGCGGTGCAATCTGGATCGCACCGGCCAGGCCGTAGTTACGGATGTCGATTACGTTCTTGCTGCCCTTGAGGCCATGCAGCGCATTCTCAAAGTGCGGCGCGACTTCGGCCACGCTCTGCACCAGGTTTTCCTTCTGCAACAGATCCAATGCCGCCAGCCCCGCCGCGCACGCTACCGGGTGCGCCGAGTAGGTATAGCCGTGTGGGAATTCCACCGCATACTCAGGCGTCGCCTGGTTCATGAAGGTCTGATAAATCTCGCTGCTGGCAATCACTGCCCCCATCGGGATCGCACCGTTGGTGACTTGCTTGGCGATGCACATCAGGTCTGGGGTCACGCCGAAGCTGTCTGCGCCGAACATCGAGCCGGTACGACCAAAGCCGGTAATCACTTCGTCGAACACCAGCAGGATATTGTGCTGATCACAAATTTCACGCAGGCGCTTGAGATAACCCTGCGGCGGCACGAGCACGCCAGCGGAGCCCGCCATCGGCTCAACGAACACCGCAGCGATATTCGACGCATCATGCAACTCGACCAGCTTGAGCAACTCGTCAGCCAAGGCAATACCGCCCTGCTCCGGCATACCGCGGGAGAAGGCATTACTCGCCAGCAGGGTGTGCGGCAGGTGATCGACATCCATCATCGCCTGGCCAAAAATCTTGCGGTTACCGTTGACGCCGCCCAGGCTGGTGCCGGCGATGTTTACCCCGTGATACCCACGGGCACGACCAATCATCTTGGTCTTGGTCGCCTGGCCCTTTAGGCGCCAGTACGCACGCACCATCTTCACCGCCGTATCGGCGCACTCGGAGCCGGAGTCGGTAAAGAACACGTGATTCAGGTTACCTGGGGTCAGGTCGGTAATCTTTTCTGCCAACTGGAAGGACAAAGGATGACCGTATTGGAAGCCCGGCGAGTAGTCCAGGGTGCCCAATTGCTTGGCGACCGCTTCCTGGATTTCCTTGCGCGTGTGCCCTGCGCCGCAGGTCCACAGGCCCGATAACGAATCATAGACCCGGCGCCCCTTGTCATCGATCAACCAACTGCCTTCGGCCCCCACGATCAGGCGCGGGTCGCGCTGGAAGTTACGGTTGGCGGTGTAAGGCATCCAGTGGGCATCCAGTTTCAATTGGCTGGCCAGGGTGGATGGGGCGTTTTCGGGCATGTTCATCAGCAAAACCTCGCAGGGCAAAAGGCAGCGTCGGGATTGAAAAGCGTTGTTGCAGCTAAATTGCCACGGAGATAAAGTCTAAGAAATGCAACTCTTCTAACCTTCAGTCAGGCCTTTACTAAACTATGAGCAGCCGCCGACCCGATCCACTGGCACAAGTCAGCGACTTCGATATCCGTTTGCTGCGCATCTTCCGCAGCGTGGTGGAGTGCGGCGGCTTCTCGGCGGCAGAAACCGTGCTGGGCATCGGCCGTTCCGCCATCAGCCAGCAAATGAGCGACCTGGAACAACGCCTGGGCCTGCGCCTGTGCCAACGCGGGCGCGCCGGCTTCTCCCTGACGGAAGAAGGCCGCGAGGTCTACCAATCGGCACTGCAACTATTAAGCGCGCTGGAAAGTTTCCGCACCGAGGTCAACGGCCTGCACCAACACCTGCGCGGCGAACTGACCATCGGCCTGACCGATAACCTGGTGACCCTGCCCCATATGCGCATCACCCATGCATTGGCGCAGTTGAAAGAGCGCGGTCCCGACGTGCAGATCCAGATCCGCATGATCGCCCCCAACGAAGTGGAACAAGGCGTGCTCGACGGGCGCCTGCATGTCGGCGTGGTGCCCCAGGCCAGCGCGCTGTCGGGCCTGGAATACCAACCGCTGTATAGCGAGCGCTCGCTGCTCTACTGCGCGGTGGGTCATCCGCTGTTCTACGCCGAAAACAAACAACTGGACGACCTGCGCATCAATAGCCAGGACGCCATCGCGCCGACCTTCCGCCTGCCCGCCGATATCCAGGCCCACTATCAAGCGCTCAACTGCACCGCCAGCGCTTCCGACCGCGAAGGCATGGCCTTCCTGATCCTCACCGGGCGCTTCATCGGCTACCTGCCCGACCACTACGCCAGCCTATGGGTGCAACAAGGCCGACTACGCGCGCTGAAACCGGCTACACGCTTTTACGATTTAAGCCTGGCTTCGGTCACGCGCAAAGGCCGTCGCCCTCATTTGGTGCTGGAAAGCTTCCTCGAAAGCCTGGCAGCGACCCGCTGATACGGGCCCCATACAAAACCTGAGCAAGTGGACAGCTTTTTGCAAGGCACAGGGACCATGAACCGTCAGCCCTGAGTCCACATGCCATGCCACCAGAATCCTCCAGCGCCAGCGACCTGATCTACGGCCTCAACGACCGCCCCAAACCATTGCCCGCCCTGCTTGCCGCCCTGCAACATGTACTCGCCAGCTTCGTCGGCATCATCACCCCGCCGCTGATCATCGGTTCGACCCTGGGCCTGGCCGCCCACTTGCCCTACTTGATCAGCATGGCGCTGATGGTTTCCGGTGTCGGTACCTTCATCCAGGCCCGTAGGCCATTTGGGATTGGCGCAGGGATGATCTGCCTGCAAGGCACCAGCTTTGCCTTTCTCGGCGCGGTGTTGTCGGCGGGCTTCCTGGTCAAGCAGCGTGGCGGCAGCCCGGAAGACATTCTGGCAATGATCTTCGGCGTGTGTTTTTTCGGCGCGTTGGTGCAGGTCGTGTTGAGCCGGTTTATCGGCCAGTTACGCCGGGTCATCACGCCGCTGGTAACCGGGATTGTCATTACCCTGATTGGCATCAGCCTGATCAAGGTAGGTATCACCGACCTGGGCGGCGGCTTCAATGCGCCGGACTTTGGCGCGCCGACCAACCTGGCCCTGGGCCTGTTCGTGGTGCTGACGATTATCCTGCTCAACCGCTCGAACACGCCGTGGGTACGCCTGAGCGCGATCATCATCGGCCTGCTGCTGGGCAGCGTCGCCGCCTGGTTCAGCGGCAAGCTGGTGCCCCAGCCCCTGCCCGACCTGCCCTTGATCAGCCTGCCGACGCCATTCCATTTTGGTTTCAGTTTCGATTGGAGTGCCTTCCTACCGGTAGCGCTGATTTATCTGATCAGCAGTATCGAAACCGTAGGCGACCTCACTGCCAACTGCATGATCGCCCGCCAGCCCATCAGCGGCCCTTCCTATATAAGCCGGCTCAAGGGCGGCGTGCTCGGAGATGGCGTCAGTTGCATGATCGCTGCCACCTTCAGTGCCTTCCCCAACACCACCTTTGCCCAGAACAACGGGGTGATCCAGTTGACCGGCGTTGCCAGCCGCTATGTGGGCCTGTACATCGGCGTGGTGCTGTTCTGTCTCGGGTTGTTTCCACTGATTGGCGCTGTCTTGCAGCAAATCCCCAAACCCGTGCTGGGCGGCGCGACCCTGGTAATGTTCGGCAGTGTTGCCGCCGCCGGCGTGCGCATCCTGGCCCAGGCCCCGCTGGATCGGCGCAGCATGCTGATCATCGCCACCTCGTTCGGGGTCGGCCTGGGCATCGCGGCGCAACCGAACCTGTTGCACCTGATGCCAACCCTGGTGCAGAACCTGTTCGATTCGGCCATCACCAGCGGCGGGCTGACGGCAATCGTGTTGTGCCTGCTCCTGCCGGAATCCAAGGCCGCAACACCTGCCGCAAATCCAGCCCTGGAAAGCGATACGCTGGAACCGCTTTGACGCTTTTATCGTATCGGGACTTGTCTGAGGCTTGAGGGTGGGTTATCTGTGCAGCAATCGCATTCATCGATCTGCACGGAAACCTCCATGAGCCTCGAAGTTCCTGCCCACAACAGCCACGCCGGAAAACCCGCCAGCCGCATTCGGCAAAAGAACGAACAAGCGATCATCCAGGCCGCCGAAGACGAATTCGCCCGGCATGGCTACAAAGGCACCAGCATGAACACCATCGCCGCGAGCGCCGGGCTGCCGAAGGCCAACCTGCATTACTACTTCACCAATAAGCTGGGGCTGTATATCGCGGTACTGAGCAATATCCTCGAGCTGTGGGACAGCACCTTCAACACCCTGACCGCCGAGGATGATCCCGCCGAAGCTCTGACCCGCTACATCCGCACCAAGATGGAATACTCGCGACGCCAGCCACAGGCCTCGCGGATCTTCGCCATGGAGATCATCAGCGGCGGCGAATGCCTTACCGAATATTTCAGCCAGGACTACCGCACCTGGTTCAGCGGCCGCGCCGCCGTGTTCCAGGCCTGGATAGATGCCGGCAAGATGGACCCTGTCGATCCGGTACACTTGATCTTCCTGCTGTGGGGCAGCACTCAGCATTACGCTGACTTTGCCACCCAGATCTGCCGCGTGACCGGCCGTACCAAGCTGACCAAGCAGGATATGGAAGACGCGGGTAACAACCTTATCCACATTATTCTCAAAGGCTGTGGCATCAAGCCGGCCCTCTGAACGAAGCGACTCAATGCCTTTCACCCTTACGGGCTTTTGCGAATTTCGCGAAGAAATCCGCAAAAGCCGCTTCATCACCTATGCCGCGCCGATTAGCAGCCCGCAAGACGCCCAGGGGTTTATCGAGCAGCACAGCGACCTCAACGCCACACATAACTGCTGGGCCTGGAAACTCGGTGGGCAATACCGCAGCAACGACGACGGCGAACCCGGCGGCACTGCTGGGCGACCGATCCTGGCTGCCATCGAGGCCCAGGGGTTCGATCAGGTCGTGGTGCTGGTGGTCCGCTGGTACGGCGGCATCCAACTGGGTACCGGCGGCCTGGCCCGGGCGTATGGCGGTGGCGCGAATAAATGCCTGCAAAACGCCGAGCGTATCGAGCTGATCAGCCGTGTGCCGTTGAGCTGCGCCTGCGGATTTGCTGAACTGCCCCTGGTCAAGCTGCGTGTCGCCGAACTGGGCGGCCTGGTGGTAGAAGAAACCTTCACCGCCAATGGCGTGGAGCTACAACTGGCCCTCGGCGAAGCCCATATCGACACCTTGCAAACCCAGTTGGCCGACCTGAGCCGCGGACGAATCCTGCTGCAACGCTGAACCTGATAAGGTTGCTCACTGAACCTCGATGCCATAGGAAGCCTTCATGTCTAAGCCAAAAACCGCATTGATCATCGGCGCCTCGCGCGGGCTGGGCCTTGGCCTGGTCAAGCAATTGCTGGCTGACGGCTGGCACGTCACCGCCACCGTGCGCAACCCACAAAAAGCCGACGCCCTCAAAGCCCTCGGCCCGGTACAGATCGAGCAACTGGACATGGACGACCAACAGGCCGTCATCGCCTTGAACCAGCGCCTGAAAGCCCAGACCTTCGACCTGCTGTTCGTCAACGCCGGCGTCAAGGGCCCGGCCAACCAGACCCCGGGCCATGCCACCCAGGCCGAAGTCGGCCAACTGTTTTTCACCAATGCTGTGGCACCGATCAACCTGGCCCAGCGCTTTGCCCCGCAGATTCGCCAGGGCAGCGGCGTGCTGGCGTTCATGAGTTCGGTACTGGGCAGTGTGACCATGCCCGACGCGCCGGACCTTGCGCTGTACAAGGCCAGCAAGGCCGCGCTGAACTCCATGACCAACAGCTTCGTGACGCAACTGGGCGAGCAGAAGCTGACCGTATTGTCGCTACATCCGGGCTGGGTCAAGACCGATATGGGCGGCGAAGGGGCCGACCTGGACGTGGAAACCAGCGTGCGCGGCCTGATCGCCCAAGTGAACGCCTACACCGGCAAGGGCGGCCATCACTTCGTCAACTACAAGGGCCAGACCATTCCCTGGTAAGCCAGCAGATAAGCGGTGGATAGACCCCACCGCTCACTCCACGTAAACTTCCCACCTCGCCCTTACCGGCGACCCTGGATCAGCAGACAGGGCAACACTGAGCTGGCAAACCTGAACCCATCATTCAGAGGAGCCGGCCAATGCCTGCGACCCGTATCTGGTTAAAAAACCCCCTCGCGATTTTCACTGCCAACACCCTGGACGCCCGTGGCGGCCTGGTGCTGCAAGACGGTGTGATCGTCGAAGTGCTCGCCCTCGGCCAGCAACCGAGCATCGCCTGCGAACAAACCTTCGACGCCCGCGAGCACGTGGTGCTTCCCGGCCTGATCAACACCCATCATCACTTCTACCAAACCCTGACCCGCGCCTGGGCGCCGGTGGTCAACCAGCCGTTGTTCCCCTGGCTGAAAACCCTGTACCCGGTGTGGGCGCGCCTGACCCCGGAAAAACTCGCGCTGGCCAGTAAAGTCGCCCTCGCCGAGCTGCTGCTCTCCGGCTGCACCACCGCGGCCGATCACCACTACCTGTTTCCCGATGGCCTGGAACAGGCGATCGACGTGCAAGTCGACAGCGTGCGCGAACTGGGCATGCGCGCCATGCTCACCCGCGGTTCCATGAGCCTGGGCGAAGCCGACGGCGGGCTGCCACCGCAGCAGACCGTGCAGCAGGGCGAAGTGATCCTTGAAGACAGCCAACGCCTGATCCAGCGCTACCACGAGCGCGGCGACGGTGCGCAGATCCAGATTGCCCTGGCGCCTTGCTCGCCATTTTCGGTCACCCCCGAAATCATGAGCGCCAGCGCCGAACTGGCCAACCAACTCGATGTGCGCCTGCACACCCACCTGGCCGAAACCCTCGACGAAGAAGACTTCTGCCTGCAGCGCTTCGGCCTGCGCACCGTGGACTACCTCGACAGCGTCGGCTGGCTCGGCCCCCGCACCTGGCTGGCCCATGGCATTCACTTCAACCCGGATGAAATCGCCCGCCTGGGCGCGGCCGGCACCGGTATCTGCCATTGCCCAAGCTCCAATATGCGCCTGGCCTCCGGCATCTGTCCGACCCTGGACCTGATCGCCGCCGGCGCGCCGATTGGCCTGGGCGTGGACGGTTCGGCCTCCAACGATGCGTCCAACATGATTCTCGAAGCGCGCCAGGCTTTGTACATCCAACGCCTGCGTTATGGCGCGGAAAAAATCACCCCTGAAGGCGTACTCGGCTGGGCCACCAAAGGCTCGGCCAAACTGCTGGGCCGCAGCGACATTGGCGAGCTGGCGGTGGGCAAACAGGCCGACCTGGCACTGTTCAAGCTCGATGAGCTGCGTTTCTCCGGCAGCCACGACCCACTGTCGGCCCTGCTGCTATGCGGCGCGGACCGGGCAGACCGGGTGATGGTGGGCGGCAAGTGGCGGGTGATCGACGGGCAAATCGAGGGCATGGACCTCAAGGCCTTGATCGCCGATCACAGCCAGGCGGCGCGGCAGTTGATCAACGCGTCCTAAGACGGGCCCGAGCTCGAATGCCAAAGCAGCGACCTGGGTCGCTGCTTTGGCACTTGCACAAAACGCAGGGAAAACAGCGCTCTGGTTACAGGTCTTTATGTTTAAGTTTGTCCGGCAACATAAACATCAGGATCAGGCACGCCAACAAGCTGGTGGCGCTGATCACATACAACGCGGGCGTCGCACTCCCCGTAAACTCGATGATCTGACTGACCATCAATGGGCTGACGATTCCACCGAACTGCCCCAACGTGTTGATCAATGCGATACCTCCCGCCGCGGCCGCTCCCGATAGAATCATCGGCGGCAATGCCCAGAATGCGGGGATGGAGGCAATCACGCCACCGCCCAATACGCCCAGGGCAATCACCAGCAACGTCGTATCGTCATCGAAAAAGCCCGCTAACAGAAATCCGATAGACGCCAGCAACAACAGGCCTGCCACGAATTTTCGGCGCTCGCCTGAACGGTCTGACAGGCGTCCAACGGTAATCATCGCAATTGCCCCACAGACGTAAGGCACCGCAGTCAAAAGCCCCAATGTGCCTGACGACTCCACCCCAGTGGAACGAATCAAATGCGGCGCCCAGAAATTAAGGCCATGGGACCCAAGCTGAATGAGAAAATAGAGAAACCCCAACAACAGAAGAATCGGCGATTTCAATGCGCTTCGAAAGGAGTGCTCTACAGAAGACGATTGGTTCTTTTCCGATATTTTTTGCGCCAACCATGATTTTTCGGCCCGCGTCAGCCATTTAGCGTCCTCCACACGATCACAGAGTACATTCAAGACAACGATCCCCAGCACAACGCAGGGAACACCTCCGAATAGAAACAGCCAATGCCACCCGGGAAGACCAAACACGTTATCCATATGTTCTAACAGGAGCCCCGCCAAGGGTGCGCCTATCAGTCCTGAAAATGCCGAAGCGAGGAACAAGTGCGACGTCGCTCGACCTCGAAATGCAGAAGGAAACCAAAGCGTCAGGTAAAATACGACCCCCGGCCCAAAACCCGCTTCCATTGCGCCGATCAGGAAGCGCAGCACATAAAACTGCCATTCGGTCTGGACAAAGACCATGGCACAAGTAGCAATCCCCCAGGACATCATGATCCTGGCAATCCACCTGCGCGCCCCCACCTTGTAGAGCATCAAGTTACTGGGCACTTCGAAAATCACATACCCGACAACAAATAAACTGGCCCCCAGCCCATACACCGAATTACCGAACCCTAACTCGCTTTCCAGCTGAAACTTTACAAAACTGATATTGATCCGATCAAAAAATGCAAAAAAAAAGCAAATTATAATTAATGGCATCAAGCGCCAGGTTATTTTTCTTATCAGTGCCTGGCCCTGAACATCATCCGAGACACTGTCTTGCGCCAACTCTGCCTTTGCAGCCTGCATACTTCCCCCCATTGAGAGATGTAAACCCTCTCAAATTATTATTTTTATTATTCAACGTTTCAAGCAAGACTAACCAGCCACTCATCAATCATTCCGGCCACTTGATTGCTGTTAGCATCCATCATCAACATATGACTGTTACCCGACACTCCGACCGTCGGCAACTCCAAGACCCGGGAATCTACCGATTTATTTTGCAGTTGCTCAAAGTACGCCTCACATCTGTGAAGGTAGCTCTCCCACATGACACTTTTATCGCGAATGAAATCCCCCCAAATGGCTAGATGCGGAGGAAGCGTCAGTACACTTTTGGATAGTTCGGGAACTGCCGATGGCTCGATAGCAACCACCCCTTTCACCGTTCCTGCAAACTCCTGCGCCAGTTGCAGGGCGTAGTAAGCGCCCTGGCTATGCCCGATCAATACACAAGGTCCAATTTTTTCCAGCAAGGCTCTATAGCCGGCAAGTGCCCGGTGATCGGTACCTGCCCAGCGAGGCACGAACTGTTGGCCAAAAACATCCAGGTGCTCCACCGGGAACTGCTGCCCGGGGTAAGCCTGCTCTTCACGGGCCTCAGCGCAGTAACTGGACGCCGGACCGAAGCGGAAATGATGCCATACCGCATCCAGCGTCCGGTGTTCAGGCTTGCCTGCGAGGATCTCGGGATAGGCAGGCCAGGATGCACGTCCACGCTCAAACGCATCGCACAAGCAGGCGTCGTATCGGGCCTTCAGAAAAAACGTCAACCACCCCGGCCGGCCATCCGGTGTGTTTTCCCAACAGGCGCCGGTCAGGCCGCCGCCATGCAGGAAAACCAGTGGATAGGGGGAGCGTGGGTTGCTTTGTGTATACCGTTGGCAATACATCTGGCCAACCATGTGATGCCCATTCATCGACACCCGGATAGGCGCGGCGCCGGGAACCTTGGTCATCAGTTGTTCCGGAAAGCCGTCCATATACACGCGCTCTCCGCCAACATGAAAACCCTCGATAGACTTCAATGCAATGTCCTGGATCGTCATTGTGATTACCTCTGCTTTTTTTAATACACAGCTTGTTTAATCACTTGAGATTGATCCTACTCAGGCTATATTGGAAATACCGTTTTTTGATTGACCCATATATAAGATATATACCCCATGACAGGCTAACCCATGAAAAATGCCCGAAAGCTCGATATAGGCAGGCTCATTGCATTTGTGACTGTATGCGAAGAAGGCAGTGTGACGGCCGCATCGCGCAAACTGGGCATTGCACAACCTGCTCTTACTGTAACGTTGACCAAACTCGAACAAGCTATTGGTGTGCAATTGTTAACGAGAGATGCCAGAGGGGCTTCGCCGACTGCATTGGGCCAACGTTTTTTAAGCAGCGCTTATGAACTACTGGGCATGGCCGAAATGGCCTACAAAAAAATACATGAAGATTCTGATTTTCCCGAAGGAGAAGTCGTCATAGGCGTGCCCTACTCTTGCGCCAATGTATTGGTCGTCCCACTCCTGACCCGACTGGCAGCCGCCTACCCGGGAATCCGCTTGCGCGTCGTAGAGTCCCCGTCCGCTTATCTTTGGGATTGGCTGAGCGACGGGAAACTGGACATCGCACTGCTGTTCGACCGCAAATCCTCCACCGAGGTGGTCTGCGAAGACTTCGCCCAGGAGGATCTCTACTTGGTGGGCAGTCACAGCCTGCTCAATCTGCAGGAGATCAACGTCAAAAGACTCTCGGAGTTTCCGCTGGTCATGGCCTCGCGCCTCAACCGTATTCGCACCCTGTTGGACAATCATTTGGCGGGCCACGACCTCACCCTCAATGTGAGCATTGAAATAGATTCCGGCGAATTCCAGGTGCGCTTGATAGAAACCGGCAACTGGTTCGGTATCCAGGCCGCCAGTTCCGTTGCGGAAAAACTACGCACCCGGCAATTGCAGGCTGCGCTGATAGTCCCTCGGGTTACTCGCACCATCTGCATCGCCCGCCACCGGGGAAAGTTGACGGACCCTTGCGTCGCACGTGTGATTACCGAGTTGAAACAGGAAAGCGAGAGGATGTTTGAAAACGGGCTCTGGCCCGCGCGCAAAATCACCTAGCCAGGCCTATACCCCCAGCAGCGACAGCATGATAAAGGTCGCAAACAATACAAAATGGGTCATCCCTTCGATGGCGTTGGTTTCGCCATCGTTGAGGTTGATCGCACTGACAATCAGCGTGATAAACACCATCACCGTTTGCACCGGGGTCATCGCCATCTGAAACGGCTGGCCGGTGTACAGCGCCATGGCTTCCATCACCGGCACCGTCAGAATCACCGTCGACAACGAAGCCCCCAGCGCGATGTTGACCACCGACTGCATGCGGTTGGCCAAGGCTGCGCGCAAGGCGGTCAGAATCTCCGGGGCGGCGGAAATCGCGGCCACCAGGATCGCCGTGATCACCGGCGGCGCCCCCGTGCCCTCCAGGCCAAGGTCCAGGGTCTTGGACATCACCTCGGCCAATGCGCCAATCACCACCACACCAAACACCAGGGTCGCGATGGAGAACGTCAGGTTGACCGGCGAGGCGTGCTCTTGCGGCGATGGCTTGCGACGTTTTTCCGGATAGCTGTAGCTGAAGAAGTAACTGTGTGGCCCCACCTGCATACGCAGGAACAAGGCATACAACACCACCATCGCACCGATGGTGAAGGCCGAGTAGATTTTCCAGTCGGCCTCGGGGATAAATTCCGGCACCACCATGGACACGCCCATGGCAGTCAAGATCATCACGCTGTAGGTCCGCGCCGAATCATCGTTGTAGGACTGCTCCCCATGCTTGATGCCGCCCATCAACGCAGCCAGGCCAAGGATGCCGTTGATATCCAGCATTACGGCTGAGTAGATCGTGTCACGCACCAGGGTCGGCGATGCCTCGTTGCTCATCATGATCGCCAGGATCACCACTTCCACCAGCACCGCCGCCAGGGTCAGGATCATGGTGCCGTAGGGGTCGCCGACCTTTTCGGCGAGCAGCTCGGCATGGTGGGCCACGCGCATCGAGGCCATGACAATAAAACCGATCAGCACCAGGCCGCCGAACAGGGCCGTCATCTGTCCGCTGTGCAACAGCCAGTGCTCCAGAGGGTAGGCTGCGAGGGCGGCGATCAGCGCCAGCCACATGTACTTTTCTTGCTTGAGGGATGTGAGCATTACGGGCCTTTTCGAGCGGCAAATCAGTCATTGATGGGGTACAGACTGCGGCGTATCGCTAACGTTTCGTTACACCTTAGTTCATTCGCCCATTGCCGCAGGCACGAACAATGCTTACCGCTCGGTCAGGTTTTACCGATTATTTGCGCCCTGGCCTGTAGAATGCCGCCATTGCACCTGATGAGAACGCCCCCATGTACGACTGGCTCAATGCCCTGCCCAAGGCCGAACTGCACCTGCACCTGGAGGGCTCGCTGGAGCCCGAGTTGCTGTTCGCCCTGGCCGAACGCAACAAAATCGCGCTGCCGTGGAACGACGTCGAAACCCTGCGCAAGGCCTACGCCTTCAATAACCTGCAGGAGTTTCTCGACCTCTACTACAAGGGCGCCGATGTATTGCGCACCTCCCAGGATTTCTACGACCTGACCTGGGCCTACCTGCTGCGTTGCAAGGCGCAGAACGTGATCCATACCGAACCGTTCTTCGACCCGCAGACCCACACCGACCGGGGGATCCCGTTTGAAGTGGTGCTCAACGGCATCGCCAGCGCGCTCAAAGATGGCGAGCAGCAACTGGGCATCACCAGCGGCCTGATCCTCAGCTTCCTGCGCCACCTGAGCGAAGAGCAAGCGCAAAAAACCCTCGACCAGGCGCTGCCGTTCCGGGACGCGTTTGTCGCCGTAGGCCTGGACAGCTCGGAAATGGGCCACCCGCCAAGCAAGTTCCAGCGCGTATTCGATCGCGCCCGTGGCGAAGGTTTCCTGACCGTCGCCCATGCCGGTGAGGAAGGCCCGCCGGAGTACATCTGGGAAGCCCTCGACCTGCTGAAGATCCAGCGTATCGACCATGGTGTGCGCGCCATTGAAGACGAGCGCCTGATGCAGCGGATCATCGATGAGCAGATCCCGCTGACCGTGTGCCCGCTGTCCAACACCAAGCTGTGCGTGTTCGACGACATGGCCCAGCACAACATCCTCGACATGCTCGAGCGTGGGGTGAAGGTCACGGTGAACTCGGATGACCCGGCGTACTTCGGCGGTTATGTCACCGAGAACTTCCACGCGCTGCACACCTCGCTGGGCATGACCCAGGACCAGGCCCGCCGCCTGGCGCAAAACAGCCTGGATGCACGCCTGGTCAAGCCCTGACCAAACCCTGTAGGGGCCGGTTTTCCGGCTCCTACAAGGCCGCCATCCGGGCAATTTCCAGGCGCCCGGTCTCGGTGACCTGCAGTACGCTCGACTCATTGATCACCGTCAGCCAGCGTGACTGCATGAACAACTGCAACAATCCCGCCCCCAATGCCCCGCCCAGGTGCGGTTGCTGCTCGCTCCAGTCAAAACAATCACAAGCCATCGTCGAGTAACTGTGCTGCGCCAGGGCCTGGGTGTAAATGCCACGCTCGGCCAATTGGCGTGCGCCCAACGGCGTCACGTGAAGCCGCTGTTCGAAGCGTTCAACCCACTTCGCCAACACCATGCGTTGATAGAGTGCTGCCGCCATTTCACCCCCCAGATGGTCATGACAAAGCCGCGCCTGACGCAACGACGACGGTGCCAGCAAGGCCGCCACCGGCAGGCCGACTGCACTGCGCGCCACACTGGCCATGGTGGTACTGGCCAGCGCATCGACTGCCGCGCTCACATCGGCCGCCGCCATGCGAAAGAAGCGTTTGCGCCCCCGGGCTTCAATGCGCAGCAATCCACCCGCCGCCAATCGCGCCAGATGCGCATTGGCCGATGACGCGGATAACCCCGCCAGCATCGCCAGTTCTTCGGACGGCTTGGCCGAGCCGTCCATCAACGCCCAGATCATCGCGGCGCGTTTGGGGTCGGCCAGCAAGGTGGCGATCTGGCTGATGCAAGGTGCCTGTTCCATGTATTCACTCCCTGTAGATTCGTTGGTCTGCTCCATTTCGCGGAAAAGTATAAGTGTGTAAGCAGCAGATTCCGTGGCGTCTTACAGCCAAATCAGCGACAGCATTTGCCTGAAGTTTCCTGAATTCCCTGGGGTTATTACGTAGTCCCTTGCTGTTCAGGCAACTGCGCACTCAACTTCCCACAACGTGCCACGAGCATTTCACGCAGGAGGTTGATCGGCTTACTCAACTGCGCGCGATGGGCGCACAGCAGATTGAGCGGTGTGCGCTCACCCTGCAGCTCCGGCAAGAGCAACCGCAGGCGGCCTGCCAGTACGTCGGCACTGACATCCAGCCAGGACTTGTAGGCAATCCCCACCCCGGCCACGGCCCAGCGCCGCACCACGTCGGCATCGTCACTGAAGCGGTCACCGGTAACCGTCAGACTGATTTCCCGTTTGCCATCCTGAAAGCGCCAATGGTCATGCACTCGGCTACCGAGCATGTACAGCAGGCAGTTGTGCTGGGCCAGCTCCTCCAGGTGGCGCGGCTCGCCATGCCGGGCCAGGTAGCTGGGCGCGGCGCAGAGCACCCGGCGATTGTCCGGCGCGACCGGCAAGGCCACCAGGCTCGAATCCTCGGGTTCGCCATAGCGCAAGGCGATATCCACCGGCTGGCGGAACAGGTCGGCAATCCGGTCGCCCAGTAGCAGGCGCACACTTAATTGCGGGTGCTCGCGCTGAAATTCGTCCAGCCACGGCAACAGCAGGTTGCGGCCGAAGTCCGAAGGCGCCGACAGTTGCAAAACACCACTGACATGGTCCTGGCTGCTGGCCAGTAAGCGCCGGCCTTCATCCAGTTGGCTCAAGGCACCGCGGGCGTATTGCAAGAAACCCTCGCCCTCGGCAGTCAGGCGCAGGCTGCGAGTGGAACGTGCCAGCAAGCGCGCGCCCAATTGTTGCTCAATGCGTTTCAACGCTGCGCTGGCCACCGCCGCCGACATATCCATGACCCGTGCGGCGGCCGACAAACTCCCCAAATCCGCCGCACGTACGAACAACTGCAAATCATCAAAACGCAGCATGACCACCGCCCCGAGGGATTATCAAAAAAACATTGAAAGAGACTGCTCTTTTAGCGGGTTTTATCTGCAAGAGAAATAGCTAATGATCTAACCATCCCATTCCGCCCTTCCTGGAACTTGCCATGAAAGCCATCGCCTACTACGCCGCATTGCCAATCAACGACCCAAAGTCCCTGCAGGATATCCAGTTGCCTGAGCCGGTGGCCGGTCCGCGCGACCTGCTGGTAGAAGTCAAAGCCATCTCGGTCAACCCGGTGGATACCAAGATCCGCCAGAACGTCACCCCCGAAAACGGCGCGGCCAAAGTGCTGGGCTGGGACGTGGCCGGTGTGGTCAAGGCGGTGGGCAGTGAAGTGACGCTGTTCAAGGCCGGCGACAAAGTGTTTTATGCGGGCTCCCTGACCCGCCCGGGTGGCAACAGCGAACTGCACACCGTCGATGAGCGCATCGTCGGCCATATGCCCAAGAGCCTGGGGTTCGCCGAAGCTGCCGCCCTGCCGCTGACTGCCATCACCGCCTGGGAACTGCTGTTCGAGCGCTTGCAAGTGCCTGAAGGCAAGACCGATCAAGGCCAGAGCCTGCTGATTGTCGGCGCTGCCGGTGGCGTAGGTTCGATCCTCACCCAATTGGCGGCGCAACTCACCGCACTCAAGGTGATCGGCAGCGCCTCGCGCCCGCAAACCCAGGCCTGGGCCAAGGACCTGGGCGCTGACCTGGTAGTCGACCACAGCCAGCCACTGAGCGAAGAGCTCAAGCGCGTAGGCCACCCACAGGTGACCCACGTCGCCAGCCTGACCCAGACCGACCAGCACCTGGACCAGTTGGTCGAAGCGCTCGCGCCCCAAGGCAAACTGGCACTGATTGATGACCCCAAGTCGCTGGATGTGCTCAAGCTCAAGCGCAAGAGCCTGTCGCTGCACTGGGAATTCATGTACACCCGCTCGATGTTCGAGACTGCCGACATGATCGAGCAACACAACCTGCTCAATCGAGTGGCCGAGCTGATCGAAGCCGGCACCCTGAAAACCACGGTGGGCGAGCACTTCGGCGTGATCAACGCAGAGAACCTGCGCCGCGCCCATGCTTTGCTGGAAAGCGGCAAGGCCAAGGGCAAGATTGTGCTGGAAGGCTTCTAAGACGCGGGCTCTGTCAGTGTCGTCCGTTCCACCTGTGGGCAACGGACGGCACCGCTAGTCAGACACTTGATCCTTGTCATATTTTTGAGCGTCTTCGGGTTTATATTGGCCGCCTTTGCCACGCAATCTTTTACGTGAGGAAGTCAGCAATGAAGATCCTGATAAAAGCGTTAGCAAAATCCCAAGGCAACAAATGGCAGGTCCGCCTGGACCAGGACGCCTTTACCTTCCGCAGTGAAGCCGAGGCCCGCGCCTTCGCCAACACCCTGCAAAACCGGATCCAGGCGCCCCACCGGTTTCCCGAAAACCAGCAGCGCGCTACGGGCTGAAAAGACTGTCAGACCTGCGCTTGCAAGGCTCGCTGCCGCTGCAGGCGCTGGGTCCACATGGCCACCACTACCGCCAACACCCCGCACAGGCTGATGACGATCGACATCGGCATGGCCGTGCCGTCGTGCAATGCGCCGACCAACGATGCCGCACCCGCTGCCACACCAAACTGGATGCAGCCCAGCAGTGCCGAGGCGCTGCCGGCCCGCGCGCCCTGGCCGTTCATGGCGCACGCCGAGGTATTGGGCATGATGCAGCCCAGGCTGGCGATACACAGGAACAGCGGCACCAGCAGCGGCCACAGTGCTTCGGTATGCAAGGCACTGACGGCCAACAACGCCAGCGCTGCCGCGAGGTAAACCCATACCGTACGGGTCAGGAGAAAGGCCGGCCCGCGCTTGGACAGCAGCCGCGCATTGACCTGCGCCACCAGGATAAAGCCCGCGGCATTGGTGCCGAACAGCCAGCCATAATGCTCAGCCGGCACGCCGTACAGCTTGATAAAGACGAAAGGCGAACCGGCAATGTAGGCAAACATCCCGCCAATCGCGATGCCGCCGGTCACGGCATACCCCAGGTATACGCGGTCGGCCAGCAGGCGCCCGTACTGGCGCAACGCTCCGGACAGCGGCTGCCGAGGTTGATGGGCCGGAAAACTCTCCGGCAGACCGACAGCCACTGCCACACCCGCACCGACGCTGAACAGGGTCAACGCCAGGAAAATCGACTGCCAGCCCCACAGGCTGACCATCACCCCACCGAGCATCGGCGCCAGGATCGGCGCCAGCCCGACCACCAGCATCAACTGCGAAAAGACCTTGGCCGAACCCACCGCGTCGCACTTGTCGCTGACCACCGCCCGGGAAATCACCATGCCCGCACACCCGCCCAGAGCCTGGACGAAGCGCGCACCGATCAGCCACTCCAGGGACGGCGCATAGGCGCACGCCAGGGAGGCCAGGGTGAACAGGGTGACACCACTCAATAGCGGGATGCGCCGGCCAAAACGATCCGCCAGCGGCCCATAGATCAATTGACCGACCGCAAGCCCGGTGAAGTACACCGCCAGGGTCAACTGGATATGTTTTTCGTCGGTGCCGAACGCCACCGCCATGGCCGGGAAGCCCGGCAGATAAAAGTCGATGGCCAGCGGCGCAAATGCGCTCAAGGCCCCCAAAATGAGGAGTATGCGAAGGTTCATCAGGCACCCAAAAGAGTCGGCAGCCCGACAGTCTAGCCGCGCTTGGGTGCCTTGAACATTACGATAGCTCGCTAACTATTAAATAATCAGGCGAGCTTGGCGCTGTAGCCTTCTTCGGTAATCACGTGGATCACTTCTTCCGGCAACAAACGACTTTCCACCCCGACTTCCTTGGCCCCCAGATCGACCTTCACACTGGCTGCCGGGTCCAGGGCCTGAACGGCTTGGGTGACGGCACGAACGCAGTGGCCGCAGGTCATTCCTTCAACGCTGAATATTTGCATGACATGACTCCTTAAGTGAGGTTGCACCCAGTTTCATCCTTGCCACGATGGCAAGGTCAAGCGCCGAAAACAACAGCCGGGCTGGTATTCCCTGGCGGCGTCGGCCAAGCTGCAACCATCCACGATTTGAAACCCGGAGAATTCACCATGCGCTGGTCGCTTTTTGGCCTTGTGAGCCTGTTGAGCCTGTTCGCCGCCGCCCCCCAGGCCAGCGCGGCCGAGGATTATGCGGTGCTGATCATTTCCAGGGAGCGCCTGGAAGTCCCCACCAATTGCGAGATTGGCCTGTACGTCAATGACCAGTTGGCCGGGCGGCTGTTCCAGGAGCAATCCACCTCGTTCAACTTCCCCGCAGGCCCGGTCTCGCTGCGCCTCAAGCTACTGCCAGGCCAAGCCCCAGGCTGTCTGCCGGGATTGCTGGCGCCCAAGGCACAGCACATCGAGTTGAAGGCTGGCGATGTGCGCAAACTGCGCATTGCCCAGGGTGCGGACGGCATGTACCTCAAGGCGGCAAAGCTGGGCTATTAATCCACAGCAGGCAAACAATGGAGCTTGACCTTCCCCTAAGGTCAAGGTTGATCCTACCGCTAACATTTCCCGGAAGACTGCCGCAAAGCGCAACCGCCGGCCGCGAGATTTGCGCAAAATTGGGCAGCATCCATTCGGGCTGTTGTGTCCAACTGGTTCGGCCTGCTCGACCCGCTACGGACCCTGTCCAGCGCGGACATGGTGAGCAATGCACTGCTGTTGAAACCTGGAAACCCAAGGATCTGGAGGATCACCGCCCATGAACATCGGTCTGGCAGCCCGGCAAAGCGGCTTGAGCGCCAAGATGATTCGCTATTACGAATCCATCAACCTGCTTAAACCGGCCAATCGCAGCGACAGCGGCTATCGCCTATATGGCCACGACGACCTGCACACCCTGGCATTCATCAAGCGTTCGAGGGATCTGGGGTTTTCCCTGGAGGAGGTCGGCAAGTTGCTGGAACTGTGGCAGGACCGGCAACGGGCCAGTGCCGACGTCAAGGCGTTGGCTCGCCAGCATATCGAAGAGTTGAACCACAAGATCCGCGAGTTGGGGCAGCTGCGCGATACATTGCAGGACCTGATGGAGCACTGCCAGGGCGATCACCGGCCGGACTGCCCGATTCTCAAGGAGTTGGCAGCGGGCGGTTGTTGCAAGTGACGGGGTATCACTGACCGCCCACAAAACCCAATGTGGGAGCCAGCTCCCACATTTACATTGCCAGTGACCTGAAGATCACTGCATCCAAGGCGGTGGCGGTTCTTCCGCCGGTTTGCCCGGTGGCGCATCATCCGCCGCACGGATCGCCTGGCGCCGCTCTTCGTCGAGCCGTGCCGCTTCGATCTCGCGCATCACGCCGCCCACATCCGCCAACTCTTCCGGCTCGTCGAACTCGCCGGTCAGCACGCTGGCCGGGTGCAAGGTGCCGGCTTCGTACAGCGCCCACATTTCCTTGGCGTACTTGGTGGTCTTCAATTCCGGGGCAAAGCGCCCGAAATACGAAGCCATGTTGCCCACGTCCCGCTCCAGCATGGTGAATGCGTGGTTGTTACCCGCCGCATCCACCGCTTGCGGCAGGTCGATAATGACGGGGCCGGTCGGCGTCAACAGCACGTTGAACTCCGAAAGGTCACCGTGCACCAGGCCGGTACACAGCATCAGCACGATCTGCGAGATCAGGAAGGCGTGATATTCACGGGCCTGATCCGGTTCCAGGACCACGTCGTTCAGACGTGGCGCCGCGTCACCGTATTCATCGGCCACCAGCTCCATCAGCAACACGCCTTCGAGGAAGTCGTAGGGCTGGGGCACACGAACGCCCGCACCGGCCAGGCGAAACAGCGCCGCTACTTCGGCGTTCTGCCACGCGTCTTCGGTTTCTTTCTTGCCGAACTTGGAGCCCTTGGCCATGGCCCGGGCCTGTCGGCTGTTGCGGACCTTGCGGCCTTCCTGGTATTCGGCCGCCTGACGAAAACTTCGTTTATTCGCCTCCTTGTAAACCTTGGCGCAACGTAACTCGTTGCCGCAGCGCACCACATAAACAGCTGCTTCTTTACCACTCATAAGTGGGCGCAGCACTTCGTCGACCAGACCGTCCTCGATCAGGGGTTCAATGCGTTTAGGAGTCTTCATCAGCTTTTATTGTGGGTCCTTTATTACCAAACACGCGTATGGCACTCGTTATACGGCAATCCTCGCACAGCGGGGAGAGGGTAACGAGCTTTGATCTGCTAAAGAATGCATCCAATATGCCAGATTAATCCGACAAAGCCGTTATTGCCCAAGGCGTTCGGATGATAGCCGAGATCAGCGCTCAATGATCGCTGTCACACCCTGCCCGCCCGCCGCGCAGATCGAGATCAGCCCGCGCCCCTTGCCCGCCGCATCCAGCAGCTTGGCCAGGTTCGCGACGATACGCCCACCGGTGGCGGCAAACGGGTGCCCGGCCGCCAGGGAGCTGCCCTTGACGTTAAGGCGGCTGCGGTCGATGGCGCCCAACGGCGCGTCCAGGCCCAGGCGGGTCTTGCAGTAATCGGCATCTTCCCAGGCCTTGAGCGTGCACAACACCTGCGCAGCGAAGGCCTCGTGAATTTCGTAGTAATCAAAATCCTGCAGTGTCAGGCCATTTCTCGCCAGCAGGCGTGGCACGGCATACACCGGCGCCATCAACAGCCCTTCGGCGCCGTTGACGAAATCCACCGCCGCCGCCTCGCCATCGCGCAGGTAGGCGAGGATCGGCAGGCCACGCTCCTTGGCCCAGGCTTCGCTGCCCAACAACACCAGGGACGCGCCATCGGTCAGGGGGGTGGAGTTGCCGGCGGTGAGGGTACCCTTTTCGCTGCGTTCAAAAGCCGGTTTGAGGCTGGCGAGTTTTTCCAGGGTCAGGTCCGGGCGCAGGTTATTGTCGCGGGTCAGGCCGAGAAACGGCGTGAGCAAATCGTTGTGCCAGCCCTCGGCGTAGGACGCGGCCATCTTCTGGTGGCTTTCCAGGGCCAGTTGGTCCTGTTCGGCGCGGGGAATCTGCCAGGTCTGCGCCATCAGCTCGCAGTGCTGGCCCATGGACAGGCCGGTACGCGGCTCGCCATTGCGCGGCAGTTCCGGCTTGAGGTGTTGCGGACGAAGTTGTAACAGGACTTTTAATTTATCCGCCATGGATTTGCTGCGATTGGCTTGCAGCAGGATTTTGCGCAACCCCTCATTGACGCCAATGGGCGCGTCGGAGGTGGTGTCGACGCCGCCGGCAATCCCGCATTCGATCTGCCCCAGGGCAATCTTGTTGGCCACCAGCAGCGCCGCTTCCAGCCCGGTGCCACAGGCCTGTTGAATGTCATAGGCCGGGGTTTGTGGCGACAGGCGCGAGCCCAGCACGCATTCGCGGGTCAGGTTGAAATCCCGCGAGTGCTTGAGCACTGCACCTGCGGCTACCTCGCCCATGCGCAGACCGTGCAGGTTGTAGCGCTCGATCAAACCTTCCAGGGCGGCGGTCAACATGGCCTGGTTACTCGCTGTGGCGTAGGGGCCATTGGAACGAGCGAAGGGGATACGATTACCGCCAATGATCGCGACGCGGCGCAACTGAGTCATGTAAAGCTCCCTGAAGGTGGTAGGTGCAATCCTGAGCCTAGACTAGGAACGACTGTCACCGATTGATGGTCCACCCTTTGAACCCCAGCAGCCGGAGAGCGTTCCATGTCTGACCGTTATATCGACTTCGCCAACTCAAGCCTCGGCCACCGCCTGGTCTCGGCCATTGGCCTGCCGTCCCCGGTACGCCTGGAGCGCTGGCAAGCCGGGCGCCTGCGTCCGGTGGACGGCGCCCTGCTGTTGGGCGGCGGCCCGCTCGCGGCCCAGGTGCAGGGGTTTGCCAATAAACTCACCGAGGCCATCTACAGCTACGGCCCCGAACCGCTGCAGGCCACGCCGTGGATTCCCGGGCATGGTCCCAAGCTCAAGGCGGTGCTGTTCGACGCCAGCCACTTGCAGCACACCGACCAACTCAAGCAACTGCGCGAATTCTTTCAGCCGCTGCTGAAAAATCTCGACCACAGCGCACACCTGGTGATTCTCGGCCGCGCCCCGGAAAGCCTTGACGAGCCGTTTGCCGCCAGCGCCCAGCGCGCCCTCGAAGGCTTCAGCCGGTCCCTGGCCAAGGAGCTGCGCAACGGCGGCACCCTGCAACTGCTGTATGTCGCAGAAGGCGCCGAGGATCAGTTGGAAGGTGCGCTGCGGTTTTTCCTCTCGCCGAAAAGTGCCTATATCAGCGGCCAAGTGCTGCGCCTGAGCGCCTGCCCGACCCAGGTGCACGACTGGACGCGCCCGCTGGCCGGGCGCAAGGCCCTGGTGACCGGAGCTGCCCGTGGCATCGGCGCGTCGATTGCCGAAACCCTGGCGCGCGACGGTGCCGAAATTGTGTTGCTGGATGTGCCGCAAGCCAAGGCCGATCTCGACGCCCTCGCCGCACGTTTGGGCGGGCGTGGCATTGCCCTGGATATCTGCGCCGATGACGCGGCCACGCAATTGATCGAGCAATTGCCGGACGGCATCGACATTGTGGTGCACAACGCTGGCATCACCCGCGACAAGACCCTGGCCAATATGACCCCGGAATACTGGGACGCGGTGCTGGCGGTCAATCTCAACGCCCCGCAAGTGTTGACCAAGGCCCTGCTCGACAGCGGCACCCTGCACGACAATGGCCGCGTGGTATTGCTCGCGTCCATCAGCGGCATCGCTGGCAATCGCGGGCAAACCAACTACGCCGCGAGCAAGGCCGGGCTGATCGGCCTGGCCCAAGCCTGGGCGCCGTTGCTGGCGCAACGCGGCATCAGCATCAACGCGGTGGCACCGGGCTTTATCGAGACCCAGATGACTGCGCATATTCCCTTCGCCTTGCGTGAAGCCGGGCGGCGCATGAGCTCCCTGGGCCAGGGCGGCCTGCCGCAGGACGTTGCAGAAGCAGTGGCTTGGCTAGGCCAGCCAGGCTCGGGGGCGGTCAGTGGTCAGGCGTTGCGGGTGTGCGGGCAAAGCCTGCTGGGAGCATAACGATGCTGTGGCACACATTACCCAGCAGCCCGGCGCTGCCACCGTTGTACTGGCGCGCCGCACTCAAGCGCAAAATTACCGGCACCACCCTGCCCGACTTTGGGCTGCACTGCCGGGTGCAGGTCAATCCCGAGGCAGTGGCGGCCTATCGCAAGGTCTGCGGGTTTGCCGACAGCCCAATGCTGCCGGCGACCTATCCGCACATCCTGGCGTTCGGCCTGCAGTTACAGTTGCTGACAGCCCGGGAATTTCCTTTCCCACTGTTGGGCCTGGTGCATCTGAGCAACCGTATCCGCGTATTCCGCCCCATGGGCGGGGTCAGCGAGGTGCGGGTCAGTGTGCATACGCGCAACCTGCAACCCCATGCCAAGGGTGCGACCTTTGACTTGATCACCACCGTCGAGGATTCCCTGGGCTTGCTGTGGGAAGGCGAAAGTCGAATGCTCTGTCGTGGGGTGAAACTCGAGGGGGAGACGCCGGAGCAATCCCTGCCAACAACTAATACCGTCAGCGAACTGACCCGCTGGCAGGCGCCGTCCGACATCGGTCGGCGGTACGCCCGAGTATCCGGCGACTACAACCCGATCCACTTGAGCGCCCTCACTGCCAAGCTGTTCGGCTTCCCCCAGGCGATCGCCCATGGGCTGTGGAACAAGGCGCGCACCGTCGCGGCCCTGCATGAACATCTGCCGGCGGCGAATATCGAGATCTACGTTGAGTTCAAGAAACCTGTGCGGCTGCCTGGACAGGTCATCTTGTTAAGCAGTGCCCCCGGCTCCGGCGGCGAGTTGCAACTCAAGGGCGATGGCGACATCGAACATATGCTCGGGAATTGGCAGCCGATTGCCTGAAACCGGGGTAATTTGCTGATTAATTGTATATATACACCCTAAGTTATAGCGGGTCATTGGTAGCCCGCAAGCTTATTTAAGCCATTGATTTAAAACACATCACCCCAAACAAAAAGCCGTCTTATATACCTTTGGTATTAGTCACCAAGACGAATAAACCTGCCTGTATATAAATCGTTAATACCAAGTTGAGCGTTGCGACAAAGAGTACCGAGGACTGTTATAGCCACAACGGACGCATGTATTGCTCGCTGAAGAACGGGCGGACTAGCGAAACCAACAAAGGCTGTACCAGGTGCTAAGGAACTCATCATGAAAACTCAAGTCGTGTTGTGGAAGGCAAGTACTGCATTGGCCCTTATTCTGGCGATGAGCCTGGGAGGCTGCAGCAGTGGTGGTGGCGGTCATAAGAGCAGCGTCGCATCCTCCTCCCCGGATGCCGGTGCCGGTACCGGCGGTGGTGATGGTGGTGGCACTGGCGGCGGCACTGGCGGCGGCACTGGTGGCGGTACCGGCGGCGGTACCGGCGGTGGCACTGGCGGCGGCACTGGTGGCGGTACCGGTGGTGGCACTGGCGGCGGCACTGGTGGCGGTACCGGCGGTGGCACTGGCGGCGGCACAGGTGGCGGTACCGGCGGTGGCACTGGCGGCGGCACTGGTGGCGGTACCGGCGGCGGCACTGGCGGCGGCACTGGCTCGACCACCAGCCCCTTGGTCACTGGGCAGATTGCAGCCAACCTGGGCGACACGCTCGGCAATGTCGGAACAGCCATTGGTGGCATCGGCACAACCGTTGGCGGTGTTCCAGTAGTCGGCACTACGGCAGGTGGCCTGGTGACCAGCGTGGGCACCGCGGTCGGCAGCATCGGCACTGGCGTCGGCGATGGCCTGGGTTCCCTGGGCACTAACAGCAACTCCCTGGGCGTTACCGTGGCCGGCGTGGCCAACGGCGTCGCCGACCTGGGCACCGGGGTTTCGAACACCGGTAAAACCCTGTCGACCACCTTGGGCGGTATCCCAGTAGTCGGCGGCCTTACTGGCGGCGTCGGTGGGGCCGCCGGTGGCCTGGTGGATAAAGTCGGCCAGGCGGTCACCATGCTCGGCGATACCTTGAGCACTGCCAGCACCACCGGTCCCCTGGGATCGGTCACCAACACCCTGGGCGGCAAAGTGCTGGTGCCTGTGGTCTCGCTGGTGGAAAACACCACGGGCAATCTGGGCAAAGCCACTGGCCTGGGCAACCCGGTCAACGGCCTGCTGGATAAAGTCGGCTCTACCGCCACCGGCCTCGGCACCCAGGTGGCAGGCGCAGGTGGCACAGGCAACCCGGTGACCGGTGCCCTGGGCACGGTACTCGGCGGTGTCGGTGCGGTAGCAGGCACTGCAGGTGGTTATGTCGCACCGTCTGCCGGAACCGGCAGTGGCAGCGCCCCAGCCTCCGGTCTGCCTGAACTGGTGGGCGGCCTGGTGGCCAACGTCGGTAACGGCCTGAATGCGGGCAACACCAACGGTACCGTCAGTGCGGGCGGTGTGGCAGGTGGCGCATTGGGCAACACGGTGGCTTCGCTCGGCACAGTGATCGGTGGCAACGGCGTCGCCAACACGGCGGCAACCGCACCGGTCGCAGGTCTTGCGAACAATGTGGGCGCGGCGCTGAACCCTGTGACTTCGGGGGTCAGCAGCCTGACCCAAAACATCGGCACCTCTACCGGCATCGGTGCACCGGTTAATGGCCTGGTGACTCAAGTAGGCGGCGCAGTCAGCGGCCTCGGTGGCAACATCACCGCAGCCAATGCCAACCCGATCACCAACACCGTGGGCCAGACCGTCAACGCAGTCGGTGGAGCGGTCTCCTCAGTGGGTGGTCTGGTCACCGGCGGCACCAGCGGCAGTGGCGGTGGCCTGCTCGGCGGCCTGAACATCAACGCCAACGCCACGGCGTCTGGATCGGCCACTGCAAACACCGGCGTAGGCGGCCTGCTCAAGGGCCTGACCGGTCAATAGAAAAATTGCACCTGGCCCATTAGACGGCCTCCCCTACAGCGCCTACGCTTGGTTGAGACGAGAGATTCCAATGGGTCTCTCGTCTTTTTTATTGGACTCCCAACCGCGTCCAAGAGCCCGGTGGGAACCTGCGAAATGCCGCTGCAGTTTTGACCATGGAGTGTCCTATGCGCGCCTTGACCCCGTTGTTATTGCTCACCCTCAGCGCCTACGTCCACGCCGAGACCCTACCCAGCTTCCTCAACAGCAACGACACCATTCGCAATCTCCCGGTCCCCAACCTGCCGGCCGACGCCTACCGCCCGGTGACGCCGCAGACCCAGCTACCCGAGACCCCGGCCGCACAAGCGCAACCGCTGCTGATGGACACCAAAGTCACCATCCGCAAGCTGCAGATCGAAGGCGGCACGGTGTACCCGCTCAAGGACGTTGCACAGGTGTTCGAGCCGTTGATTGGCCGTGAAACCAACCTCGCGCAACTGATCGAAGCGACCCGCAGCATCACTCGCCGCTACCAGCAGGATGGCTACTTGTTGTCCTACGCCTTCCTGCCCGACCAGCGTTTCGAACAGGGCCTGGTGCGCGTGGTGCTGGTCGAGGGCTATATCAAGGACTACCAGGTACAAGGCGACATTGGTTCGGTCTCGGCCTACGTCGACAAACTGGCGCAAAAACTCCAGGCCGAACGCCCGCTGACCCGCAAGACCTTTGAGCGCTATACCACCTTGATGGGGCGCATTCCGGGCGTCACGCTGCAAGCGCAAGTACCGCCACCGGGCACCACCGATGGTGCCGCGCACATGAACATCCAGGCCAGCCGCAAACCCTTTACCAGCAGCATGAACATGACCGACGACAGCCGTGGCGGCCTACAAGCCTTGATCGCCGGCACCAGCAATTCCCACACGGCAATGGGCGAACAAGTGAGCCTCAGCGGCCTGTTCCCGCCGGGTGAAGACAAAGAGCATTACTACCGGCTCGACTACAGCCAATTCATCAACGCCGAAGGCACACAACTGAGCTTGTATGGCGCGCGCTATCGCAGCGATCCGAGCACCCATATCCGCCTGAACGGCGGCTTCTCGCTCAAGCCACACCGCGAGAACGACCGCTTCTCCATCGGCCTGAGCCACCCATTGATCGCCTCGCCCAGCGAGTCCCTGACCCTCGGCACCCGCTTCTACGGGGTGAACGACAGGACTCGCTATCAACTGGTGGGTTACCCGCAACGCTTTGACGTAGAAACCGACTTGCGTGCGCTGGCCTTTGAAGGGGATTGGCGCAAGGCCGACAATCGCCAACTGCGCATCCTAAGCGCCGGCCTGTACCAGGGCATCGACGGACTGGGAGCCCACACGCGCAGTGACCTTGAGGGGATAAAGTCGGACCTGGACTTCTTCCGCCTGCGCCTGTCCGGGGTGCAGAGCGACAAGTTCTTCGACAACTGGCAAGGCGTGCTCTCGGCAGCGCTGTACTGGAGCGACGACACCTTGCCCGACAGCGAACGTGCGGTGTTCGGTGGGCAAAATTTCGGCCGAGGCTACCCGGATGACCAGGGCTCGGGCGACAAGGGTTGGGGGGTGGCCTACGAGGTGAACTACAGCTACAACCGCGCCGGCGACTGGGTAAGAATCGTGCAGCCCTACGTCGTGCTCGACCGCGCCAAGGCCTGGTTCAACAACCTGCCGGTCAAGGACAGCGACATGTCATCCGCCGCCGTTGGCGTGCGCTTTGGCGATGCCAAGTACTACAACATCGCGCTGGAGGCGGCCAAGCCGATGTCCGATATGGCAATGGATAGCTTTAACCGGCGGCCGCGCTATACATTGAGTTTTAGCTATCAGCTATAGGAACCGGCTTGCCGGCGATGCGGCGACCCGACAAGCCAGCTTCCACAGGGAACGCAGCTTCGCGCTCTGACTCTGCGGTTGCCGTAGCTCTGCTTTTGATCTGGCTTTTGATCTTGATCTCAGGCGCCCCGTTAAACCACGCTGGCCGCAGGCAGGTATTGCGCAGTGGGCACCCCGGCATGGATGCCGGGGTAGCCGCGACACGGCCATGGATGGCCGATCGCGGCGGGCCCACGGAGCAATGCCTGACTGCGGGCATGCCGAGCCTAGGCGAGGCACCGAGTGGTGGGGCAAAAGCGCTTTGGTTACTTTCGCGCTCTTCGAAAGTGACCCGCCGTAAGGGCGGAACCAACAGCCGCCGTGACCGCAGCAACGGATATGTACACAACCCCAGTGTAGATACCTATGGCCATCGCACTCAGGTCAACGCATCCCCCACCTTGCCAAAAAACGCCTCAATCTGCGGCCCCAACAACCTCCCAGCCGCCAACACCACCAACGCAATCACCACAATCAAAATCACATACGCGATAGCCGTCGCACCGTCCCGCCGGCGCCAGAACAGCATCGACCACGCATACATCCTCAGCAGCAGGGCAGGCAACATAGGGCATCTCCTCAGCAGGGCGCTACGGACAGGCCAACTGTTCCCTACGCCCGGGGAAACAGATTGTTCAGAGTGTCGATCAACCGAACCAGATAGATGGGTTTGCGAAACAGGTCCAGGACCTGCAACCGCAACATGTCACTGACATCATCCATTTCGGCATGACCGGACATGACAATCACGGGCAAGTGCTGGCGTGAGGTGTGCTCACGCAAGCGCTTGATCAGGGAAATGCCGCTTTCTTCAGGCATGCGCAGGTCGGTAATGACCAGCGCAATATCAGGATGCAGTGTCAGTTCCTGCAATGCGTCCGTAACGGAGTTGGCGCAGAAACAAGCGAAGCCCTCGTCTCCCAGCGATTCCGCCAGTTCAACGAGGGCCTCTTCTTCGTCATCCACCAACAGGATCTGCTGGCGGCTCGCAACAACAGCGTTCATGAGCAATACCTTCCAAGACAATCACTGATGGGCTTGCTCAAGGCTCTATTGCCAATCAGCTCAAGGCATCCCCGATTCTTTCGAACATGTCCTCGATCTGAGGCCCAAGCAGTTGCCCGGCCGCCAGCACGACCAGCGCAATAACCGCGACAAGAATCACGTACTCAATCGCCGTCGCCCCCTCTTTGCGATGAAAGAACAGTTGGAGTTGAACGTAGAGTTTCATCATGAAGGTAAGGAACATATGACTTCTCCTTTGCGCTTGCTTGCGCTGATATCGCAGTGCTGCACGGTGATTGCCGCGTGCCACTAGAGCATTGTCAACAAAACCCACCTCAACAACTGTAAGAACGGATTAATCACAAAGTATTAGCCGCCACTTTGGCGCCATAAACCTGTGCGTCTAAGGCAATGCGCGAGGGTTCCAAAATAAATCGTGGTGGCTAATGGCATTTTGTCTTAGCTCGGCTACCGTCAAATAGCGAAATCGTTAGATGTTCATAGCTGCCTGGTTGCGAAATCAACTCGTTAGGAAAAACGGGCCCGTAGTGCAAGCAACAGGATAGGGAGAGCCTTCATGAACAGTCGTGTCAGCATGATCCTGGCCGGGTTGTTATTAATCGGTGCGTTGTTTGCAGGCTATTGGGGGCTGGTGCTAAGTCGTCCGCCTGAGCCGGCTGCAGAGCCTGCGCCCTCTGGCGTTTCTGTAGAAAAAACCGTCGCCGCCGTCGAAGACCAGACCCGCCAATCGGTAGTGGTGCTGGCCCATGATGTGCCACCGTATGTTGCCCTCACCGCCACCGACCTGACCCTGGAAAAGCTGCGCACCGCACCCGCTGGCAGCTTGACCAGCCTCGACCAGGCCATCGGCCGCACGCCCTTGAGAGCCCTGAGCGCTGGCACTTGGCTGGACGATTCCAGCTTCAATGCCGGTGGCCCACTGGCCCGCATGATCCGCACTGACGAACGCGCCCTGGCAGTGGCCGTCGATGAAGTCATCGGTGCCGCAGGCCAGTTGAGCCCTGGGGATTATGTGGATGTGCTGCTGTTCCTGCGCCCGGAAGGCACTAATCCGGAGCCCACCTCGCAGATCATCGTGCCAGCCCTGCGCCTGCTCAGTGTGGGCGATAACTTGGGCCCCACCAACGATGGCAAGCCCGCCGTTGCGCCGCCCACTACCGATGAAGAAAAAGCCCGCCAGGCACAACGTCAGGCAGGCCCGCCGCGGACGGTAGTGCTGGCGGTGCCGCAACAGTTGATGAGCCGCTTGATGCTGGCCACCAGCGTCGGCGCCTTGCGCCTGGCAGTGCGCAGTGCCGATGAACAATTGCTGAGCCAGTACTGGGCCGGGGACAACGAGGCCTTCGCCAAACTGCAAAGCGCCAATCGCGAGCTGTACCAGTTCACTCAACTGGCCATGCTCGGCGCGCCGAAAAGACTCGCCCAGGCCGGGGGTGCCAGCGAATTCCGGCGCTCCGGCATTGAGGTCATACGCGGTAACCAAGCGACCCAACACAATCCCTGATTGAACAAGGATGCCTTGCATGCGCCAACATCTCGCACCTGCGCTCACACAAATGGCCTGGGCCCTGATGCTGTCCAGCCTGCCTGTGGGCCTGGCGTTCGCCGCCGCTGACAGCTGCAGCAACCTGGGCGCCTTGCCGGCCGTGGTCGAGGTCGGTGAAGGCCTGCAACAAACCCTGCAATCGCCAGTGCCTATTACCCGCCTGGCCATCGGCGACCCGAAAATCGCCGACGTGCACCTCAACGGGAATCGTGCGTTCCTGCTCACCGGCGTTGCCTCTGGCGCCACCAGCCTGATGGTCTGGACCCACTGCTCCAGCGCGCCGCGCCAGAGCATGGTGTTCGTCAAGGGCAAGGCCACCTCGACCCTGACCAGCCTGGCCCTGTCGCCCTCCGACGACCCGTCCCTGCCGAGCCAGGTGCAGACCGATATCCGCTTTGTCGAAGTCAGCCGCACCAAGCTCAAGGAGGCTAGTACGTCGATCTTTGGCGGCACCCGCAACTTCCTGTTCGGCAGCCCGCGCACAGCCGGGGGGGCCCTGCCGCTGGACAACGAAAGCTTTAACATCGGCATCGGCGGCGGGCGCTTTTCGGCGATGATCAACGCCCTGGAGCGCAGCGGTTTTGCCTATACCCTGGCGCGTCCGAGCCTGGTTGCCATGAGCGGGCACAGCGCGACCTTTCTTGCCGGCGGCGAAGTGCCGATCCCGGTGCCGAGTGCCGGCAGCGACACGATCTCCATCGAGTACAAAGAGTTCGGTATCCGCCTGACCCTGACCCCCACCGTGATCGACCGCACGCGGATTTCCCTCAAGGTCGCACCGGAAGTCAGCGAGCTGGATTACGCCAACGCCTTGGAGTTAGAAGGCATCCAGGTGCCGGCCCTGACCGTGCGCCGCACCGACACCACGGTTTCCCTGGCCGATGGCGAAAGTTTTGTGATCAGCGGCCTGATCAGCAATAACAACCGCTCCACCATCAGCAAGTTTCCTGGCCTGGGCGATATCCCGATCCTTGGCGCGTTTTTCCGTGACAGCAACGTCAGCCGCGAGGAAAAAGAGCTGCTGATGATCGTCACCCCGCACCTGGTCCAACCCCTGGCTGCCAACGCCCGTTTGCCGTCCCTGCCCGGTGAAAAACTGCGCAACTACGACCCCAACTGGTATCGCTTGTACTTCCTGGAAAACGGCAACTTCGACCGACACACAGGACTTTCCCAATGAGCGATAGCCTGAGCCAGACGTTCCTGGCAATTACCCGCAACACCACCGACCTGGAATGGCTGCAGGGGGCCCTGGCGCCCCTGGGCCAAGTGGTCAGTGCCGGTGGCGGCAGCCTCGACGAACTGTTGGCCCTGGTGGACGTAACCTTCGCCAACCTGGTGTTCGTCGGCCTGGACCGCGAGCATGTGGTCGCCCAGAGCGCCTTGATCGAGGGCGCGCTGGAAGCCAAGCCGATGCTGGCCATCGTCGCCCTCGGCGACGGCATGGACAATCAACTGGTGCTCAACGCGATGCGCGCCGGGGCGCGGGATTTTGTCGCCTACGGTTCACGCTCCAGTGAGGTCGCCGGCCTGGTGCGGCGCTTGAATAAACGCTTGCCGCCAGTCGCCCACAATGCGCACCTGGGTGGCCTGACGGTGCTGTATGGCACCCAGGGCAATGCCGACGGCGCGCTGCTGGCCAGCCACCTGGCGATGGTGGTGCAGAAGAGCGGGCAAGAGACCCTGCTGCTGGACCTGGGCCTGCCCCGTGGCGACAGCCTGGCGCTGCTGGGCCTGGAAAGTTCGTTCAACTTTGGCGATGCCCTGCGCCATTTGCGCCGCCTGGACACCACCTTGATCAACAGCGCCTTCACCGCCACCGAAGGCGGTCTGCGCATCCTCGCCTACACCGAAAACGACGAACCGCTGGAAATGACCAGCGCCGCCGAGCTGTACATGCTGCTCAGTGCCTTGCGCCAACACTTCCAGCACATCGTGGTGAACCTCACCGGCCAGCGCGACAGCGAAGCCCTGCGCACCTTTGTCAGCCACTGCGACAAGCTTTTGTGGTGTACCGACCAGAACGTCCTCGACTGCCGGCGTAACCTGGCGGTGCTGAATCAGTGGCGGGAAAAAGGCATGAAACTGGAGCATGCACGGCTGCTGATCGACCGCTATCTCAAGGGCGCCGCCCCCGACACCGAAACCCTGGAAAAGAGCTTCGGCCTGGACGTCATTGCCGTGCTGCCATTGAGCCCCGAGGTGCGCCTGAACGCCAAGAACCAGGGGCAGACCCTGTTCAGCCTGGCCCCCCGGGAGCCCCTGACGCAGAACCTGAAAGCGCTTGGCGAACGCCTGGCCAAACGCACCGAGGGCATGGAGAAACCCTCCACCCGTTGGTTTGAACGGCTGCTGGGGACAACCAAATGAGCAGCGAAAATCTCTTCGGCACCCCCGCTCGCGGGCTTAACAGCGCGGTGGATCACGACGGCCTGAAACTGGTGCTGCATCGCTACATCATCGACGCCATCGAAGAGTCGGGGAAAAACCTGCTGGAAGGTTCGCGCCAATCCCTGGCGCAATTTGTCATCGACAAGGTGTCCGAATACATCACCCGCATGCACCTGGCGATTTCCCGTTATGAGATGGAGCGCCTGGCCGAAGAAATCGTCGATGAGCTGACCGGTTTCGGCCCGCTGGAAGTGCTGTTGCGTGACCCGTCGGTGACCGAGATTCTGGTCAACGGCCCGCACCGGGTGTTTATCGAGCGGGACGGCCTGCTGCACCAGAGCGACTTGCGTTTTATCGACGCCCACCATGTGGAGCGGGTCATGCAACGCATCCTCGCCCCCCTGGGCCGGCGCCTGGATGAGTCATCGCCGATGGTCGATGCCCGGCTGCCCGACGGCAGCCGGGTCAACGCGATCATCCCGCCGATTGCCCTGGACGGGCCGTGCCTGTCGATTCGAAAGTTTCGCAAAGACATGCTCAAGAGCAGCGACCTGGTGGCGATGCAGACCATCGACCAGTCGATCTTCGAGTTTTTCCAGGAGGCGGTGGGCAAGCGCTGCAATATCCTGATCAGCGGCGGTACCGGCACCGGCAAGACCACCTTGCTCAATATTCTCAGCCAGTTGATCAACCCCCACGAACGCCTGGTGACCATCGAAGACGTCGCCGAACTGCAACTGGGCCACCCCCACGTGGTGCGCCTGGAAACCCGCCCGCCGAATGCCGAAGGGCACGGCGAGGTGAAGGCCAGCGACCTGATCCGCAACGCCCTGCGGATGCGCCCGGACCGCATCATCCTCGGCGAGATCCGTGGCGTGGAGGTGCTGGATGTGATGACCGCAATGAACACCGGCCACGACGGCTCCATGAGCACCGTGCACGCCAACAATGCCCAGGACGCCCTGTTGCGCCTGGAAACCCTGGTGGGCCTGACCGGTCGCGTGGTTGCCGAAAAAACCCTGCGCCAGATGATCTGCGCGGCCCTGGATGTGGTGATCCAACTGACCCGCCTGCCCGATGGCCGGCGTTGCGTCAGCGAAGTGGTGGAAGTGGTGGGTGTGCGCGATGACGTGTATGTCACCAACACCCTGTTCCGCCATGACCGGCGCACCGGCTTTGGCTTCCTGCGCGAGGCCCTCAACCCGTCGGGTGACAAGCTGCGCCGCGAATCCGCCCTGCCGCTATAGGAGCGTCACCATGACCGGCGCCATCCTGATGTTCAGTTGCGTGATTCTGATTGGCGTGTCGCTGCACCTGTTCCTCAGTGGCCTGCGCCAGGCGGAAACCGACCGCGTGCTGGAGCGGCTCGCCGCAGGCCAGCCACTGCTGGCCGAAGAGCGCGGGCGCTGGGTCGGCCTGGAGCGCATGTTCCAGCGTGCGGGCCTGGGCAAACCCACCGACAGCCTGGGCCTGTGGCTGACCTGCTGGGTGCTGGGCGCAGTCCTCGGGTTTCTGGTATGGAGCTGGGTCGGCCTGCTCGCCATGCTTCTGTTGCCGCCGCTGATACTGCGGCTGTACATCGCCTGGCGCTATCGGCGGCGGGTCAAGCGGATGATCGAACAACTGCCCCAGGTGCTCGACCATACCGTGCGCAGCCTGAAGTCCGGGCGCACCCTGGCCGATGCCTTGCTGGGAGCCATAGACAGTACCGAAGAACCCTTGAAGCCCGCCATGGGGCGCATTCAGCGCAACGTGCAACTGGGGGTCAGCCTGCCCGAGGCCGCCAGTGATTTCGCCGAATTCTACGAACAGGACGAGTTCCGCATGCTCGCCCTGGGACTCAAGGTCAACCATCGCTATGGCGGCAACGCCAGCGACTTGCTGGAGAACCTGATCAAGGTCATTCGCGAGCGGGAACAAGGCGCCCGGCAATTGCGCGCCATGACCGGCGAAACACGCGTCACCGCGTTCGTGCTGGCCGGCATGCCGATAGCGATGGTGGGCTATTTCATGCTGATCAACCCCGGCTACCTGATGACCATGTGGAATGACGACAGCGGCCGCTACATGCTGCTGGCCGCGCTGAGCATGCAGGTGCTGGGCTGCCTGACGATGTGGCGCATGTTGCGGAGTATTTGAGATGGTCCTGCTGATCAGTGCCTTATTATTTCTGGCTGCGCTCGTGCTGATCGCCGGCCAGTTGCTGAACCAGCGCCGCCGCGAGCGCCTGGTCAACCAACGCCTGCAAGGCCAACTGGTGCGCGGTGACCGTCTCGGCACCCTGCTCAGCCAGTTTGGCAGCAGCCAGTTGGCCCAACGCTCAGTGAGCATGGATAACGAAACCCAGCTCCTGCTCAACCGCGTGGGCTGGCGCAAAGCCAATCAGCGCTCGATCTTCGCTGCCTGCCAGATTGGCGTGCCGCTGGTGCTGGCCGGGGTGATGCTGGTGGCACAAAGCCTGATCTTTCCCAATGCCGACTCCCCGTGGATCGCCCCCCTGCTCGGCCTGGGCGTGGGCTACCTGATCCCCAAGCGCATCCTCGCCAGTGCCGCCAAGGCCCGGCAGCAGCAAATCTCCCGCGAGGTGTCGACCTTTATCCCGCTGCTGCGCATTCTGTTCGAGTCGGGCATGGCGGTTGAGCAGTCGCTGCGTGTGTTGAGCGTTGAAGCGCAGCGCCTGCTGCCCGCCCTGACCCAGGAATTGCGCTTGATCCTGGCACGGGTCGACTCGGGCCTGGAACTGGGCGAGGAACTGGGCAAGACCGCCAGGCTCTTGGCCGTGGATGAGTTCACCGACACCTGCATCATTCTGCAGCAACTGATCCAGCAGGGTGGCGGTGCCATGAAGTCGCTGCTGGCCCTCAAGCAACTGCTCGATGACCGCCGCTTGACCCGTTTGCAGGAATTCATCTCGAAGATGTCGGCCAAGATGTCAGTGGTGATGATGGTCTTCCTGTTTCCCGCTTTATTGATTGTGCTGGGGGGGCCGGCGTTTATTGCGATCTCCCGGGCCCTGAGCAGCTTTTGAGGAGCACTCGATGAAAGCACTGATTGCAGGCCTGAGCCTGCTGATGCTCGGCGGTTGTGCCAGTAACGGCCAGACGCCGTGGTCGGCGTTGATGACCCCGGGCAGTTGCACCACGCCCAGCGCCGAACAGGAGCTGTCGCTGAACCTGGCTGACGACATGGCCAACGAAGGGAAGATGCACGCCAGCCTGGCCAACCTGCAAAGCCTGCCGGAGTCGTTGCCGCAAGTGCGCCAGCGCAAGGCCAAGGTTTATCGCCTGCTCGGGCGCAGCGAAGCGCAACCGCTGTACCGCAGCCTGCTGGGCACCTGCATGGCCGCCGAAGGGGAACACGGCCTGGGGCAATTGGCGGCGACCCAGGGCGACAACGCCCAAGCCCTGGCCCATATGCAGCGGGCGGCGCAACTGGCGCCCACCAACGAGAAAATCCGCAATGACCTGGGCGTGGTCTACCTCAATCAACGGCGCCTGGAAGAGGCGCGTTTTGAGTTCATGACGGCCATGGAGCTCAAGCAAAGCGACCAATTGGCGGCGGTCAACCTGGTGACGCTGTTGATCTACCAGGACCACTGGGGGCAGGCCGCGCAACTGGCCAGCCAGGTGGGCTTGAGCCCCGAGCAGGTCAGCGAGGCCCAGGCCCGCGCCGAGAAACTCAAGGCTGCCGGCACACCTGCGGCCAAGGACCAGGTCGCGGCGGCCAGCGATGCACCGCCTGTACTAATCAAGTAAGCGCTTGAAGGAGCCGATGATGAAATTCCATTACCTCGCCAGCCTGACGCTGCTGGCCCTGCCCCTGACGGCAATGGCCATCGAACCGGGGCCCTCGTCCAAGGCCCAGCAAGAAACGGAAAACTGGCTGGGGCTGCAAGTCAACGGGCAAGCCGCCTCGCCCACGGTGCAGAGAGCAACGCCCGCCGAACGCGAGCTGGCGATGCAGCGTTTGCTGGAAAGCAAAAGATACGCGATCCCCGAAAATTTCGGCGAAGGCAGCGAAGGCGGGAGCTCGGGTGGCAGCAAATAAACCACAGCCACTGGAGAAATGTGGGAGCGGGCTTGCCCGCGATGGCGGGTGTCAGCCGATAAATGCCCTGGCTGATCCGACGCTATCGCGGGCAAACCCGCTCCTACATGGCTGTACGCAAAGCGTCAGTGCGCCGTCACCCGCTGGCGCAATGCCGAGTTGCTCGGCGACAGTGCCAATGCCAGTTGGGTGCGGTTGTGCATATGGGTCAAGCGCAACACCTGGGACACGTACAGCTTGACCGTGTTCTCGGTAATACCCAGCTCGCAGGCAATCTGGTAGTTGGTCTGGCCCTTGCCCACCAGCCGGGCAACATCCAGTTGCCGGGGTGACAGCTGATTGAAGATCGCCGGCACTTCCAGGACCTCCTCGCTTACCGCCTCACCCTCGGATTGCGGCGCCGGGCCGCGACGGACCTTGTCCAGGTCCTGGTACAAATCGTCGATGGACTCGGAAAGATACTGCAGCTTCTGGTTCAGCTTCCCCAAATGCAGATTCTTGTGGCGTTCTTCCAGCGCGGCTTCCTGGCGCTGCAACCCCTCCAGCAACTCATTGAGGTTGATGGGCTTCTGGTAGTAATCGGAGATGCCCACGCGCAAGGCCTTGATCACATCCTGCTTGTCGGCCCGACCGGTCAACATAATGGCTTCGAAGGCACGCTGCTTGCCGGCGATTTTCTGCAGGGCCTGCACCAGCTCGATACCGTCCATGTCCGGCATATGCAGATCACACAGCACCAGGCCGATCTGCGGATCGTCACTGAAGCGTTGCACGGCCTGCTGGCTGGACTCACAAGGGACACAGCGATAACCGCTGCTTTCAAGAAATTCGCAAAGCTCCTCCACAATCAGCGGCTGATCGTCGACCACGAGCACTTTTACTGCAGATGTAACTTTGTCCACGCGCTACTCCATGCCTGGCAAGCCAAAGATTGACCTATCGGTTGCGAAGAACCTTCCTACTAGCTTGTATAAATAAACGTAGACGTACTTTCCAACTATGTACATAGCGATACAGAGCGCCCACGACTAATGGAGCCACGCCCAGGCCAGGCTAAAACCCACTAAAAGAAACGGTGCGAAAGGCAGCTTTTTTGACGGGTCCACCACTAGGTAACCCAGGCGCGCTCTAACACCTTGACTGGCAAGGGGCAGCAGCCGCGGCCCATAGACCAGCCAGGCGACATTGGCTACGCCAGCGCCGATCAGCGACCACAACAGGTAGGTCGAATTCGACGCCAGCGCCAACGCCGCCAGCATCTTCACATCGCCCGCGCCCAGGCGCCCGAGGGCGTAGCCGGGCAAGGTCAACAGCAGGGCCAGGCAGAACGCCCACAGCCCTTGCGCCCTGGAAGTGCCCAGCCACGTGCTGCCGCTCCACAGCAGATAGACCAGTGCCAGCAGCAGCGCGCCCAGGGTCAGGCGATTGGCAATCTGCCGCTGGCGAATATCCTGCTGCGCACACACCACCAACCAGACAAACACCACGAGGCCTTGGATCACGTAAAAACCGTCCCTTTTTGCTGATTGATTCTATGCTGATAGCAGGTAGTAGCAGTCAGGGTAGTCGCAGTGATGAAAACCAGCCTCCCTAGAAAGCAAAAAGGCGCCGTCGCTATCGAATTTGCCGCGGTGTTCGTGATTTTTTTTGCCGTGTTCTATGCCATGGTCAGCTACAGCCTGCCACTGTTGCTGCTGCAGTCGTTCAACCAGGCCACCGCCGAGGCCGTGCGCCGCAGCGTGGCACTGGACCCCAGCACCCCCAACTACAATGCAGCGCTCATCCTGCGGGCGACCCAGACCGTGCAAAGCCAATTGCAGTGGATTCCAGCGACCTTCCAGTTCCAGACGGCCCATATCAATCCGACCTACACCGCAGGCGTGCTGACCGTCGAGATCAACTACCCCTCGGCCAACCTGAAGAACGTCCTGCCGTTTATTGTGTTGCCGGGCATTGGTACGGTGCCCCGGCTGCCGACCACGTTGCACGCCCAGTCGAGCCTGCAATTTTGAACTCCGGTGACAAAATCTTCGGCAGGCTGCTCGGCCGCAACAGCGCCCAGGCCCTGGAGACGCCCGCCAGCCCACCCGCACAAGGCTTGCACCTGCGCCTGGATCAGCATGGTCATGTGCTGGATATCAGCCGCGCGTTGCACCCACAGTTAGCCCGTCACCTCAGTGCCCAGGCCCACCCGCTGTTGCGCGACCTGCTGTGCCTGCCTGGCGCCCTGAGCATCGAAGGCACCCCTGCCGACTGGCAGCGGCACAGCCTGGACCTGGATTTCCAGGGCGCCGCCGAGACCATCCTGCATACCCGCGGCTGGATCGAACCGGATGGCGACGGCTGGATCCTGCGCCTGCTGGATATCAGCGACCTGCTGAGGGGCCGGCAATTGGCCCAGCAGCGCGAGCAGAACCATCTGCTCGCCAGCCAGATGAGCGAACAACTGCGCGTGTGCAGCCTGTCGCGCCTGCCGCAAGTGTTCAGCGAACACCTGCGCAGCCTGACCCAGCGCTGGCGTATCCCTTGCGCGGCGATGGTGCTGCTCGACCAACAGGATCAGGACTGGCTGGTCTACAGCAGCTACAGCGCCCATGACGCGCCGCAACTGTGGACGCCTGGGCAGCGCCTGGGCACCTGCCTGGACAGCCTCAACGGCAACACCCCGCTAAGCCTGAAAACCCTTCAGGGCCGCAGCGAGCACCCGCGCCTGCACAGCGTGTTTGGCAATGCCGAGGGCCTGCTGGTGCCGTACCGCGATAGCCAGGGGGTCGCCGCGTGGTTGCTGTGCGGCTTCTACAGCGGCCACGCCGACGTCAGCGAGCGTGACTGGCTGAACCTCACCGCCGCCCTCGCCGCGCCCTTGCTCAGCCGCCTGCGCGAGCAGCGCCATCACCAACAACTGGAGCGGGTGGAAGCCCTGCAAGGCCTGCTCGGCACCGGCTGGTGGGAACTGCTGGCCAGCGGTGAAGAGATCCTGCTGGCCCCCCAACTGATGCGCAGCCTGAGCCCGGAAGATGCACCGACCAAACAGGTGCTGGCCAACTGGCTGGAACTGATCCACCCCGCCGACCGCCAGGAACTCAACAGCCGCCTGCAAGACCTGCAAAGCCTGGGCAAACCTTTGCTCGCCAGCGTGCGCCTGCTGCGCAGCGACGCCAAACAGAACCCCATCTGGTACCGCGTCCAGGGCCAGGTGCTGGGCGCCGGCGAGCAGCGGCGCTGGATCGGCTTCATGCTCGATATCAGCGACATCAAGAACCAGCAACTGCAGGCCGCCGCCGCCCATGCCCGCCTGGACAACCTGATCGCCAGCTCACCGGCGGTGATCTACGTGCAGCGCTACGTCAACGGCGCGCTGCACCCGGCATTTTTCAGCGACAGCCTGCTGCCGCTGCTGGGCTGGACCCTGGCCGAATGCACCCACGACACCTCCGTGGAATGGGTGCACCCCGAAGACCGCGACCTGTACTTCGAACGCACCCGGCAATTGCTACGCGAAGGCAATGTGCGCAGCCGCTACCGCGTACGCGATCGCCAGGGCAACTACCACTGGCTGCTGGACGAAGCCAAGCTGCTGCGCGACGACCTGGGCTTGCCGGTGGAAGCCGTCGGCCTGTGGCTGGACGTCACCGAAGCCACCCTGGCGGCGCAACAGATCAAGGACAGCGAAGAGCGCTACCGCCTCCTCGTCGAAGACTCGCCGGCGATGATCTGCCGCTACCGCCCGGACCTTACGCTGACCTTCGGCAACACGCCCCTGGCCAACTACCTGGAATGCACGCCCGCCCAATTGCCGGGGATCAACCTGGGCCACTGGTTATCGGACGAACAGCGCAACGCCTTTGTAAAACGCATCGACCAACTGAGCCCGGAATTCCCGGTCAGCACCGCGGAAATCAGCCTGCAACTGCCGGGACGCGAACATGCGTGGTGGGTCTGGTCCGACCGTGGTGTGTTCGACGAGCACGGCCAGTTACAGGAAATCCAGGCCGTGGGCCGCGACAACACCGAAGTGCGCCGCTCCCAGCAACAACTGACCCAAAGCGCGAAAATGGCCACCCTAGGCGAGATGGCCACCGGCCTGGCCCATGAGATCAACCAGCCGCTGAACGTCATGCGTATGGCCATCGCCAACGTGCTCAAGCGCCTGGGCAACGGCGACGTGCAACTCGACTACCTGACGGAAAAACTCCAGCGCATCGATGCACAGGTCCAGCGTGCGGCCAGGGTGGTGGACCACATGCGCGTGTTCGGCCGCCGCTCGGAGGTCGAGCAACAGCCCTTCGACCCGGCACAGGCGGTGGAAGGTACGCAATCACTGCTGGGCGAAGGCCTGCGCGGTAAAGGCGTGGACCTGCGCATCACACCCATGGACTTCAAGGTGCAGGTCAACGGCCATGTCGACCAACTGGAGCAAGTACTGATCAACCTGATGGTCAACGCCCGCGATGCGCTGATGGCGCGACACGAAAAAAACCACGATTTTCGCCCATGGATCGCCCTGTATAGCGAACACGACAGCCGCCATGTGCGCATCTGGGTCGAAGACAATGGCGGCGGCATTGATGCACGGCTGCTGGAGCGGATTTTCGAGCCCTTTTTCACCACCAAACCGATTGGCGTCGGCACCGGGCTGGGGTTATCGGTGAGCTACGGCATTGTGGAAAACATGGGCGGACGCCTGAGCGTCGCCAACAGTGAACATGGGGCGCGGTTTTGCGTGGAGTTGCCGGTGGTGGGTGGGGGGTTAGATGACTAGGTAGGCGCGGCCCATATGACATGTGAGGTTGGCGCCGACTTCTGCGTTGCCCAGGTTGATGCCCAAGCCGCTGAGCAAGCCATTGACGAGGGGATCGAGTAGCGGCGAAAGCAGGCCTTGAATTGCAGTAACCAGAAGACTCACAACCAAGGCTAAGCTATCTGCAACGCCTGCAAGCAGGCCACTTGAGGCACTCCCGCTAGGTGGTTTGTAGGTTACCTGAAGACCATTCAACGTGGCGCCCAGACTGTTGATGATGTCGACACTACTGATGCTTTGATAGGTAGTCTTCGCATTCATTTCCGCGACTGGCATATAGAGCAAGCTTTGGGTTCGCTCACCGACGGTGGATTGAGCCTTCAAAAGAAAGCCACCACCGACATTACTTTTGCGTATAGCGCTGCAACCACCTAACAACGAACAATATCGTGTGCCTATATCAATCAGCCGTATGGGTTGAACGTCTACAGGCACTGAAGAAGAGAAAGCTTTAGCAGGGTCTATATCGCCGACAGCTAGGTTGGCAATTGAACTGTGCGCCAGCACCGTCAAAGACTTGGTAGCAGGTGTCGCGCAATTGAAGTCTGTCACATGACTTTCTGCGCTGGCCGCCTCGACATAAATATCCAACCTAGTCGCGATTGCGATATCAGTTCGGTCGCATGCGAGAACACATAGAACGCCGCCTAATATCGCAGGCAAGTCCAGATTCAATACCCCTTTAACCACCTTGAGGGCAGGCGTCGTCAGTCCCGTCACCCCCGACACAATAGAACTCACGTCCTTAAGCACCGAAGCGTCTATAGATACCAGCGTTCTGACTTGTGCCGTACGCACAAAAATTTGATCGGTATTAGTGGCTATCCCCTGCTTGGCCTTCAGTGGGTTCCCGATGGATGAGAGTTGCGGTGGCTCAATAACTTTCGTAGTTATCGATACAGAGCCAACCAGCGGAATAGTAACTTGCCCCTCGACACTCAGACCGCTTTGCTTATTTGAAAGCTGAGCCACGCCCTGGATCAACTGAAGTAACTGCACATTGGTATTCAGTGCTGAGGTGGGCGTTCCACTGGCAATGTCCAACAGGTCACCTAACTTCAGAACTTTGGTATTTTTGGCTATCAGTTGGATAGCACTCGTCGCCCCCAGCACAACCGACGCCGCAGCTCCGTTTTGTTGAAGCACAGTAACCGCCGCGTTGAGCAACTGAGTTGGTGAAACCAAGGTGTCGAGCAGCGTTGTGTAATCCCCAGCCGTTACCTGTGCCTGAATGGCCAACTGATCCAAATAACTGAGCAAGTTGATGTCCGTCGCGGCCAAGCCTTCCCATCCAGCAGCAGTGAGCGAGAGGCTGCCACCGAGCATGCCCCCCACGACCAAATTCAGAAGATCGGAATCTGCGGTGCTTACAGAGGCAAGCGAACTTCGAATCGTCAACTGCGCTACGGGAGGAGCCAGCGCCGCAACTGCCGTCGCGGTCAATGTCGTATTAGCGTTATACGTACCGCTGAACAACCTCCAGACCCCGTTGGCGATACCGGTGGTCACAGTGCGGGTAGCAACGACGCGGATGGCTTCATTCTTGGTGGCATCTGCAGTAAAGACACGGACATTGGCCGCATTGGTCAGCAACGTCCCACACGTCACCGCCAATGCGCGGCTGCTGTCGTTGGCGACAACGGTGAAGCCATTACGGGTGGCATTCTGCTTGGCGTAATCGACGGCGGTGGTGCTGCCTGAACACTGCCCGCCACGATTGGCGGCTTCCAGGGCGGCGGTGTCGGCGACGGCCTGCAGCTTGCGTTTTTCCAGGTACAGGCGGCCGCTATCGACCACCAGCAACAGAAACACCAGGGCCAAGGCCAGGGTGCCGGCGAACACCAGACCGATTGCGCCACGCTGGCCAGAACGAAGTCGGGGAGACATCGAGCACTCCTTTGCCGGCGAACTGCCGAGCGCTTACTCTCCTGTAGTCAACAGCAGTGTAGACAAGGCTTGGCAGGTGCGCTGGCAAGTCGCCACTTTGGCGACTGACGGAAATAAACAGCGCTCGACGCGGGCTTGTCGGGCCGCCGCATTGCAGCGATGCGGGCACCTCAGTGGATCGGGTGTAAGGAGGCGATCCCATCGCAGCCTCGCCGGGGCTCGACAGCTCCCACAGGGGAGCCGCGGCACCTGCAAATCTATCTTGGAAACACAGATCGAATGTGGGAGCTGTCGAGCCCCGGCGAGGCTGCGAAGGGATCGCCTCGGTGTACCTGTTAAACCGCAGCGCCCGCATCGCAGTGATGCAGCAGCCCTACACAGACCGAGTACAACTTAGCGTGGCGGGTAGTTGGACAGCACCTTGGTCACTGTCGCCCGGATCGCTGCGCTGCGGTCCTGGGGGCTGGGCGAGTTGCTCATCATCTGTTCGTCGCTGCCGCGCCACACCAGCTTGCCGTCCTTGCCGTCGAGCAAGTCGATCTGGAGGGTCGCGACCTTGTAGGTGACGTTGCGGGTTTCGTTGTACATCGGTGCGCCCCAGTAGCCATTCCACGGGCCGCCCCAGGCGCCGCCGTAGTTGGTGGTGACTTGCTGCTGGCGGTCTTCGACGATCAGGTAGGCCTGCACGTTCAGGTCTGCCTTGGCCCCGGGGGCTGCCGGGCGCAAGCCGCGCTGATCGAGCTGATCGGCCACCGCCTGGCGGATGCGCTGCTCGGTCAGGTCGCTCTTGATCCGCGGATCGTCCGGGCGGTACTGCAACGCCGGGTCTTTCCAGGCCCAACTGCGGTAGGCGGCAAAGTCGCGGCTGGCGTCAAAATCGTGATTGACCTGATGAGTCTGGCAACCGCCCAGCAGCACGGCAAAAGCGAGCAAAGCGATACGACGCAACATGGTAGTTCTCCAAAGGGCAAACCGAGCCTGAAATGAGAATAGCTGTTAACTGGGAGGATACGCCGTCATGGCCTTCTGCACAGCCTGGCGCAAGGCATCGCCGCGCTCACTCAGGCTGCCCTGGCTGCCCGTCTCGGCGCTGGCGCTCCATACCGCCTGGCCCGTGCGGGCGTCGAACAGGTTGACGCGCACCACCACGACTTGCACTTCATAGGTGCGCACGATCGGCACCGAGTTGTACATGCCGTAGCCGTTGCCATAGCGGTTGTAGCCACCGTAGCCGTAGCCATAATCGTCCTGCACCTGGCGCAGGCGTTTTTCCAGATGCACATCGGCGCTGACCAGCAAGTCCGGCGCGCGCTGGTCATGCACCGGTCGCAGGCCACGCTGGTCAAGGGCACCGCTGACGGCTTCGGCGATCTGCGCAGGATCTGCCCAGGCCGAGCCGGCCGGCAACTGGCCGTTGCGCCAGGCCCAATTGCGATAGGCACCGTAGTCACGCACCGGCGCCGGGTAGGCGCTGGCATCAAAGGTGTTGGCCGCCTGGGCAGGCGCCGGCGGCATGGGCTTGGAGGCCGCCACATACGGGTTGTTGCTGGAGCAGGCCCCCAGCCCCAGGCACAGCAGGATCAATGCACAGCGCTTCATTTCGATCTCCGCAGACTGGGCCGCTTAAACCGGACGGCAGATCCAGTGCAAATAACGCCCAAGTCCGGCAAAGCTTGGGTGACGACGGTGAGCGAGCTCCATCTCCAACAAGTCCTGCAAATCGGCGCGGGCCTGGAATTCCACCGGCATATAGTCGTGGAAGACCCGCACCCCGCTCTGGCTTTCGACCTGCCACAGGCCTTCAAGTTGCGCCGCCAGTTCCCGTGGGTCCAGGGGCTGTTGCGGGGTCAGGCTCTGTTTTTCGCCGGCCATGTCATTTTTGCGCATCTTGCGAAAGTGGCCCTTGAGCAAGTTGCGGTAAATCAGCGCATCACGGTTATAGAACGCCAGGGACAACCAGCCACCCGGCGCCGTCAACTGGTGCAGCACCGGCAGGATCGCATGGGGTTCGGCCAGCCATTCCAGTACGGCGTGGCACAGCACCAGGTCGTAGGGCTCGGTGAGCTGACCCAACAGGTCCTGCCAGGGCGCCTGGATGAACGTTGCACTCTGCCCCGCTGCGGCGAACCGCTGGCGGGCGCCTTCGAGCATCGGCTCGGCGGGCTCGGCCAAGGTCACATGATGCCCGCGCTCGGCCAGCCACAACGACATATGGCCCAGGCCGGCGCCGATATCCAGCACGCGCAACGGCCGCTCCGGCAGGGCCTCGGTCAAGTCGGCCTGCAACACCGCCAGGCGAATCGCGCCCTTGGCACCGCCGTAGATCTTCTCGGCAAAGCGCGTAGCCAACTGGTCGAAATGGCGATCACTCATGGGTAAACCGCCGCTCGTTGTCGGCCAGCTTGGCGCTGACCACTTGATCCATATCCAGGCCCAGCTCACCGCAGAGCAGCAGCAGATAGAGCACGATGTCCCCCACTTCCTGGCCGGCATGGGCGAGTTTGTCGGCGGGCAACTGGCGCGACTGGTCTTCGCTCAGCCACTGGAAAATCTCCACCAACTCGGCCATCTCTACGCTGGCGGCCATGGCCAGGTTTTTCGGGCTGTGGAATTGTTTCCAGTCGTTGTTATCGCGGATGCGATGCATGCGTTCGGTAAGGTGTTCGAGATTCATGGGGCGCTCCTGAAGGGGTATAGCTTCAGGCTCAAAGGCGGGGATGGCAAATAAATTTGCGGTGCTTGTCAGGGCGCTATCGCAGGCAAGCCAGCGCCCACATTGGACGGTGTTAACAAATCAAACTGTGGGAGCCGGCTTGCCTGCGATGGCGATTTTAATCAACCACGCTGAACTCAACCCTGGCCGTCTGCCCCGCCTCATCGAGCACACTCAGTTGATAGCGCCCCAACTGCTCCAGGCTGGCATTGATGCTGTCCTGGTTGGCACTGTCGCCCAGCGGCGCACCATTGAGGAACCACCAGCGCCGCCCACTGCCGCCCAGGGCCGAGAGCTTCAGGCGCAGTTGCTGCTGGCTGCCCGCCGGCAAGCGCAGTTGATCGCCCTCACGCACACCCACCACCGACAACGGCGACGACGCCGCCAGCGCCGGTGGCGGGCAATCCGGGTCTGGCGCGGGGATGCGTGCGTCACGCCGCTCGATCCTCGGCAACCACGGTTCCAGCGGTGCCGGCCACAGGGCAATGTCCCGCGATACCGCGCCTGGGCAACTGGCCGCCACGCGCAGGCCCTTGGCATTGACCCACACGGTTTCCATCAAGCCGACACCCAAAGGTTGGTCCAGGGCCTGCAAGGTCGGCGGCGTGGTGTTGTCCAGCGTCCAGGCAAACCGCTGGCGCCGGCAATTGGCGTCGCTGCGGCTCATGGGCTGGCCCAGGGGCCAACAGATCGCCGCCACGCCGACATTCATCGGCACGGGTTTAACGGGTGCGGTAATGCCGCGCTGGCTGTCACGGTTGGTCAACACATCGTGCACTTGCAGCATCAACGGCGCCGCCGAGGCCAGGCCAAATTGGCCGGGCACCGGGGTGCCGTCCGGGCGGCCGATCCACACACCAATCAAATAGCGCGGCCCGACGCCAATGGCCCAGGCATCGCGAAAGCCGTAGCTGGTGCCCGTCTTCCAGGCCAACACCGGGCGCTGCACCAGCTCGGCCCGGGGATCACGGTCCGGCCGCGCCTGGCCACTGAGGATGCGCCGCACAATCCACGCCGAACCCGGCGATAACAACGGCCGCTCCTTGAGCACATCATCGGGCTGCAAACGGATGGCCGCGCTCTTGCCGTCGCGGGCCAACGCGCTGTAGCCACCGACCAGGTCTTCCAGGCGACTGCCGGCGCCGCCCAGGATCAACGCCAGGTTCGGCTCGGCCAGCGCCGGCAGCGCCAGGGGCATGCCGCCGATGCGCATTTCGCCAGCAAAGCGCTTGGGCCCATAGGCTTCCAATAGTTGCACCGCCGGCAGGTTCAGCGAGCTGGACAGCGCCGTACTGGCCGGCACCGCGCCGGTAAAGCCCATGGAGAAGTTGCCCGGCCGGTAATCGCCATAGCGCCGAGGCACATCCTGCAACAGCGATTCGGAGTGAATCAGCCCCGCGTCCAAAGCCATGCCATACAGGAAGGGTTTGAGGGTCGAGCCCGGCGAGCGCAGGGCGCTGATCATATCCACATGGCCAAAGCGCCGCGCATCGTTGATATCCACCGAGCCCAGGTAGGCGCGCACGGCCATGCTTTCTTCTTCGACCACCAGGATCGCGGCCGAGGTGTGCTCCGGCAGCCGCGCGCGCCAACCCAGTAGCAGGTCTTCGAGACGGCGTTGCAGGGTCGCGTCGAGAGTGGTGCGAATCAGCGGCGGGCTGTCGGGACGGTTCAAGCGGCGCGCCAGCAGCGGCGCCAGGCTGGGTTCCAGGCGCGGCGCCAGCAACAGGGGTTCTTCCAGGGCTTCGTCGACCGCCGATTGCGGCCACACCTGGAACTCGGCCAGGCGCCGCAGCACTTTGTCCCGGGCCTCCTGGGCGCGCTGCGGGTGGCGGTCCGGGCGCAGACGGCTCGGCGCCTGGGGCAGTACCGCGAGCAACGCTGCTTCGGCGTGGGTCAGCTGTTGCGGCGACTTGCCCAGATACGCCCAACTGGCTGCCGCCACGCCCTGCAAGGTGCCGCCAAAGGGCGCGCGATTGAGGTACAGGTTGAGTATCTGGTCTTTGGACAGGTGCCACTCCAGTTGCGCGGTGCGCCACAGCTGGCGCAACTTGCCCGGCAGGTTGCGCGAATGGGGATCGAGCAGGCGCGCCACCTGCATCGACAAGGTGCTGCCGCCAGACACTACCCGCGCGCCGGTCAGGTTCTGCCAGGTCGCCCGCACGAGGGCCAGCGGGTTGACGCCGGGGTGCTGGTAGAACCAACGGTCTTCGTAGGTCAGCAGCGCATCGAGGTAATACGGCGAGACTTCATCGGTCGCCACCGGGTAACGCCATACGCCGTTGGCATCGGCAAAGCGCCACAACGGCGTGCCGTCCTCCGCCAGTACCACACGGGCCAGATCGTCCTTGGGCAACGGCAGGGGCCAGAGGCGGTCGGCCAGCCACAGCAGGGCTATCACCACCAGCAGGCTACCCAGGGTAGCGCGTGCAACTATTCGCAAATTCAAACGGGCAAACCTCTATGCTTCTAGGGAACTCGCCCAAGGGATTGGCGACCAAAGGCTCAGGTCCGGCAGATACGCCCACCCTTTCATCAGGAAACTCATATGCAGGTAGAAAGCTTTTTCGAATGGCTGGGCCAGGCGCTCGGTTCGGTCATCCGCTTTATCGTCGACGGGCTCAGCGGCTTGTTCGGCGCCCTGACCAATGCCGGCGGCAACTTTATCGACGGCCTGTCGCGCACCCTGGGCATGGACACCTCGATCATCAGCATCATCACCCTGATCATTGGCCTGATGCTGCTGTACTCGGCAGTCCGGGCGTTTATGCGGGCCTCGATCATCATGGGGATTATCTGGTTGATGCTGGGGTTGTGGCTGCTCAGTTGGGTTGTGCATTAAATACAGACCCTGTGGGAGCGAGCTTGCTCGCGATAGCGGTGTGTCAGTCGCCGAATACATCGGCTGAAAAACCGCTATCGCGGGCAAGCTGCCACATTAAAGGCAGCACCAGTTCCTACAGGAGGCGCTTAACGCCCCTTGATCACCATATCCACTGGGGTATCCCCCACTGCCTGCCAGTTCGGCCGGTACATCGACTCCACTTGCGGCGGCGGTACGCGATAAGTCCCAGGCGTGACAGCGCGGGCCAGGTACAGCAGGTGCGTGGTGCCGTAGCCGTCCAGGTTCAGCGCGGCCACATAGCGATCATCGCGGTATTCCTGATGCTTGATCGACGCATTCTGCATCGACTCGCGCCATTCCTTGACCTGACTGCTGGCGTTTTCCAGGCTGGCGGCGCTTTGGCCCAGGTTCTGGTTCTCCAGCTCCAGGCCAGCTGGTAGCAGGTCGACCACCAGTGCATCCGGCACCCGTTGCTTGTTGGCGCTGACCGCAATGTGCACCAGCACCAGGTCGCCGCTGCGCAGGTTTTGCAGGTTCAGCGGCTGGCCATTCATCCCCAGGTACTCACGACGAATACTCAGGTTTTCGCCACCCGCTACCGGCGCGTGCTGTGGATAACCGGAGATGCTCAGTTGCTGGTAAATCGGCTCGCTGCCCGGGTTGCGCAGGGTCAGCGGTGAAGCCAGCAACGGGCCTTCCAGCTTCAGGCCGGACTGGCCGTTGTTCAGCTCGCGGGTTTCGCCGCCGCTGCTCAACTGCGCCGTCCAGTTGGTTTCCGGTTTGCCCAGCAGGCCACGGCCGGCGAGGAACAGCGAGTTGCGCTCCTGGGTCGACAGCCATGGGCTGGCCGCCATCTGGTCCGACAGCTCGAACAGGCGTTCTTCACGCTTGCCTTTGGCCAGGTCGTTTTCTTCCAGCAAGGCCAGGATCATCGCCTGATCACGCAGGGGGCTGCCGTAGTCGGCCAGCCATTCATTGGCTTTGCGCTTGACCGCCAAACCGGCGAGCAATGCCTGGTCGGCGCGCGGCTGGTCGCCCATCTTCTGCAAGGCAATCGCCAACTGCACCAGGGGCAGGCCGGAACGCGCATCGCTGCGGCGCTCGAACAAGCTGCGCAATGCGCCCAGCGGCGCCTGCTGACTGCGCGCCAGCACCAGCCCGGCGTAGGCCTGCACGGCGAAGCGCGTGTGGTCGGCGTTGTCGCTGTAGTCGACTTCAATCAGGTTGCGTTCCTGCACATAACGCAGCAGGCGTTCGCTGGCCTTCTTCAGCGCTTCAGGCGGTACGGCAAAACCCTGGTCGCGGGCGCGCAGCAGGAAGTCGGTGACGTACGCCGTCAGCCAGTATTCTTCCTCGCCATCGGCACCCCACAAACCGAAGCTGCCGTTGTAGCGCTGCATGCCCAGCAGGCGCTCGATGCCCAGTTCGATCTTGCGTTTGCGCTCGGCATCCGGCTCGCCGGTCAACCCCAGGCGTGTCAGCACGGCGGCGTCGGCGTACAGCGACGGGTACAGGCCGCTGGCGGTTTGCTCCAGGCAGCCATACGGGTAGGCCTTGAGCGCACGAATCTGCTCGCCCAGGTTCAACGGCGGGCGGCTCGACAGGCTCAACAGCGCCTCACGCCCGGCCGGTTCAAACAGGGCCAGTTCGCTGTCCGGCAGGCTCCAGGCTTCGTCCTTGAGCACTGCGCGGTATTGCTTGAGCAGCGCCGGATAAGCCGGACGCACGCCCAATGTCCATTCGCGGGTAAACGCCGGCAGGTTCTCGCCCGGCAGGTCCAGGCCGTTGACCGTAACCTTGATCTTGCCCTGGCCAAAACCGCCCAGCGCACGCACTGGAATCTGCAAGGTGGTGCGCTGGCCCTGGGTCAGTTGCACGCTTTGCGATGGCTCGCCCAGCAGGGTCAGTTGACCTTCGGCGGTCAGTTGCACATCGAGCTTCTGCGCCTTGCCCGACAGGTTGGACAGGTCCAGCGCCAGGCGCGTCTGGTCGCCGCCAGCGAGGAAGCGTGGGGCCGACAGCTCGGCAATCAAGGGCGCGGCGATCACGGTCTTGGCTTCGGCCATGCCGTAGCGGTCATCGCTCCAGGCCTGGGCCATCAGGCGCAACTCGCCGTTGAAGTCGGGGATATTGACGCTGACTTCGCCCTCGCCTTTCTCATTCAGGGTCACCGGCGCGCTTTGCAGGGCGACGATGGTGACGCTGGTGTCCGGGCGCTTGCCGCCCTTGGCCAGCGCCGCGTCACCACCAAAGGCCAGGCTGGCCAGGCGGCCCTGGCCGGCTTCGATCAACTGCCCATAGATATCGAACTGATCCACGCCATACGCCTTGCGGCCGAACAGGCTGGAGTATGGATCCGGGGTCGGGTACTCGGTGATATTGAGGATGCCCACGTCCACCGCCGCCACCAGCACATGCACCTGTTTCGGCACGCTGCCATCGGCATTTTTTGCCGCAACCTTGACCGTCAGTGGCTGCTTGGGGCGCATTTTTTCCGGTGCAGTCAGGGTCAGGCCCAGTTTGCGCTGGGTACGATCCAACGGCAGGTGCAGCAAACCCACGGCGCGTTTGGGGGTGATGTTGGCTTTGCGCTCGCCGGGACGGATCACCAGCGCGCTGACATACAGATCATGACGCGACCATTTCGGATCGAGCTTCACTGCAAAGCTCTTGCCTTCGGCCGGCACCTCGATTTCCTGCCACCACAACGGGCCTTCACTGGATTCGACCAACAGGTAGCCCTTGCCGGCTGCCGGCGGGGTGACAGTGACGTTGGCCGTATCGCCATCGCCATATGCCGGTTTGTCCAGCGCCAGCTTGACCTGGTCCGGGCGCACGGCGCCGCCTTCGGTGTTGTCCTGGGCCTGGTAGCCAGCCCAGAAGCGCTTGCTGCTGATCAACCCGGTCTGTGGGTCTTCGACTTCGACGCGGTACGGGCCCCACTCCACCTGGAAGCTGACCTTGGCCGTATCGCCGGCCTTGATGTTGACGGTCTGCTCATCGAGGTTGAGGAATTTCTCGTTGTAGTGATAGCTCCAGCCGTCGTTGTCCGAGTAGTTCCAGTAGTAGTCGCGGCGCTCGCGGATCAGGCGGACCTTGAGGTTGTCGGCCGCCAGCTTGTCACCTTGCTGGTTGGCCAGCAGTACTTCGAATTCCGCCGGGCCATCGCCATCGGTCTCCTTGCCATCGAACAAGCCGCGCAGGCCGGGCAGTTGCTCGGCCGGCCATACCGGCTGTACCAGGCGGCGGGTGATCGGGCGCCCGCCGGATTCTTGCAGGCTGGCCTGCACGATCAGTTGCAGCGGCGACTTGGCCTCGCTCCATTTGCTTTCCAGGGTCAGCTTTTCCTGGCCCTGGGCATCGAGCACGCTTTCGTCCAGTTCAAAATCCTGGCTCAGCTCTTCTTCCGTTACCGAGCCAAACTCGTAGCCCGGCAGGGCTTTGACCGCCTCGCGCAGCGGGCGCACATACACTTGCCCGCTCAGGCGATTGCCCGCCGCCGGGGCGCCATAGAGGTAGCGGCCGTTGACCTGGATAACGGCGGTGTCCGCCGGGTTCAAGGGCGTGTCGCTGCCCTTGAGTTCCAGGGCCAGGCGCTCGGGCAGGAAGTCCTCGACGAGGAATTCATACAACTGCGGCTTACCGTCACCCAGGTCGAACACCAGTTGCCAGCGCCCGGTCGGCGCTTCGCCGGCCAACTGCAACTGATATTGATAGAGGCCAGAGGCATCGGCGTCCCATACGAATTTGCGGCTGACCTGCTCATCCGGGCGGCGCACTTCGACACTCACGGGCTGCGGCTTGACGGCATTGCCGTCCTTGTCGCGCAGCAGGGCGTTGAGCAGCACGGTTTCGCCAGGGCGGTACAGATCCCGCGGGCCGAACACAAAGAATTGCAGCGGGTGCGCGGGCTGGCCGCCGATATCGAACTCGGCCAGGTCCAGCGCTGCGCTGTCGAGGCGCAACAGGCTGGTTTGCTCGCCCTGCTTGGCCAGCAGTACCTGGGCCTTTTTCGGCAATGGCAGTTCGGCGTGGCCGCCCTTCTCGGTCTTGCCCTGGCCCAACACGCGGCCTTCGGCATCGAGGATTTCCAGCTCGACGCCATCGAGTGCCTTGCCGCCTTCCAGCGCCTGGGTAAACACATGCAGGCGGTTGGCGTAACGGTGCACCGACAGGCCGATATCACTGAGGGTGAACAGCGTGGCCGGTTGCGAATAGTTGTAAGTGCCCGAGGCGCGCATCACCGCCAGGTACACGCCCGGCTGTTGCAGTTGCTTGAGGCCGGCGATGGGCAGCAGCAGGGTTTCACGGGTGTTGCGCGCAGGATTGAGGTCGAAACGGCCGCCGTACACCAAGTCGGCCATGGGCAGCAGTTCGCGCGATTCATAGCTTTGCAGGCTGGTATTGCGGCCCCACTGGGCGAGAAACGCCGGCAGCGATTCGGGCTTGATGCGGAAGAATTCGACGTCGATCTTGTCGACATTCAGCGCGATCACCGGCAAACCTTCGGCCAGACGGGTGGGCAACAGGGTGCCACGGCTGGCGAAGCCGACGGTGGCTTGCAGGTCGCGGGTTTCCAGACGGCTGACGTACTCGGCGGCGAGCTTGGCGTCATTCACCCCGCGCAGGCCGGCGTCCACGGTCAGCACCAGTTTGCGCTGGGGCTCCAGGTGGCGCAGGCGCAGTTCCATCAGGTTCTCGGAAAGCTCCCAGGCACCGTCGACCTTGCCGGATTTGCTGTCCACCAGGTGCAGCTTGTCGGCGAACTTCTGGTCCGGGTCCAGCGGGATCGAAAAACTCACCGACAAGGTGCTGGCGCCATCCAGTTGCACCTCAGACACGTCCACCACGCTTAACTCACGGCCGGCATAACGCTGCTTGAGCGTCGCCACGTCTACCGCGGCCTTGGCCGGCGCCGTCACCGCTGCCGCAGGGGCCGCTGGCGCTGCTGGTTTGTCGGAAGAATCGCAGGCGCTCAGCAGGGCCAGCGCACAGGCCAGGAACAATCCTTTGTTAAGCATGGGGCACTCGTTGTGAGGGTGTCTGAGGGGTGAACTATATATCAGCGCCAGTGAAGCGGGTTATGGTGGCGATCACATTGACCGACGGAGGGCGATTTGGTTCTGCGTGCAGGCCAAGTCAGGTCAAACCCTACCTCTGAAATGCTCCAGCACCCGCTATTTGCGGATGCCTCGCCCCAACCTCCCGCAAAAACTCACCCGCGCTGAGCTTGAGCCACTCAATCAACCGGGCGATGGCCGGCTCGGACTGTCGACCCTTGCGGCAAATAATGTAGTACGCCGCCGGCGACATCATCACCGGGCTGCTCAAGGCAACCAATCCCCCCTCTTCCAACTGGTCATATACCAACGCCGTCCTGCCCAATGCGATCCCAGCCCCCTTGAGCGCAAGGCTTATAGCCAGGCTCGAATCCGGAAACCGAGGCCCAGGGTGATACGGGGGCGCCGCCACCCCCTGGAACGCAAACCAACTCTCCCACCCCGGACAGATCTGATCATCCGCCCGGTGAATCAACGGGTACCGGGCGATATCCGTCGGCGCAATGTCGCCATGCTCGCGATAAAACGCCGGCGAGCAGACGGGAAACACCGCATCGCGCATCAGCAACTCGACATGATGCTCCGGATAGTCCCCGCCCCCTATGACTACTGCGACATCAAATTGATGAGCACCCAGGCTGGCAGGGCTCATATCTGCGCTGGTCAGCACCACGTCAAGATTGAACGAGGCGTCAGTATGCGAGCCATGCACTCTGGGAATCAGCCAGGTCGAACAGAGTGAAGAGGTGCACGAGAGGTACAACGGTTGGGCTTTGCGCGGGTTGAGAACCTGCAACGCCGCCTCCAGCCCTTTGAAAAACCCATCAGTGACCGGCAACAAGGCGTGCCCTGCCGACGTCAGCTTGACGCCACGTGAGTGCCGCTCAAACAACTGCACGCCCCACCACTCTTCCAGGCCCGCAATTTGATGGCTGATGGCACTGGCGGTGAGGTTAAGCTCAGATGCCGCACGCGCGAAACTGCCCGTTTGCGCGGCGCTGACAAAAGCCTGAAGCATCGCAGTGGGTGGAGGACGCTGAGCCATCAAGTGCTCACTTTGATCAGGATGATCCCGCAAACAATGACGCACGCCGAGAGCATCCGTCGCCAGCCGAACCGTTCATGAAAGAACAGCGCGGCAATAATGGCGCCGATAATAACACTGGTTTCCCGCAGCGCTGAGACCTTGGCCACCGCGTCCAGCGACAGCGCGAACAACACCAGGCCGTAGGATGCCAGGTAAAAAACACCCCCCAAGGCCCCCACTCGCCAATGACTGCCAATGGCCTGGACAAGTGCCGCACGCTCCTTGCAAAACGCCAGCAGCGGGATAGGAATGCTCTGGAACACCGTCAGGTAAATAATGTATTGCAGCACCGTTTCACTGGCTCTCACGCCCTTGGCGTCCACCACTGTGTAGGACGCAATAAACACTCCAGCGCCCACCGCCATCAGGATCGGCTTGAGCATGTGCGCGGTCATCCTGCGTACAAATGTCAGGCTGATGATCCCCAGGCAAATCAACAACACCCCGGCCATCGCATGGAACGACAGTTGCTCATGCAGCAGAAAGTAGGAAAACAACGCCACCAGCACTGGCGGCACACCGCGCATCACCGGGTAGACCTGACCGAAGTCGCCCGTCTCATAGGCCTTGATCAGAAACAGGCGATAGACCGTATTCAATATCACCGAGAGCAGTACATAACCCCAGACTTGCAGGCTCGGCACATTGACCAGCGGCAGCGCCGCCAGGCAGATCACCAGCGCCGTGCCATCGACGATGGCCAGGGTCATGAAGCGGCTGCTGCCGGCTCGGACAACAGCGTTCCAGGTGGCGTGCATGAAGGCGGAGATCAGGACCAGGGTGATCGCGATATCGGAGTTATCCATGGGGTTTGGCTGTTCTGAGGAGAAGGCGGGTATTTAACTCAGCCTCGCGTGCTGGCCAGAAGCGAAAGCTCATCAGCGCAGCCATGAGCCTTCATCATGCCGACATTGCCACCCACAACGCTGGGACCTGCTGTGGGAGCTGGCTTGCCTGCTCCCACATTGGGTCTGCGATGCTGCCCAGGCAGCGTTACAATGCCGCTCCCCCAAGGAGCCCGCATGTCCACCTTACTCACCGACTGGCGTCATCGCCCCACTCACCGCCGTGTCTGGGCCCTGGCCGCGCCGATGATTCTGTCGAATATTTCGGTACCGCTGGTGGCGCTGGTGGACAGCATGGTCATCGGCCACCTGCCCCACGCCCACCAATTGGGCGCCGTGGCCGTAGGGGCCAGCCTGTATACCTTCCTGGCCTGGGCCATGGGCTTTCTGCGCATGGGCACCACCGGGTTTGCCGCCCAGGCCGCCGGGCGCAATGATGGCGCGGCGCTGCGGCAAATCCTGCTGCAAGGTCTGCTGCTGGCACTGGGGTTGGCGATGGTGCTGGGCACGGTGGGCATTCCCCTGAGCCACCTGGCGCTGGAGTGGATGCAGCCCTCCGCCGAGTTGAATCAACTGACCCGCGAGTTCTTCCACACCCGCCTGTTCGGCCTGCCCGCCGCCCTGGCTACCTATGCCTTGGTGGGCTGGTTCCTGGGCACGCAAAACGCCCGGGCGCCGCTGGCGATTCTGTTGACCACTAACCTGGTGAATATCGCCCTGAACCTGTGGTTTGTGCTGGGCCTGGACTGGGGCGTGGTCGGCTCGGCGCGGGCCTCGGTGATTGCCGAATGGACCGGCGCCCTGCTCGGCCTGGCCCTCACGCAAAAAGCCCTGCGCGCCTACCCTGGGCATATCGCCTGGGCGGCGCTCAAGGTCTGGCAAAGCTGGCGCGCGCTGCTGGCGGTCAACCGCGACATCTTTATCCGCAGCCTGGCGCTGCAGTCGGTGTTTTTCATGATCACGGTGCAAGGTGCGCGGCTGGGCGATGCCACCGTCGCGGCCAATGCCCTGCTGCTCAACGGGCTGTTGCTGACCGCCCATGCCCTGGATGGTTTGGCCCACGCGGTAGAAGCGCTGTGCGGCCACGCCATCGGCGCCCATGACCGCCAGGCCCTGCGCCGCTCACTGGTGGTCGCTTGCGGTTGGTCACTGATCGCCAGTCTCGGCTTCGCCCTGCTGTTTACCTTCGGCGGCCACCTGTTTATCGCCATGCAGACCGATATCCCCAGCGTGCGCGCAACCGCCGATCTCTACCTGCCGTACCTTGCGGTACTGCCGTTGATTGCGGTGTGGAGTTACTTGTTGGACGGTTTGTTTATCGGCGCGACCCGTGCGCGGGAGATGCGCAATGGCATGCTGCTGACGGTGCTGATTATGCTGCCGCTTGCCTGGGCGCTGCAGGGTTTGGGTAACCACGGGCTGTGGATAACGTTCCTGCTGTTTATGGCGGTGCGCAGTCTGACGTTGTGGGCGATTGCGTGGCGACTGAACAAACAGGACCGCTGGCTCGGCCAACCCTGAGAACGCGGGCTATCTGTTGATTGTTACAAAACAGCTTGGCTGTTTTTCGGGGAGCAGACCACAGAGCATTTACACCTTCGAGGTCAAACATCACCTCTCATCCAAGGTAGGTCTGTGAATGAATATACTCCCGACACCAGCAACCGCAGCCCCCCTTTCACCACGCGTCACTCCACCGGCGGAACCGGCCGGCACCCCTCATATCAGCGTTTTAGCGGATGATGGAAACACCAAGATCCAGCAGATTTCAACCTATAAAACAGACCCTCAAGGCAAGCGTGTGCCCGATGTCAGCAGAGTGCTGATTACCACCTCCGACCGGGCTGACAACGTCAGTATTACCGTTGGCGCAAACCACCAGCTCAACGCGCGTATCAATGGCAAAGACTACAAACTCCCACTGACAGCAAACAACAACGCGCACTCACTGAGGATCAACACTGCTGGAGGCAATGACCGCATTACCGTCGACAAGTACGTCAACATCGAAATGCACATAAACAGCGGCGACGGTGATGACGATATTGTTTCAAATGGGCGAGTGGGGACCGTGATCGGTGGAAAAGGAAACGATCACATACGCCTGGGCACCGGCGATATGGCGGTAACTGGCGGTGATGGCGACGACACAATTACTGCCGGCACGGGCAACGCTGCGATATCGGGAGGAAAAGGAAACGATCACCTGTATGCAGGCTTTGGTCCTGCCAACAGAGTGTTATTCCTCAACGGCGACAGGGGAGATGACCATCTTTACGCTGGGCCTGGCAAGGTTGTACTAAACGGGGGAAGGGGCAATGACACACTGAGTGGTTATTACCGGACTACTTTTTATAGCGGCGAGGGCGCCGACACCATTAACTCTTATGATAAAAACGATAAGATCTATGCCAAGTCTACCGACACAATTAACAACCAAGGCAACTCTAAAATCATCCCTGTTACATATTCCGAGAGCGGTAGAAAAGGCTTGGTAATAAAAGGTACAGAACAATTCATAGAACAGACGGAAGATGTTATAGACCGACTAAGAGCCTCACCAGCGGGTCAAAAAGCACTCGAAGCCATGGATCAATTTGTTGAAGACGGGCATAGGCCTATCGTCCTTACCGAATCGCACACCCCCGGCTTTAGCGCCTACGGATTCAGGAATGAGTACACCTCAAACGCTGAGCTCAGGAAAGACCCTTTCCGCCCTGAGTTTGGTTATATAAAAGACAACAAACCGGGTTCAGTTTCGACCCAGCCCGAAATCGTTTTCGAACCCGCTGACTTTGACCAGACCTTTTCCATCTCCCCGGAGATTACGCTCCATCATGAACTCGCTCACGCGTTCAATGGAGCCACAGGGACGGGCATACCTGGCAAACAAATCCTGAAGGACGCTAATGGAGCCCCCCTCCTCAGAGGCGGAGTGCCGAGAACCGTAAACAACGAGGAATACCAAGTGGTTGGAATTCCCACGGATGCCACGCCTTTCGACTTTGACAATAACCCCAACACTCCAGCGACCAACGTCAACCCTTATCCCTTCACGGAAAACGCCCTCCGTGAGGAAATGGGCGTTCCGCTGCGCGACCGTTATGACGTGGATGAGGCGCCGCGCATCTGATAAGTCAGGAAGACAGGTACGAGGAGCGGGTCAGGCCCAGGCGCAAAGCATCCAGGAACTGCGTACGCTCCGCCGCCGTGATCTTCGCGCTGGCGCACTTGTCACGGTAGTGGGTCATCAACTCCTCCGGCGACAAGTGCACGTAGCGCAGCATGTCTTCGATGGTGTCGTGGGTCTCGATCCCGGCGCTGTAGACGGTGCCGTCGTCGCGCTGGTAGATGTTCACCGAGTCGGTGTCACCGAACAGGTTGTGCATGTCCCCGAGGATTTCCTGGTAGGCGCCCACCAGGAAGATGCCCAGCAGGTAATCTTCGCCTTCGTTCAAACCGTGCACCGGCAAGCTGGTCTCGATGCTCTGCTCGTCGACGTATTGCTTGATCTTGCCGTCGGAGTCACAGGTCAGGTCTTGCAGTACTGCACGGCGCAGCGGCTCTTCGTCGAGGCGATGCAGCGGCAGAATCGGCAGTACCTGGCCGATGGCCCAGGTGTCCGGCAGGCTCTGGAATACCGAGAAGTTGCAGATGTACTTGTCGGCCAGCTTGTCATTGAGTTCGTCCAGCACCTGGCGGTGCGAGCGCTGGCGGGCCTTGAGCGAGTTGTGCAGGCGGCGGCACACGGCGAAGTAGCACTGTTCGGCCAGGGCTTTTTCCGCGAGGGTCAGTTTGCCGTCGGCGTACTGGGCGGCCACGTCGCTCATGTAGTGGGTGGCGCGCCAGTAGGTTTCGGTGACCATTTCAATGTCGGTCGGGCCCAGCAGGTCAACCAGCCATTGCACGGTTTCCGGCAGGCTTTCCTTGTTCTCGATCACCGGCACGTCGTCGTTGTGTTTCTCGACGTCGGTGACTTGCACCACCAGCATGGCGTGGTGAGCGGTCAGGGAGCGGCCGCTTTCGGAGAAGATGTTGGGGTGCGGCAGGTTCTGCGCGTCGCAGAACTCCTTGAGCATGCCCACCACTACGCCGGCGTAGTCGTCCATGTCGTAGTTGATCGAACTGGCGTTGCGCGAGTGGGTACCGTCGTAGTCCACGCCCAGGCCGCCGCCGACGTCGATGTGGTCCACCGGCAGGCCAAGGTTGCGCAGTTCACCGTAGTAACGGATGGCTTCCTTGAACCCGTGCTGGTAGTCCGCCAGGTTGGCGATCTGCGAGCCCATATGGAAGTGCAACAGGCGGATGCCCTGGTCCAGGCCGGCGGCGCGGAAGCGCTCGACCACCGACAGCAACTGCGCCGCCGACAGGCCGAACTTGGACTTCTCACCACCGGTGTCTGCCCACTTGCTCGACGCCAGGGACGACAGGCGCACCCGCAGGCCGACCTGTGGCTTGACCTTGAGGTTGGCGGCTTCTTCGATCACCAGGCCCACTTCGGACTCTTTCTCGATCACGATAAACACGTTGTGGCCCAGCTTCTGGCCCATCAGCGCCAGGCGGATGAACTCACGGTCCTTGTAACCGTTGCAGACGATGGTGCCGCCTTTCGGTGCCAGGGCCAGCACCGCCAGAAGCTCAGGCTTGGAGCCGGCTTCCAGGCCGATGGACACGTCCTGGGTGGCGATGATGTTCTCGATCACCGCTTCCTGCTGGTTGACCTTGATCGGGTACAGCGCGGTGTATTTGCTCTGGTATTCCAGGCGCTCGATATTCGCGTCGAAGGCGCCGGTCAGCTGGCGCACGCGGTCTTGCAGGATATCCGGGAAGCGCACCAGCAACGGCAGGGACAGGCCGCTTTTGCGCAGCTCGTCCACTTGCTCGTACAAGTCGATGGGCGAGCTGTTCGGGCCGTTCGGACGGACTTCAACGCGACCGGCATCATTGATCGCGAAATATCCGGCCCCCCAATGGCGAATCCCGTAAACACTGCGGCTGTCCGCAACTGTCCATTGGCTGCCATCGTCTTTGCGTGTGCGTCGTACGGACATCGAAGTCCCCTATATAAAGTCGAAGAGCGCCACCCAAGTCAGAGGCTGGCGCAGTCTAAAGAGTGAAAATGACGATTTGCCTGTGAGAGAGGTAGACCCCGCTCGCAGGACAGAGTTTAGACACCGGTCAGGAACAGGCTCTGTGAAACCATGGAGACGACGAGCGCGCTCGTCGGTGCGGGTTTCACAGAGGCTGCTAGCCGCCGGATTTCTTCGCCTTGTAACCGAGCTTGATCAACTCGGCCAACAGCAACTCGACGTGATCGCCCTGGATTTCGATGATCCCGTCTTTCAGGGCGCCACCGGTGCCACAGCGCTTTTTCAGCACGGTGGCCAACTCCTTGAGTGGCTCGGCCGCCAGAGGCACGCCGGTGATGGTGGTCACCGTCTTGCCGCCACGGCCCTTGCTCTCGCGGCGTACGCGGGCAATACCGTCACCATCGGGAATCAGGGTCTGTTTGCAGGTACAGGCGTCCACGGGCTGGCGACAGTCCGGGCAATGCCGACCTGCGTCGGTGGAAAACACCAGGCCACCAAGGGCGGCGAAGGATGCGGCTTTTTTGGCCACCGGCAATCCTCTTGGGAGGATGAAGACTGATCAGTGCCCGTCAACCGGCCACCAACCGCGAAGCCCCACTCAGGCAGGGGCAGCGCTACCGAACCGCCAAGGCAGTTCGGCTTGAAAAGTCGCGCAGTGTAACGGCAAAAAGCCTACTTGCTAAGAGCCAAATGGCGCCAATTTATGCAACTTTAGCGACGCGCCGCCAGATAGCGTTTTAAGGCGGCCAGGGAGTCGGGGCAATAGGACTTTTGCTCGATATCGGCCAGGACTGCCTCAATGGACATAAAACGCGCTTCCAGCACCTCTTCGGGCTGCAGCTGCAGCGGCCCATCCCAGACCGCAGAAAACGCCGAGCACCAGAGCCGGTTACCCGTATCCTCGAAAAAGAAGTGGTCGTGGGCGGTCAGTTCTACACCGCTGACGCCCAATTCTTCTGCCAGCTCACGGGCGGCCGACTGCTCGTAGGTCTCGCCAGCCCCGACCATGCCGCCCGCCGCCACGTCCCAATAACCGGGATAGATGGCTTTGCTCAGGGTGCGCCGGTGCACGCACAGTTCACCCTTTGAGTTAAACAGCATGATGTAGGTGCCGCGCCCGATCAGCCCGCGCTCGCGCAGGTCAGCACGCACCAGGGCGCCGAGCAGGTTGTCCTGCTCGTCGACCCAGGCGATGTGTTCGGCATCCGAGGCCGCGCGGTGCGCGACCTCCTTGGCGCTATCGACCATGACTCAACCCTGGTTCAGCAGTTGACGCAAGTCGATCACCGCCGCGTTGGCGCGGGAGATGTAGTTGGCCATCACCAGCGAGTGGTTGGCCAATACGCCATAGCCGCTGCCATTGAGGATCATCGGGCTCCACAGGGTTTCCTGGGACGCCTCCAGCTCACGAATGATCTGGCGCACGCTGACGGTGGCGTTTTTCTTGGCCAGCACGTCGGCAAAGTCGACTTCGATGGCGCGCAACAGGTGGGACAGGGCCCAGGCCTGGCCGCGGGCCTCGTAGAACACGTTGTCGATCTGCATCCATGGGGTTTCCACCACTTCTTCATCGAGCTGCGGCACTTCGCCCGGCGCCAGCGTTTCGGTTTTCAGCGCGGTATTGAGCTTGACCCGGCCGACACTGGCCGACAGGCGCTGCGACAACGAACCGAGGCGGGTAGCAACATCGCCCAGCCAGTTGTTCAGGTTGTCGGCACGCGCGTAGAACAACGCGCCTTTCTGGTTGGGGTCGGAGAGACGCGCCTGATAGCGGTTCAGGGAGTTGATGCCTTCCTGGTACTCCGATTCGCTGGAGGGCAGCACCCAGCTCTTGTTGTCGAAGTTAAAGCGCGGCTCGGCCTTGGCCAGGTCGGCGTCTTCGGCCGATTGCGATTGCGAGCGGGCGAAGTCCTTGCGCAGGGCACGGGTCAGGTCACGCACCTGCACCAGCACGCCATATTCCCAGCTGGGCATATTGTCCATCCACAACCCAGGCGGGAAGCGGTCATTGGAAATATAACCGCCAGGCTTGTTCAGCAGGGTACCCACCACGGTCTTGACGGTTTCGACAGTGGTAAAGCCGAGCACCATTTGTTTGCCGTCTTTTTCGGCGGCAATTTGCGCATTTTGCTGGACCGGGAACAACGCTGGCTCCTGGCTCCAATACCAGCCCAGGCCACCGGTGACCAACAGGTAAATCACCACCAGGGTCATCAGGGCACGGCTCATCAACAGATTACGAAAATAGCTGCGGGAGGCCGACTTGGGCGCAGGGCTTGGGCCTGGGGCGCTGCCTGCACGGTTTTTCCAGTCCAGCATGGCGGATATCCTTTCAGTCACTTGAGTTCAATAGCTACGACCACAACCCTACCCCATCGTGCCCGTCGGTGCGGGGCTTTTAATCAAGGTGGCGTAAAGCTGGCACTCAACTATAAAGGATGGGCGCCGATGCGCCTACGCGACCCAAGGGTCAGCAAATGAATCCACAGGACGCTGCAGTTAATTGACGTATGACACTCGTGCGAATGAAAAGAGGTGCTAGCATAGAGCCACCAGTCGACCTCAGCATGCACCCTTACCTAGTAGTCAGGATATGACCGAGCCAGAAGACCCCAGTCGTGAGCGTCTCAAGCACCACTTTGCCCAGCGGGTAATTCATCAGGCGCGTCAAATTCTTGAGATCTGGCAGCGTTTACAGCGCAGCGAATGGTCGAACGCCGAATTGAATGAACTCAGCGAGGCCAATCTGCGCCTGCTGCGTTTTGCCGAACGCTTCGAACAACCCGAGCATGGCCAACTGGCCCGGCACATCATCGAGTCGCTTAAAGCCGTGGACGAAAACCGCGGCCGCCTGAGCAGTCACCTGATCACCGACCTCAACCGTTTGATGCAGCGCCTGTCGCGGACCGGTCTGCGTCAGGGCGACCAGCTGGATCAGACCTTCCTGCCGCCGATGCGCAAGCCGATCTACGTGATGCTCGCCGATCACGACCGCGCCGAGCGCCTGGCCAAGCAGCTGGAATTCTTTGGTTTGAGTGCGCAGTCTCTGGACAGCGTGGCCGCCTTCCGTTCGTCCATGGCCGAACGCCTGCCGGCGGCGATTGTGATGGACGTGGACTTCTGTGGCGCCGGCCTGGGCCTGAAATTGGCCGCCGAAGCCCAGGAAGGCCTGGAGCAGAAACTGCCGCTGCTGTTCTTCAGCCTGCACGAAACCGACACCCCCACCCGCCTGGCCGCCGTGCGCGCCGGTGGCCAGGAGTTCCTTACCGGGACCCTGGAGGCGTCGAGCCTGCTGGAAAAAATCGAGGTGCTGACCTGCGTCGCCCAGTACGAACCCTATAAAGTGTTGATCATCGACGACTCCCGCGCCCAGGCGATGCACACCGAGCGCCTGCTCAACAGCGCCGGGATCGTCACCCGCACCCTGATCGAGCCGATCCAGGCCATGGCCGAGCTGGCGGACTTCCAGCCCGACCTGATCATCCTCGACATGTATATGCCAGCCTGTACCGGCACCGAGTTGGCCAAGGTGATCCGCCACAATGACCGCTATGTCAGCGTGCCGATCATTTATCTGTCGGCCGAAGATGACCTGGATAAACAGCTGGACGCCATGAGCGAAGGCGGCGACGACTTTCTCACCAAGCCGATCAAGCCGCGCCACCTGATCACCACCGTGCGCAACCGCGCCGCCCGCGCCCGCCACCTCAAGGCGCGGATGGTGCGCGACAGCCTGACCGGCCTGTACAACCACACCCATATCCTGCAACTGCTGGAAGACTGCAGCTTCCGCTCGCGCCGCGAGAACAAGCCGTTGAGCTTTGCCATGCTCGACATTGACCACTTCAAGCGGGTCAACGACAGCCACGGCCACCCCATGGGCGACCGCGTGATCAAGAGCCTGGCGCTGTTTCTCAAGCAGCGCCTGCGCAAGACCGACTACATCGGCCGTTACGGCGGCGAAGAATTCGCCATCGTGATGCCCGACACCGACCTGGACGCCGCTTGCAAAGTGCTCGATGAAATCCGGGGGCGCTTTGCCGAAATCCACTACCCGGCCCAGCCCCAGGACTTGTGGTGCACCTTCAGCGCCGGAGTGGTCGAGCTGTGCGACGGCTCCGACAGCCTGATGATGGCCGCCCAGGCCGACGAAGCGCTGTACCGGGCCAAGGACGCCGGGCGTAATCGCGTACACGCCGCAGGCACATCAAGGCAAAGTGCCACCTTTTCATCGGATTCCACTCAGTCCGTCATAACGCTGTAACGAAAACGCAATAACTTCAGGCACTTATTCTTCCGCCGTTGGTTGAAACCACGCATGCGCCTGAAGCTGCTGACAAATCTCAATACCCTTCTGCTGGTCGCCGTTTGCCTGGCCCTGGGCGCTACGCTCTGGTGGTCGCAACGGGCGCTTGAACGCCCTTATGTGCTGATGGAGCGCTATCTGGGCCTGTCCCAAGCCTTCCAGAACCAGACCGCGCGCAATATCGACGACTATTTGGCCAGCGGCGATGCCTTGCGCCTGAGCGCTGCCGGCCAGAGCCTGGAAAGCCTGGCGCTGAACCTGGACGAACTGCCGCCTGAGCTGAGCGAAAAATTGCGCCCCGGCTTGCTGGACCTTGAGGGTTTCAGCAAGACCGACCTGCTGGCCGCCGGCAAGCTGGCCGGCGACCCACAAGCCTTGCTGCTGCAAGCCGAGCGGGAGCTGGGGGCCAATCTGGAGCAACTGAGCCAGTACGCCATCGGCGTCAGCTCACCGGACGCGGCGCGTTATCTACCACCGCTGCTCGCCGCTGCGCAGCATCTGGGCCGGCTATCCCTGGCGCGAGACAAACTGGTGAGCAGTGGGCGCAGCGAACTGGCGGCCGATGTGGAGCGTGAACTGGCCAACATCCGCAGCCAGGCGGACTTGATTGAGCAGCTACCGCTGTTGGGCGTGACCGCCAGCAGCGCCTCCAACAGCGATGATTTCTCGGCGCTGATGGGCCTGGAAAGCAGCGAAACCACGGTCGCCGAAGACACCGGCGTGGGCCTCAAGCGCGAGCTCAACAGCCTGCTCATGCGCTACCCTTCCGAACTGGCGCGGACCCGCGAGCAAATCCAGAAACGTACCGAACTGGCCGCCGCCACCCACCTGAAAATCAACACCGTGCAGCACGCCATTGCTGCGCTGGAGCCCGAAGTGCGCGCCCAGCACGCTCGAATCCAGGGCGAAGTGCGGGTGATCCAGGGCGTAATGATTGGCCTGATCCTGATGATCGCCCTGCTCATCGACACCCTGCAACGGCGCCTGGCGCGGGTGCTGACCAGCCTGGCGCCGGCCCTGTCGACCTGGGCCGAGGGCGACTTCAGCCAGGAGATCGCCCTGGGTGCAACCAACCGTGAACTGCATGATATTGAAGCCTCGCTCAATCGCCTGCGGACTTACCTGGTGAACCTGGTGGGCACTATTCGCGCAAATGCCGAGCAAGTGGCCGGCAGCAGCCGCGCCCTGGCCGAACTGAGCGGCGGCCTGCATGACGGCGCCGAACGCCAGGCCGGGGACACTGCGCAAATCCGTGATTCATTGGGCGAGTTGGAGGCCACTATCCAGCAGGTCGCGGGTGACGCCAGCCAGGCCGCCGGGGCCAGCCGCAGCGCCGGCGAGGCCGTGGAGCATGGGCAACGGGTGATCGGCTTGAGCCTGACCGGCCTGCACGCGCTGGTGGGCGAAGTGCAGGGCAATGCGCAAATGATCGAGAAACTCGCCGAAGAGTCCGCGACCATTGGCAACGTGCTCACGGTGATCCGCTCGATTGCCGAGCAGACCAATCTGCTGGCGCTCAACGCCGCCATCGAAGCCGCCCGCGCCGGCGAGGCCGGGCGTGGGTTTGCCGTGGTCGCCGACGAAGTACGCTCCCTGGCCCAGCGCACGGCGGGCGCCACCGCCGAGATCCAGACCTTGATCGCCGGCCTGCAAACCGCAGCACGGCAATCGGTGGAAGGCATGCGCGCCCAGGTCGAACACGCCGAAGCCACCGCCCAGCAAGCCGAAGCGGCCGACGGCGCACTGGACGAAATCGTCGGCGCGATCCAGACCATTTCCGACACAGCCATCCGGATTGCCGATGTAACGGCCCAGCAGAGCGGCGCGGTCAGTGAGATCCGCGATAATAGCGAGCGCATCCACCAGTTGGGTGAGGACAACCTGCTGCGCATTGGCCAAGGCCGCCGCCAGGGCGAGCATCTGTTGGTGCTCGGCGGGCAGCTCAACACGGCCGTGCAGGCATTTCGCGTCTGATTCCATCCTCCAAATCAGACGGACATCAAAAATGTGGGAGCGGGCTTGCTCGCGAATGCGGTGTATCAGTCAACCTATCCATCACTGACCCACCGCATTCGCAAGCAAGCCCGCTCCCACATTTGATCTCCTGTGTACTCGCAACCGTGTTACCAATGACCGGATCCAAGGCCCTAGTCACAAATTTTGCGCAATCCTCGCTAATCGTGCTGGCTATTGCAGAGAACTGGACAGTCACAAAGGCTTTGCGGCATAGTCGCCGGGTTCTGACGTACCCACATCAATAACAAGGAACAGCCGATGGCGACCTTACTGGTTCTGCACGGACCCAACCTGAACCTGCTCGGCACCCGCGAACCGGGTGTGTACGGTGCAGTCACCCTCGAACAGATCAACCTCGATCTGGAGCGACGGGCCCGTGAAGCCGGCCACCATCTGCTCTACCTGCAAAGCAATGCCGAGTATGAATTGATTGATCGCATTCACGCCGCGCGCAGCGAAGGCGTGGACTTTATCCTGATCAATCCCGCCGCTTTTACGCACACAAGTGTTGCTTTACGTGACGCGCTGCTGGCGGTGAGCATCCCATTCATCGAAGTGCATTTATCGAACGTGCATAAACGCGAAGCTTTCCGCCATCACTCTTACTTCTCCGACGTAGCGGTAGGAGTGATCTGCGGCCTTGGCGCCAGCGGTTACCGACTGGCCCTGGAGGCCGCCCTGGAACACATTGAAGAACAGGCTAAACGCCCCTGACCGACCCTTGGGAGTTGATGATTCATGGATATCCGTAAAGTTAAGAAACTGATCGAACTGCTGGAAGAATCCGGTATCGACGAGCTGGAAATCAAGGAAGGCGAAGAATCCGTACGGATCAGCCGTCACAGCAAGACCCCGGCCCAACAGTTCTACGCACCCCAGATGCAAGCGCCGGCGCCTGCCGCTGCTGCTCCAGCCGCCGCACCTGCTGCTAGCGCTGCACCTGCCGCACCTGCTGCCCCTGCGCTGAACGGTTTCGTGGTCAAGTCGCCAATGGTCGGTACTTTCTACCGCACCCCGGCACCGACCTCGCCAGCCTTCGTTGAAGTGGGCAAGACCGTGAAAGTGGGCGACACCATCTGCATCGTGGAAGCGATGAAGATGATGAACCACATCACGGCCGAAAAAGCCGGCGTCATCGAATCCATCCTGGTAGAAAACGGTCAGCCGGTTGAGTACGACCAGCCGCTGTTCACCATCGTTTGAACCGCGGAGCGCCTTCGATGTTGAAACCTGCGAAGAAACTGCAAAAAGTCCTGATCGCCAACCGCGGCGAGATCGCGCTGCGGATCCTGCGCGCCTGTAAGGAAGAGGGCATCAAGACCGTCGCTGTTTACTCGACGGCCGATACCGAATTGATGCACGTGAAACTGGCGGACGAAAGCATCTGCATTGGCCCGCCACTGGCCACGAACTCGTACCTGAAGGTCTCGAACATCATCGCCGCGGCTGAAGTGACCGGCGCTGACGGCATCCACCCTGGCTACGGCTTCCTCGCGGAAAACGCCGATTTCGCCGAACAGGTGGAAAAATCCGGCTTCGCCTTCATCGGCCCGAAAGCCGAGACCATTCGCCTGATGGGCGACAAGGTGTCGGCCAAGGACGCGATGATCGCAGCCGGCGTGCCAACCGTTCCAGGCTCCGACGGCCCACTGCCGGAAGACGAGGAAACCGCCCTGCGCATTGGTCGCGAAGTCGGTTACCCGGTGATCATCAAGGCCGCCGGCGGCGGTGGTGGTCGCGGCATGCGCGTGGTGCACAAGGAAGAAGACCTGATCGAAGCGGCCAAGCAGACTCGCTCCGAAGCGGGTGCCTGGTTCGGCAACCCGATGGTCTACCTGGAAAAGTACCTGACCAACCCACGTCACGTGGAAGTCCAGGTACTGTCCGACGGCCAGGGCCACGCCATCCACCTGGGCGACCGCGATTGCTCGCTGCAACGCCGTCACCAGAAAGTCCTGGAAGAAGCTCCGGCACCGGGCCTGGATGAAAAAGCACGTCAGGAAGTCCTGGCACGCTGCGTCAAGGCTTGCATCGATATCAACTACCGTGGCGCCGGGACTTTCGAGTTCCTCTACGAGAACGGCCGCTTCTACTTCATCGAGATGAACACTCGTGTGCAGGTAGAGCACCCGGTTTCGGAAATGGTCACCGGTATCGACATCGTCAAGGAGATGCTGAGCATCGCCGCTGGCAACGTGCTGTCCTTTACCCAGGACGACGTGAAGATGCACGGTCACTCCCTGGAGTGCCGGATCAACGCCGAAGACCCGAAAACCTTTATCCCGAGTCCAGGCCTGGTCAAGCATTTCCATGCACCAGGCGGCAACGGCGTTCGCGTCGATTCGCACCTGTACAGCGGCTACAAGGTTCCGTCCAACTACGACTCGCTGATCGGCAAGCTGATCACCTGGGGCGCCACTCGCGACGAGGCCATGGCCCGTATGCGCAATGCCCTGGACGAAATCGTGGTCGACGGCATCAAGACCAACATCCCTCTACATCGGGATCTGGTTCGTGATGAAGGCTTCTGCGAAGGTGGTGTGAACATTCACTACCTGGAACACAAGCTGGCCAACCAGTAAGTTTGTGCTCCACCCACAAAACCGCCTTCGGGCGGTTTTGTCGTTTATGCGCACACAAGAACACCACAAAACCCTGTAGGAGCTGGCTTGCCTGCGATAGCGGTAGGCCAGGCACTGATGAGCAAGCTGACACCCCGCCACCGCAGGCAAGCCAGCTCCCACATTTGGCTCCCGTGCTGTCAGTGGTGTCGTCTTCTGGCCTGCTCTCGCGTAAACTTGCGCCCTTTCGCAGCCCCACCCCGCTGCACACTCATTTTTTCAAAGGTGCCCGCCATGCCTTGGCTGCAAGTCCGTCTCGCCATCAGCCCAGAACAAGCCGAAACCTATGAAGACGCGTTCCTCGAAGTCGGCGCCGTGTCGGTGACCTTCATGGACGCCGAAGACCAGCCGATTTTCGAGCCTGAGCTGAACACCACGCCGTTGTGGTCCCACACCCACTTGCTGGCCCTGTTCGAAGACGGCACCGACGCCAGCAGCGTGTTTGCCCATATGGAACTGCTGACCGGCGGCCCGCTGCCCGAGCACCATAGCGAAGTGATCGAAGACCAGGACTGGGAGCGCAGCTGGATGGATAACTTCCAGCCCATGCGTTTCGGCCAGCGCCTGTGGATCGTACCAAGCTGGCACGCGGCCCCGGAGCCTGAGGCGGTCAACCTGCTGCTGGACCCGGGCCTGGCGTTCGGCACCGGCACCCATCCGACCACCGCCCTGTGCCTGGAATGGCTCGACGGCCAGGACCTGCAAGGCTGCAACGTGCTGGACTTCGGTTGCGGCTCGGGCATCCTGGCCATCGCCGCGCTGTTGCTGGGCGCCAAGGAAGCCGTCGGTACCGATATCGACGTGCAGGCCCTGGAGGCCTCCCGCGATAACGCCGGGCGCAACAACATTCCTGAAGGCAAATTCCCACTGTACCTGCCGGAGCAATTGCCTCAGGTGCAGGCCGATGTATTGGTCGCCAATATCCTCGCCGGGCCGCTGGTTTCGCTGGCTCCGCAACTGTCGAGCCTGGTCAGGCCCGGTGGGCGCCTGGCGCTGTCGGGGATCCTCGCCGAGCAGGGCGAAGAAGTCGCCGCCGCCTACGCCCAGGACTTCGACCTGGACCCCATCGCCAACCGCGATGGCTGGGTACGCATCAGCGGTCGTCGGCGCTAGAATGAGCGCCTGCATGAATCGGATGGCCGCATGACCGACAGTTTCGTCACCCAGTGCCCGCATTGCCAAACCCGCTTCCGCGCCAGCCATGCTCAATTGAGCGTGGCCCGTGGTGTGGTTCGTTGCGGCTCGTGCCTGCAAGTGTTCAATGCCGCCCGGCAACTGCTGGAGCAACGCGCCCACGCGCCTGAAGCGCCGGCTGCCGAAGCCCCGCCACGCGCCATCAGCCAGAAGCAATGGACCGCCGAAGAGCTGGACCTGGACCACCTGAACCTCGACGAAGAATTGGCCAAGCTTGAGCGCCGGGAGATCCAACACACCCAGCCCCAGGGCAGCGACCGCCGCCAGGCCGGCGCGGACCGTCGGCAAAAAGACGAGTCGATGATCGCCAGCCGCGATACGGTCAAGGCTGAAGAAGAACAGTGGGCCGCCAGCCTGTTCAGCGACCCGCCGGACGAACGGGCTGCGACAATCGCCCACACCGAGGAAACCGTCGAACCAGCCCCGGCCCCCACGGGCAAGCCCCAGCGTACCGAGCCCTCGATGTCCTTCGACATTCACGAGGTGGACGATGAGCCTGTGCTGCGTGCCGACGACGCTCTCGAGTCGCCCGAACCAACGCTCAGCAGCGAGCCGGACGAACCCGAGCCTGAACCACGCCGCAAGCGCACACGCGCCACGGGCAACGTCCATGACGAGATGCTGCAGGACCTGGAAGACGACCCGCTGCACCTCTACGCCGGCAAGCGCCCCGCCGGCTGGGGCCGCCGCCTGCTCTGGCTGACCCTGGTGCTGCTGGCCGCCGCCGCCCTCGCCGGCCAGTACATTGCCTACCAGTTCGACGACCTGGCCCGCCAGGACAAGTACCGCCCATGGTTCCAGGAACTGTGCCCGAAACTGGGCTGTACCGTGCCGTCGCGGGTGGATATTGCCCATATCAAGAGCAGCAACCTGGTGGTGCGCAGCCATCCGGAGTTTGCCGGCGCGCTGGTGGTGGATGCCATCATCTATAACCGTGCGACGTTCTCCCAGCCGTTCCCGCTGCTGGAGCTGCGCTTTGCCGACCTAAATGGCCGGATGATCGCCAGCCGGCGCTTCAAACCCGCCGAATACCTCAGCGGCGAGTTGGCCGGCCAGACCGAGATGCCGTCCCAGACCCCGATCCATATCGCCCTGGACATTCTCGACCCAGGCAACAAGGCCGTGAACTACAGTTTGAGTTTCCACTCCCCCGAGTGATTGGTTGCGCGCGTCAAGGTTCGGACGGCAGGTTATTGACTTGCTCGTCCACGACCAAACCGCTGGCGATAAGAAAATAACTGCTCAGATTTTATCCAATTCAGCCTTTAACCAGTCATCGAGAGCGGGTATCATGCCAACCCTTTTTCGAACTCTAATGATCCGGCCCCACAACAGGGAAGTCCTATGTCGGCGGTACGCATCGGCCCATATACATTGCCAAACGCTTTGATTCTCGCCCCGATGGCGGGCGTCACTGACCAGCCCTTTCGTCAGTTGTGCAAACGTTTGGGGGCAGGGCTTGTAGTCTCGGAAATGGTCACCAGCGACATGAGCTTGTGGAACACCCGCAAATCGCGGATGCGCATGATCCACGAAGGTGATCCCGAGCCCCGCTCGGTGCAGATCGCCGGCGGTGATGCGCAAATGCTGGCGGATGCAGCCCGAGCCAACGTAGAGCTGGGTGCACAAATTATTGATATCAACATGGGTTGCCCGGCAAAAAAGGTCTGCAACAAGGCCGCCGGTTCCGCCCTGTTGAAGGATGAGCAGTTGGTGGCCGAGATCCTGCACGCCGTGGTGGGTGCAGTGGATGTGCCGGTTACCCTGAAGATTCGCACCGGCTGGGACCGGGACAACAAGAACGGCCTGACGGTGGCGAAGATCGCCGAACAGGCAGGCATTGCAGCATTGGCGGTGCATGGCCGCACCCGCGCTGACCTTTATACCGGCGAGGCCGAATACGACACCATTGCCGCGATCAAGCAGGCAGTGTCGATTCCGGTCTTTGCCAACGGCGACATCGACTCGGCCGAGAAAGCCCGGCGCGTATTGCACGCAACCGGTGCCGATGGCCTGTTGATCGGCCGGGCCGCCCAGGGGCGGCCATGGATTTTTCGTGAGATCGAGCATTTCCTGCGTACCGGCAAAATCATGCCGGCACCGGGGCTGATCGAGGTGGAACGTATTCTGCTAGAGCATCTGGCCGCCCTGCACGTCTTCTATGGGGACGTGATGGGCGCGCGCATTGCTCGCAAGCATGTGGGTTGGTACCTCGCAACCCTGCCCGGCGCCAAAGAGTTTCGCACCGGGTTCAATCGTTTGGATGAAACGCAAGCACAGGTCACCGCCGTTCGTGAGTTCTTTGCCGAACGAGACAAGAGCCTGAGAGCAGGGGACGGAGAAGGGGTGGCCGCATGACGATGATGACCGAGACTTTAGTGAGTGGAACAACACCCGTGAGCGACAACGTCAATTTGAAACAGCACCTCAACACGCCGAGCGAAGAAGGCCAGACCCTTCGCGGGAGCGTCGAGAAAGCGCTGCACAATTATTTCGCCCACCTTGAGGGCGCGGCCGTCACGGATGTGTACAACCTGGTGCTCTCCGAAGTCGAGGCGCCCTTGCTCGAAAGCGTGATGAACTACGTCAAGGGCAACCAGACCAAAGCCAGTGAGCTGCTGGGCCTGAACCGTGGGACCCTGCGCAAGAAGCTCAAACAGTACGATTTGCTGTAAGCATTCAATCAAACCAGAAAGGCGCCCGCGTAAAACCGGTCGCCTTTTTTGCTGACTCCTTTGCTTTTGATGGAAATTGAGATGACCGACCAGACTACCCGCCTGCCGATCCGCCGCGCCTTGATCAGTGTTTCCGACAAGACCGGGATCCTCGAATTTGCCCGGGAGCTGGAAGCCCTGGGTGTGGAAATCCTCTCCACGGGCGGGACCTTCAAACTGCTGCAGGACAACGGCGTGGCCGCAGTAGAAGTCGCGGACTACACCGGTTTCGCAGAAATGATGGACGGTCGGGTCAAGACCCTGCACCCGAAAATCCACGGCGGCATCCTCGGCCGTCGCGGTATCGACGATGCCATCATGAACGAGCACGGCATCAAGCCGATCGACCTGGTGGCCGTCAACCTCTACCCGTTTGAAGCCACCATCAACAAGCCAGGCTGCGACCTGCCGACCGCTATCGAGAACATTGATATCGGCGGCCCGACCATGGTGCGCTCGGCAGCCAAGAACCACAAAGACGTGGCCATTGTGGTCAACGCCAGCGACTACGCCCAAGTATTGGAAAGCCTGAAAGCTGGCGGCCTGACCTACGCCCAGCGTTTCGACCTGATGCTCAAGGCCTTCGAACACACGGCGGCCTATGACGGCATGATCGCCAACTACATGGGCACCGTGAACCAGGCCGCCGAGACCCTCAGCACTGAAGGCCGCAGCCAGTTCCCGCGTACCTTCAACAGCCAGTTCATCAAGGCCCAGGAAATGCGCTACGGCGAGAACCCGCACCAGAGCGCGGCGTTCTACGTGGAAGCCAAGCCTGCCGAAGTGGGGATCGCCACCGCGACCCAACTGCAGGGCAAAGAGCTGTCCTACAACAACGTGGCTGATACCGACGCCGCGCTGGAATGTGTGAAGAGCTTCGTCAAGCCAGCCTGCGTGATCGTCAAGCACGCCAACCCGTGCGGCGTGGCCGTGAGCCCGGACGCTGAAGGCGGGATCCGCCAGGCCTACGAACTGGCCTACGCCACCGACACCGAATCGGCATTCGGCGGCATCATCGCCTTCAACCGCGAACTGGACGCCGAGACCGCCAAAGCCATCGTCGAACGTCAGTTCGTCGAAGTGATCATTGCCCCATCCGTCAGCGAAGAGGCCCGCGCCATCGTCGCCGCCAAGGCCAATGTGCGCCTGCTGGCCTGTGGCGAGTGGTCGGCTGAGCGTGCCGCTGCCTGGGACTACAAGCGCGTCAATGGCGGCTTGCTGGTGCAGAGCCGCGACATCGGCATGATCGGCAGCCAAGACCTGAAAGTGGTGACCAAGCGCGCACCGACCGAGCAAGAGATCAACGACCTGATCTTCGCCTGGAAAGTAGCCAAGTACGTTAAGTCCAACGCCATCGTCTACGCCAAGAACCGCCAGACCATCGGTGTCGGCGCTGGCCAGATGAGCCGCGTGAACTCGGCGCGTATTGCAGCGATCAAGGCCGAACACGCCGGCTTGCAGGTGGTCGGTTCGGTGATGGCCTCGGACGCGTTCTTTCCGTTCCGTGATGGCCTGGACAACGCTGCAAAAGCGGGCGTGACTGCGGTGATCCAACCGGGTGGCTCGATGCGTGATGCTGAAGTGATTGCCGCCGCTGATGAAGCCGGCATTGCCATGGTCTTTACTGGCATGCGCCACTTCCGTCACTGATTGATCGCGCCCACGCTCCGCGTCCCTCGGACGCAGGGCGTCCGTAGAGGCATTCCCACGCAGAGCGTGGGAACGATCAACTAAAAGAATTTGAGGTTTTTGAAATGAATGTTTTGATCATTGGCAGCGGTGGCCGTGAACACGCCCTGGCCTGGAAAGTCGCCCAGGACCCTCGCGTCCAGAAAGTCTTCGTCGCGCCCGGCAACGCCGGTACCGCCATTGAAGCCAAGTGCGAAAACGTCGCCATCGACGTCTTGGCCCTGGAGCAACTGGCCGACTTCGCCGAAAAGAACGTGTCCCTGACCATCGTCGGCCCTGAAGTACCGCTGGTGGCCGGCGTCGTGGACCTGTTCCGCAGCCGTGGCCTGGACTGCTTCGGCCCTACCGCTGGCGCCGCCCAGTTGGAAGGTTCGAAAGCCTTCACCAAGGATTTCCTGGCTCGCCACAAGATCCCGACTGCCGACTACCAGAACTTCACCGAGATCGAGCCCGCCCTGGCTTACCTGCGTGAGAAAGGCGCCCCTATCGTGATCAAGGCCGATGGCCTGGCCGCCGGTAAAGGCGTGATCGTGGCGATGACCCTGCAGGAAGCCGAAGACGCGGTGCGCGACATGCTCGCCGGCAATGCCTTCGGTGACGCCGGTTCGCGGGTGGTGATCGAAGAATTCCTCGATGGCGAAGAAGCCAGCTTCATCGTGATGGTCGACGGCAAGAACGTCTTGCCGATGGCCACCAGCCAGGACCACAAGCGCGTCGGCGACGGCGACACCGGCCCGAACACCGGCGGCATGGGTGCCTACTCCCCTGCCCCGGTGGTCACCGCCGACGTGCACCAGCGCGTCATGGACCTGGTGATCTGGCCGACCGTGCGCGGCATGGCCGATGAAGGCAATGTCTACACCGGCTTCCTGTACGCCGGGTTGATGATCGACAAGGCCGGCAACCCGAAAGTCATCGAGTTCAACTGCCGCTTCGGCGATCCGGAAACCCAACCGGTGATGCTGCGTCTGCAGTCGAGCCTGGTGCTGCTGGTGGAAGCCGCCCTGGCGCAAGCGCTGGACAAGGTTGAAGCCCAGTGGGATCCACGCCCAAGCGTCGGCATCGTGCTGGCCGCCGGCGGCTACCCTGCCGACTACGCCAAGGGTGACCTGATCCAGGGCCTGGACGCCGCGGCGACGCTGGAAGGCAAGGTGTTCCATGCCGGGACCGCGCTCAAGGATGGCCAGGTGGTTACCGCCGGTGGCCGCGTGCTGTGCGCCACCGCCATGGGCGCCAGTGTCGATGCCGCCCAGCAGCAAGCCTACAAGCTGGCTGCAAAAATCGACTGGCAGGGCTGTTTCTACCGCAAGGACATCGGCTATCGCGCCATTGCCCGTGAGCGGGGCGAGAGTCAGTAAACAGCTATCCGTTCGGCTAGGCAGGGGCCTTTGGCCCTTGCCGTCCCATTACGGTCCCGCGCATAGTTAACCCCGTGCATTAACCTACGAAGGGATTTCGCCGTGCGCTGGCTCAGGATCGCCATAATCTTCACGGTCAGTCTGCTGACCCTGCTCTGTCTGTTGCCGGCCCAGGCCGTTGCGCAAGGCAGCGGCTGGGCCGTATTGCTTGATGAACAGGCCGACCTGCAATTGAGCGATATTCGCTCGCCACGCTATATCAACCAATTCAGCCCTATTGAACTGGAACGGATCACCGCCGCCGAACCCAACGGTGCGCTATGGGTACGTTTCAAGCTGCAACCCGGCAAGCACGAGCAAGTGCTGCGGGTCTTCGCGCCGGACCTGGCGCATCTCAATCTGTATGTGCTGGACGGCGACACGCTGATCGAGCAGATCAACACCGGCACCCGCCAACCCCAGGCCGAACGCCCACTGCCCAGCAGCGAATTCATGCTGCCCATGCCCCAGAGCCAGAGGCCCCTGGATGTGTATGTGCGCCTGGTCTCGGAGCATGAGCTGCGGCCCTACCTGACCCTGGAACCGGCCGTGCAGGCCGCCGCCAACCAGACCCAGACCCTGGTCTACGGCCTGTTGTTCGGCTGCCTGCTGATGCTGATCCTGCACAACCTCACCCGCTACGCCTACCATCGCTCGCGCAGCAGCCTGTGGCTGGCGGCCTGCGAAGTGCTGCTGATGCTCAGCCTGTTGCTGTTGCTCAACCTGCTGGGCCCGTGGCTGCCGAACTGGCAGGCGGTGCAAACCCCGGGCGCCTACATGGCGTTGCTGCTGACCGCGCCATGCGGCCTGATGTTCGCCTACCGTTTCTTCGCGCCATTGGGCCCGCACCCGCTGAACAAGTTGCTGATGGCGGACATCCTGTTGATCGTGCTGTGCGGCCTGTTGCTGCTGTTCGTCAACACCCTGCCGCTGAATATCATCACCTACGCCCTGGTGGCGCTGGCCGGCCTGAGCATGCTGTTTGTCTCGGCCTACCACTGGCAAAAAGGCTACCGGCCGGCACGCCTGTTCCTGCTCGCCATGGTGGTGTTCAACACCGGCACGCTGATTATCCTCCCGGCCCTGCTGGGCCTGACCCTGGTGGCGCCGCAAGGCCTGATCATCACCTTGCTGGCGGTGATCTGCGTCAGCGGCCTGTTGATGAGCCAGGCCCTGGGCGAGCGCCAGCGCAGCATCGTCGAGGATCGCTTCAGCCTCAGCCGCGACCTGGCTGCCAGCAATGCCGAAATTGCGGCCAAGGCCGAGTTCCTGGCGAAGATCAGCCACGAAATCCGCACCCCCATGAACGGCGTGCTGGGCATGACCGAGTTGCTGCTGGGCACGCCGCTGTCGGTCAAGCAGCGCGACTACGTGCAGACCATCCACAGCGCCGGCAATGAACTGCTGACCCTGATCAACGAGATTCTCGACATCTCCAAGCTCGAGTCCGGGCAGATCGAACTGGACGATGTGCAGTTCGACCTCAATGCCCTGATCGAAGACTGCCTGAGTATTTTCCGCGCCAAGGCCGAGCAGCAGAACGTCGAGCTGATCAGCTTTATCCAGCCCCAGGTGCCACGGGTCATCAGTGGCGACCCGACACGCCTGCGCCAGGCCCTGTTGAGCCTGCTGGAAAACGCCCTGCAAAAGACCGACGAAGGCGAAGTGCTGATCGTGGTCGCCCTGGATGAGCGCAGCAGCAAACCGCGCCTGCGCATCGCCGTGCAAGACAGCGGCGTGCCGATGGAGGCCGCCGAGCGCGATGCCCTGCTGCACAGCGAACTGCACAGCAAGAACTTCCTCTCGGCCACGCGCCTGAGCGGCCACCTCGGCCTGGTGATCGCCCGCCAGCTGATCCTGTTGATGAATGGCGAGTTCGGCATCAAGGCGGGCAGCCAGCAAGGCAGCACCCTATGGCTGACCTTGCCCCTGGACCCGGAGCGCCTGGAACACCCGACCTCGGACCTCGACGGCCCGCTGCAAGGTGCGCGGGTGTTGGTGGTGGACGACAACGACACCTGCCGCAAGGTGCTGGTGCAGCAATGCACCGCCTGGGGCCTGAATGTCAGCGCCGTACCGTCGGGCAAGGAGGCCCTGGCCCTGCTGCGTACCAAGGCGCACCTGCGCGACTATTTCGATGTGGTGCTGCTGGACCAGAACATGCCCGGCATGACCGGCATGCAACTGGCGGCGAAGATCAAGGAAGACCCGAGCCTGAACCACGACATCCTGCTGATCATGCTCACCGGCATCAGCAATGCGCCGAGCAAGATCATCGCGCGCAACTGCGGGATCAAGCGCATCCTGGCCAAACCAGTGGCGGGCTACACCCTCAAGACCACCCTGGCCGACGAGTTGACCCAGCGCAGCAAGGGTGTGGTCCAGCCGCGCCATGCCGCGCCGAACGTCCCCGTGACCATCACCGTGCCCAGCGATTTCCGCATCCTGGTGGCCGAAGACAACAGCATCTCCACCAAAGTGATTCGCGGCATGCTCGGCAAGCTCAACCTGCAACCCGACACGGCCAGCAATGGCGAGGAAGCCTTGCAGGCGATGAAGGCCCAGCGCTATGACCTGGTGTTGATGGACTGCGAAATGCCGGTGCTCGATGGCTTCTCCGCGACCCAGCAGTTGCGGGTCTGGGAAGTCAGCAACCAGCGCACCCGCACGCCGGTGGTGGCGCTGACCGCGCACATCCTCTCGGAACACAAGGAACGCGCACGCCAGGCCGGGATGGATGGGCATATGGCCAAGCCGGTAGAACTGTCGCAACTGCGCGAGCTGGTGGAGTACTGGGTGACACAGCGCGAGCAGCCGCAGGAGCAGGCGCACACGTCCTGAATCACCACACATCCCTGTGGGGGCCAGAGCTGGTTTGGGGGAACTGGCTTGTGTGGGAGCTGGCTTGCCTGCGATGCAGGCACCCTGGTTTTCCAGTTGCACCGAGGTGATGCTATCGCAGGCAAGCCAGCTCCCACACAAGCCCACTCCCACATTGGTTCGCAGTCGCGCCTTCTGGCCCACAAGCCTGATAAACTCCCCCTCGCCCTTCCTTCGCTGTGAGCTCCCACCATGCTCCACGTGTTGTTCAGCGTTTATTTGAAGATGCTGGTGCTGTATAGCCCCTTCTTCGTCCTGTCCTGCTTTATCAGCCTGACCCGGGGCTATTCCAGCAAGGAGCGGCGACGCCTGGCCTGGAAGGTCGCCCTGGCGACGCTGGTGTCGAGCGTGTTGCTCTACCTGTTTGGCCGGGTGATTTTCAGTGTATTTGGCATCACCGTGGACGCCTTCCGCATCGGCGCCGGCAGTGTGCTGTTTATCTCCGCCCTGGGCATGGCCCAGGGCAAGTCGGCAGTGCAGACCGACAATGTGCAGCAGGACGTGACTATCGTCCCCCTGACCATCCCCTTGACCGTCGGCCCCGGCACCATCGGCGCACTGCTGGTAATGGGTGTCAGCCAGCCCCATTGGGATGACAAGCTCATGGCCATTCTCAGCATCGCCCTGGCCAGCCAGACAGTGGGCGTGGTGCTGTATCTGTCCAACCGCATCGAACGCATCCTCGGCGACCAAGGGCTGCAGATTGTCAGCCGCCTGATGGGCTTGTTCGTCTGTGCGCTGGCGGCGCAGATCATCTTTACCGGCGTACGCGGTTACCTGGTGCCCTGAGGCCCCGGTCAGATCCGGTATTGGGCGATGGCCAGCAAGACCTTGTCGCCCGCACTCTCACGCAACTGCTGGAGGGTTGCGTCGTTGACCACGGCAGGGTTGAGCATCAGGCAGGTCTGGCCGCTGTAGGCTTCGACCGTGGAGCTGTCCCATTCAAAAAACGGCACCCCCACTTTCTTGCTGACGCCCTGGGCGCTGTAGGTCACCAGCACCATCAACACCTCACCGTCGACCTCGGAACAGGACGCCAGGCCAAAGTCGCCGCCCTCATGGTTGACGATGTTGCGCTTGAACAGATCAAAGGGTGCCGACAGCTGTTTCAAGGCGTCGAAAGCATCCGCCGCCAATTTGGGCAGCACCATCGCCAGGGAGCCTGACAGAAACGTCGAGGCCACCGTGGAGGTGATGATATTCAGCGCCGCCACCTGCACGCTCAGCCCCTTCACGGAGGTGGTGACGCGCTCGAAACTGCTGCGTATCGGCAGCCACCCCAGGTTGCCCATGACCTTGATGAACTCGTCGTACCAGGCCTGCGTGCCGCGCCCCACTTTCAGCACATCACTCACGTAGCTACTGGCCAACAGGTAACTCTTGCGGGTGTATTCCTTGTTGAGGCGGCTCATGCCCGCGACAAACGAAAACACACTGTTATTGATCACCGCGCCATTCAGGTCGCCGTCAGCCTGCACCGGCGCCGGCGAACCCGCCGGCCGGCTGCTCAGCGGCAGTCGGTACGCTGCGATCAGCTTGTTCTTTTTAGCCAGATTGATTCGTTTATGTTTGCGCTCCATAACTGTTTCTCCACAAAAACCCACATGGGCTTACAAGAAACACTAGTCGCGTGATTGAACTTTTTTCAGGGGGTACGGAGAGCGTCATTTCACCGTAGGAAAAATCAGAGTTTGTTGCACCCCGCGTAAATACTGGGGATGGGGTGACGCCTGATAATCGCAGGCTTACTTTCTGCAACTGAAAGAGAGGAACCGTTAATGGCATTGCGAAATGACGCGGCAGAACACGGAGGTTTCTGTCATCAATGATTAGCCTTTTCTGACAGATTAGCGGCCCCATTGCGGGGCCGCTGCCGTTTCAGGAGGCCGGTTTCTCGCCATACCAGCGTGGCGTATACACCCACTCACCACCGCCCACCCGAGGGAACGCGCAGGTGGTGGACGAACCGATCAGCACCATGGTGCGCATGTCCACCTGGTCCGGGGTCAGTTGGCCCAGGGTGGTGGTGCGCAGCGTTTGCCCGGGGCGCCCGATATCGCGCCCCAGCACGACAGGCGTGGCGGCGAGGCGGTGCTGGGCGACGATTTCCAGGGCACGCCCCAATTGCCAGGGGCGCGAACGGGAGATGGGGTTGTAGAACGCCAAAGCCAGGTCGGCCTGGCAGGCCAGGTCCAGGCGTTTCTCGATGATGGACCAAGGCTTGAGGTTGTCCGACAGCGACATCACGCAGAAGTCATGGCCCAACGGCGCACCCGCCTGGGCCGCGGTGGCGAGGGACGCCGAGACCCCCGGCAAAATCTCCAGCTCGACCCGCTGCCAGGCCGGGTCGCTGGATTCGTGCAACGCCTCCAGCACCGCCGCAGCCATGGCGAACACCCCTGGGTCGCCGGAAGACACCACCACCACCGAACGCCCCTGGGCCGCCAGCTCGAAAGCATGCCGTGCCCGTTGCATCTCTTCGCGGTTGTCGGTGCAGTGCTGCACCTGGTCGGCGCGAAACGGCCCGGCCATGCGCACATAGGTTTCGTAACCCAGCACATCGGTACAGCGCGCCAGTTCTGCCTTGACTGCCGGCACCATCAACTCGGCTGCGCCGGGGCCCAGGCCGATCACGGCGAGACGGCCACGGGGGCGGCCCAGTTGCGCCAGGTCCACGGGCCCGGCGGCCGAGTGGATGACGATATCGGGGCCTGCCGCCAGCGCCGTAAAGCGCAGCGGCACGCCCAGTTCCAGCGCCGCCTCATGCAGTTCGCCACTGGCCATGTCGGCGTCATCGGCCAGCAGGCACGCCAGGGACTGCACGGCGATGCCGTCCTGCTGCAACGCCTGGCGCACCCGCGCGGCCAAGCCGACGCCGGGGCGGCAGGTGGCCCAAGTATTTTTCGGATAGATCAGCAGCTCATTGGCCGCCGGCACGCGCTCGGCACTGCCGACATGAATGCTCAGGCGCGCCTGCTGGTCCTGCGGCAGGTTGGCCTGCTCCAGCCATGGTGCGGCGCCTTCAATGCGCACCTGTTCGCCGGCCAGCAGGTCCGAGACAAAACGCTTGCCCAGCTCAAGGTCCGCCAACTGATAACCCTGGGGCGGGTTGAGCAGGCAGGTGCCAAAGCGCAGTTCACCACTGGTGGTAATCGCAGCCGCCACCCCCAGGGCCGCCGCGATTTCCCGCGCCATGATATTCACCCCGCCCAGGCCGCCGAGCAACGGTACCACCGCGCTGCCGTCTTCAGCGACGGCCAGCACCGCCGGTTCTTCGCCTTTCTCCAGCAACAGCGCCGCCAAGGTGCGGATCACAATCCCGGCCGCGCACAGGGCAATGATCGGCGTGCCCTGTTGATACAACTGGCGCACGGTCGCGCCAAATTCGCTGTAGGTCTGGTCGGCGCCCTCCACCCGGCCGGCCAGGCAGTGGATCAAGGCGCCGGGGTACACCTGCTGGATGCTGCGCGCGGTGGCGAGGCTGCCCTGGCCGAGAATGACGATCGCCGGCATCATCACCCTTGCCACCTTTCGCCCGGCACGATGATCAACGAGAAATATGGCGAAGACATGGGCTCCACCTGATCCAGCGCGACGATTTTCTGGTTGGCCATGGTGGCGCGCTCCACATACAGCGCACGCCCGGCCAGCCCCAGCTCCTCCAGCACCTGGCGCACCTTGGTGAAGTTGCGTCCCAGCTTCATGATCACCGCCGCATCGGCATCCGCCAGGCGGCGCTTGAGTTCGTCGTGGGGCAGCACCCCGGACAATACCGACAGGCTCTGGTTGCGATACACCAACGGCGCACCCAGCACCGAGGCACCGCCGAGCATCGAGCACACGCCGGGGATGACTTGGGCGTCATAGCGCTCGGCGAGGCGGTCATGCAGGTACATGTAGGAGCCGTAGAAGAACGGGTCGCCTTCGCAGATCACCGCCACATCGCGCCCGGCATCCAGATGCGCGGCCACATCAACACTGGCCGCGTCGTAGAAATCGCTGATCACCTGTTCATAGGACAGCGGCGCCGGCAAGGCTTCGGTGGTCACCGGGTACACCAGCGGCATCAGCGTCTGCTGGGGCACCAGGTGTTCTTCGATAATGCCGAACGCATTGCCCTTTTTGCCCTTGGCGACGAAGTACGCCACCACCGGCGATTCGCGCAGCAGGCGCAGGGCCTTGAGGGTAATCAGTTCCGGGTCGCCGGGGCCGACGCCCAGGCCGATCAATCGTCCACGTGCTTGCATCATTCGACCTCCGTGGCCAGGGCGTTGACCGCTGCGGCGGCCATCGCACTGCCGCCCAGGCGGCCTTGCATGATCACAAACGGCACGCCACGGCTGTCTGCGGCGAGCATCGCCTTGGACTCGGCGGCGCCGACAAAACCCACCGGGAAACCGAGGATCAGCGCCGGCTTGGGGGCGCCGGCGTCGAGCATTTCCAACAGATAGAACAAAGCAGTCGGCGCGTTGCCGATCACCACCACACTGCCTGCCAGGTGCGGGCGCCACAGTTCCAGGGCGGCAGCAGAACGGGTGTTACCCAGCTCCCGCGCCAGCTCCGGCACGCTATCGTCACGCAAGGTGCAGATCACTGGGTTATTGGCAGGCAGGCGCGCACGGGTCACGCCTTCGGAGACCATCCGCGCATCGCACAGGATCGGCGCACCGGCGGCCAGGGCCTCACGGCCGGCTTTGCCCGCGCCTTCAGAAAACTGCAAACCGTCGATAGCCTCGACCATGCCGCAGGCGTGAATCACCCGCACGGCGAGTTTTTCCAGGTCGGCCGGGATGCGATCCAGCTTGGCCTCTGCGCGAATGATCGCAAAGGAGTTGCGATAGATCTCCTGACCGTCGCGGATGTAATCAATCATCGGTGTTGCTCCGTGGACGGGCACGCAACACGGCGCCCGCCGCTTCAATAGAAAGGTTGTGCGCGTGCAGGCGGCCGAAACCCGGCTGGCCTGCATCGCGAAAATAGAGGTCGTAGTGCCCGGTGCCCACTGCCAGCAGGGTGACCGGGGCAATGTGTGCCGCAGCGCAGGTGCGTGGGCAGCCAGACAGGTGCACATCAAGGCCATGGTCCTGGAGCAGCGTGGCCAGGTGCAGGGCGTCGGCCTTGGTGTCGGCCTGGGCCTTGGCGCAGCCGCTGGAACCGGTGCAGGCAATCAGCCGCGCCAGGGCCTGGTCGGCGGAACAGAGGAAGCCCAATTGCGCCAGGCCCGCCGTCACGCGCACGGCGGCGTCCGGGGCCAGGTTGGGCAGCAGCAGGCCTTGCCACGGGGTGAAGCGCAATGTGCCGTCGCCCTGTTCGAGGGCCAGTTGCGCGGCGCCACGCAGCATGCTCGAGTCCAGGCGTCCTAATGGCGTGACCGCCGCCACATAGACCTGCTGCGGTTGGCGCTGTGGATAAGTGCCCAGGCGCAAACTGCTCGGGTTGGCGCGGCGACGATAGCCATCGGCGGGCAGTAACGGCAGGCGCAAGCGCCCGACGAAGTTATCCACAGACGTGTGTGTCAGCAGGTCGCGCATGCGGTTCTGGTCGGGTCGGGCCAGTTCAAGAAACAGTTCCAACACCGCCACGACCAGCTCATGGCCTTGCTCCAGGGGTACGGCGCCCAGCGGCCTGTCATGCCCCGGGCAACCGGCCAGGCCGAATGCCAACAAGGTCTGGCCCTGCGCTGGGTAAGCCGATAACCACAGGTCGTGATGATGTTCGAGCATCGCCAGGGCTTCGCCGCCATCCAGTTGCACGGCGAACTTGGCCGACAACTCATGGAACCGTGGATGGGTTTGCAGGGTGGCGAGAATCTGCTCCGCCAGGGGCCGGGTGTCCAGCAGCATGTCGCGGTCGATGCCCGCGCCGGGGCTGAGCATCACATTGCGCACATCATCGCCCGCAGCGGTGGTCGGGCCCAGGCCTGCGGCCAGCAGGTGCGCGATCAAACCCTCGTGCTCCAGGCCAATGCCGCGGATCTGCAGGTTGGCGCGGTTGGTCGCCTCGATCACCCCGCCGGCGTAGGTCTGCGCGGCGTGTGCCACGGCCAGCGCCTGCGCGGCGGTGATGACCCCACCGGCCAGTTTGATCCGGCAAATCCCGCCATCCAATGCCTGGACAATACGCAGCAACCCCGGACAACCCGAGGGACGTTTGCTGGCGGACAGAGGAAGTGGCTTCACGGGGGCTACCGGTTCACGGGTAAAGGCGCGGTATTATGCCTGCTTTGTCCGGCAGCATGAAAAGCCTGCCCGTCGGATGTCGTTCAAGGAATCAATATGTCGCCCTGGCTGACAGTAGTAGGCATTGGTGAAGATGGCTTCAAGGGCCTGGGCAGGAATGCCCGGCATGCTCTGTTGCGCGCCTCTCGTATCATTGGCGGCCAGCGCCAGCTGGATTTGCTGCCGGTGTGCATCCGCGGCGAACGCGAGCTGTGGCCCCGCCCGTTTTCCCTGGAGCCGTTGCTGGCACGGCGCTTTGAACCGGTGTGCGTACTGGCCAGTGGCGACCCGATGTTCTACGGCGTCGGCGCCAGCCTGGCGCGGCAAGTGGCGGCGGATGAGCTGTTGATCCTGCCGGCGCCTTCGTCGGTGTCACTGGCGGCGGCGCGCCTGGGCTGGCCGTTGCAGGACGTGGTGACACTGTCGGTGGTCGCCCGCCCGGTGGCCGCGCTCAATGCTCATCTGGCCAGCGGCGTGCGCTTGCTGGTGTTGAGCAACGACGGCCAGAGCCCGACGGCCATCGCCGCGTTGCTGCGCGCCAGCGGGTTTGGCCCGAGCCGCCTGAGTGTGTTTGAACACCTCGGTGGCGCGGCCGAACGGCGTATCGATGGCCACGCCGAAAGCTGGCAAGACCCAGCCATTGCCGCGCTGAACCTGGTCGCCATCGACTGCCTCGCCGACGCCAATACCCCACGCCTGTCGCGCCTGGCCGGCCTGCCGGACTCAGCGTTCAAGCATGACGGCCAACTGACCAAGCGCGATGTGCGGGCGATGACCCTCGCGCGCCTCGCCCCCACCCCTGGCGAATTGCTGTGGGACGTCGGCGCCGGCAGCGGCTCCATCGGCATCGAGTGGATGCGCGCCCATCCCAGCTGCCGCGCCCTGGCGATTGAAGCCGACGCCGGCCGCCAGCAACTGATCGAACATAACCGCGATGCCCTCGGCGTGCCTGGCCTGCAATTGATTCGCGGCAGCGCGCCCCAGGCCCTGGCAGGGCTGGAAGCGCCTGATGCGATTTTCATCGGTGGCGGCGTGACCCGCGACGGCGTGCTCGACACCTGCTGGCAACACCTGCGCCCCGGTGGGCGGCTGGTGGCCAATGCCGTGACCCTGCAAAGCGAAATGACCCTGATGGCCTGGCGCGCGCAACACGGCGGCGAGTTGACCCGCATCCACGTGGCCCAGGCCCAGCCCCTGGGCGACTTCGATACCTGGCGCCAGGCGCTGCCCATCACCTTGCTTGAAGTGCTCAAGCCGCTATGAAGCGCATCCTGCTGCTGGGCGGCGTGACGGAAGCCCTGGCCATCGCCCGCACCCTGGGGCCCCAGCATATCTACAGCCTGGCCGGGATTGGCCGGGTGCCCACTGACCTGAGGTGCCAGGTGCGCGTCGGTGGTTACGGCGGTGCCGAGGGCTTGGCGCAGTTTATTCGCGAACAGGGCATCGACCTGCTGCTGGACGCCACCCATCCCTACGCCGCACAAATCAGCGCCAACGCCGCCCAGGCCGCGCGCTTGTGCACGATCCCCTGCTGGGCCCTGCGCCGTCCCGCCTGGCAGCCACAACCGGGTGATGACTGGCGTGAAGTCAGTGACTGGAGCGAACTGATCGAGGCATTGAAACCCTTCCAGCGCCCACTGTTCACCCTCGGCCGCGAACCACTGCAACACCTCGATGAAATCCCCGCCGGGCAGTTCTGGACCTTGCGCGTACTGGACGTCTACCCCGGCAACGAACGCTGCGAAGTGATCGGCGCCCGTGGGCCGTTTTTGATCGAGGATGAACGGGCGTTGTTCGAACGACGGCGGATTGATGTGCTGATCAGCAAGAACAGCGGCAGCAGCGCCACCGAACCCAAGCTGGAGGTGGCCCGCGAGCGCGGCATACCGGTGGTGGTTTTGCAGCGGCCGGTGTTGGCGGGGGTGGATCGGGAGTTTTTGACGCCCCAAGAAACACTCACAGCGTTGGCAAGTTTCACTCAATAAGTCAGGATCGCCCGCTTGCTTGACAAGTAACCTATTTGTTACCTTCGAGGCGGGCGATGATTGAGATCGAAGAATATAAACGCAGCGGCCAAACCAGCCCATTCAAACAATGGTTTCTATCCCTGAGTGTCCAGGCACGCCTTAAAGTATCAACATCATTGCTTCGGCTGGAAATGGGCAACACCAGCAATATCAAGTGGTTCGATGGAATGGGCGAGTATCGGATCGACTGGGGCCCGGGGTATCGAATTTATTTGGTACGGGAGGGCCTGCGACTCATCATCCTGTTCGGCGGCGGTGACAAATCCAGTCAGAAAAAAGATATCAAAACTGCAAAGTCGCTGATCCGCGATTATCAACGCGACAAAAAACTGGAACAAAAGAGGTAGCCAGCATGGCACTTACCCGTAGTTATAAACTTACGATTGCCGAAGCCGCCCAGCGCGACCCAGAGTTTGCCCAGGCACTTCTCGACGAGGCTGCTACGCTATTTCTCAACGGCGAACCAGAATTATCCCGCATCATTCTGCGCGACCTGGTCAACGCCACTGTCGGTTTTGAGAGTTTGGCGAAGGAGACGGCCAAACCGAGCAAAAGCTTGCATCGTATGCTTTCGGCTCATGGCAACCCAAGCATGGATAACCTGGCTGCAATCTTTGCGGTACTCCGAAAGGGACTTGGGGTCGATATGCAGGTTCATGGCGTTCCCGTCGCATAACCTGACATCACTGCGACACCAAACCACACCAGCAACTTTTACTTATGCCCCCCGATCAGGCTAAATACCCACTTGATCGCTTAACCCTACGGATTGTCCGCCATGGCCCGTCAACGCTTTGCATTTGCCTGGATCGCCTGCCTTGCAGTGCTGTTCAATGCGTTTGCCATGCCATTGGCCGGGGCAATGCAACAGGGTAAAAGCCCTGCCGAGCAATTGCTGTGGGGCAGTTTCTGTTCGTCCAATGGCAGCAAGCTGGTGGCGATGTCCCTGGGCACGCTGGATATACCGGCGCCGCAGCAGGACGAACATTCCAGCATGCAGCATTGCTGGTGCTGTTCGGGCTCGGCGCCGTTGGTGGCGCTGCCGGGGCATGTGCCGCAGTTGTATCTCACACGAATCGACCCGGCGCCTGGCCTGCCATCGCCTGCCCTGCAAGCCCCGACTCCGCGCCAGCAATGGCCGAGCCTCAGCCCCCGCGCCTCTCCTACCGTTTGATCACTTCGCAATTGAACTGCGTTTGAATCGTTCTGGAGAACTGCCATGCTCAAATCTTCCCTGCTTCTGGCGGCCTTGCTGCTGCCTGTGTTCAGTGCTGCCAATGCCGATGACTACAAGGCCGGCGACCTGCTGGTGAGCGACCCCTGGTCACAGGAATTGCCGCCCAATGCGCCGACGGTAGCCGCCTACTTTGTGATCCATAACCAGGGTGAAGCCCCGGACCGCTTGCTCAGTGTCGACACCCCAGTGGCGGCCAAGGCCGAGCTGCACGAGCATGTGATGCACGGCGACCTGATGAAGATGCAGCAGGTGCCCAGCGTGGCCGTGCCGTCCAAGGGCGAGCTGACCTTTGCGCCGATGGCCTATCACGTGATGCTCCTGGATCTTAAAGATCGCAGCCAGTTGCGCGACGGCCAGCACTTCCCGCTGACCTTGAACTTCGAAAAGGCCGGGCCGGTAAAAGTGCAAGTCTCGGTGCAAAAAGTACCGCCGATGGCCGAGCACGGGCACAAGCACGCCCATTAACCAGCCCAGGCCGCTCCCCATGGGTGCTCGCGCCAACAGGTCGACCACGCGCCGCCGCCAGCCTTTGAGGTTGGCGGGCGGCAGTTGGATCAGCCTGTTCGCCATGCTGATGATCTTTATCGGACCGCTGATTTCCCAAGCGATGCCGATGGATCATCACGCCGGCATGTCCATGCAGATGTCCATGGACGACACCTGCCATGCCGCGCCCCAGCACCCGGCCGAGCACACCAAGGCCCCCGCCGCCGACCACGTGATGTGGGAGAAATGCGGCTATTGCAGCCTGTTGTTCAGTTGCCCGGCCCTGCCTGGCAGCGTGTCATTCGTGGCCCTCGGCAGCCCGCCGCCGGCCACTGGCCTGATCCCCGCACCGCGCCTGGGCCATGCCCGGCAGAGCATTTTCCCCGGCGCCCGCAGCCGCGCCCCGCCCAGCCAGTCGTAGACCGCCAATAACACACAACTTCGCACGGCCGCCTTCACACAGACAGCCGCAGGCTGCTGGCCGTGTTGTTTACGACTGCTTGATGGAATTTTTATGTCCAGGTTTCCTGCTGACACCCGTATGGGACGTACCCCTGTGCTCGCCGTTTTGTGCGGCGCACTGTTGGCGCCACAGGCGTATGCCGACGAACACGCCGAGCACCACAATGAGCTGAGCCCGACAGTGATTACCGGCGTCGCCCCCAGCTCCCCCCTGACCATCGTCACCAACCCCAAGAACCCGCGCCAGCCAGTGCCGGCCAGTGATGGCGGTGACTACCTCAAGACCATCCCCGGCTTTGCCCTGGTGCGCAATGGCGGCACCAATGGCGACCCGGTGCTGCGCGGCATGTTCGGCTCGCGCCTGAATATCCTCACCAACGGCAGCATGATGCTCGGCGCCTGCCCTGGCCGCATGGACGCACCCACCTCCTATATCTCGCCGGAAACCTACGACAAGCTGACCGTGATCAAAGGCCCGCAAACCGTGCTCTGGGGCCCGGGCGCCTCGGCCGGTACGGTGCTGTTCGACCGTGAGCCGGAGCAGTTCGGCGAGTTGGGCACCCGAGTCAATGCGAGCATCCTCGCCGGCTCCAACGGTCGCTTCGACAAAGTCGTGGATGCCGCCGCCGGCGGTTCACTGGGCTACATTCGCGTGATCGGCAACCAGGCTCACTCCGACGATTACAAGGACGGCAACAACGACACCGTCGCCTCGCGCTACGACAAATGGAACGGCGACGTCGCCCTCGGCTGGACCCCGGACGCCGACACCCTGCTGGAGCTCACCGCCGGCCGTGGCGATGGCGAAGCGCGTTACGCCGGGCGCGGCATGGACGGCTCGCAGTTCCTGCGCGAAAGCCTCGGCCTGCGTTTCGAGAAATCCAACATCGGCGAGGTGCTGGACAAGGTCGAAGCGCAGGTCTACTACAACTACGCCGACCACGTGATGGACAACTACAGCCTGCGCACGCCGTCGGGCACCGGGATGATGGCCGGACCCATGGCTTCCAACGTCGACCGCCGTACCCTCGGCGCGCGGATCAAGGCCACCTGGCACTGGGCCGATGTGCAACTGATCAGCGGTATCGACGCACAGACCAACGAACATCGCCAGCGCAGCAGCGCCGGGGTCGACACCTACAAGAACCTGCCGCGCAACAAGGACGCCGACTTCCATAACTACGGGGTGTTTGGCGAGTTGACCTGGTACGCCGCCGACAATGACCGGCTGATCACTGGCGCCCGCCTGGATCGCGCCTCGGCCAAGGATTACCGCCAGCGCACCGGCAGCGGCATGATGAGCCGCGCCAACCCGACCGCCGGCGATACCCGCGCCGACACTCTGCCGTCCGGTTTCGTACGTTATGAACATGACTTGGCCGACAGCCCGACGACCCTCTACGCCGGCCTCGGCCACGCCGAACGCTTCCCGGACTACTGGGAGCTGTTCTCCCCCGGCAAAGGCCCAGCGGGTTCGCTGAATGCCTTTGATGCAGTCAAACCAGAGAAAACCACCCAACTGGACTTCGGCCTGCAATACAAAACCGCTGACTTGGAAGCCTGGGCCTCCGGGTATGTCGGCCAGGTGCGCGACTACATCCTGTTCAACTACACCCCGGGGATGATGGGCATGACCTCCCAGGCGCAGAACATCGACGCGCGGATCATGGGCGGTGAATTGGGCGCAGCCTACAAGCTGACGGCCAATTGGAAAGCCGATGCCACCCTGGCCTACGCCTGGGGCAAAAACAGCAGTGACGGCAAGGCCCTGCCACAAATGCCGCCATTGGACGCGCGCTTCGGCCTGACCTACAGCGAAGACGACTGGAGCGCCGGCGCCTTGTGGCGCGTGGTGGCGGCACAAAACCGCATCGACCAGAACAAGGGCAACGTGGTCGGCAAGGACTTCGCCAAGAGCGGTGGCTTTGGCGTGTTCTCCCTCAATGCGGCGTACCGCATCAACAAGAACTTCAAGGTCAGCACCGGCGTCGACAACCTGTTTGGCAAGGCCTATGCCGAACACTTGAACCTGGCCGGCAACGCTGGCTTCGGCTACCCGGCCAACGACCCGCAAGCCATCAATGAACCAGGGCGCACGCTCTGGACCAAGGTGGATATGAGCTTCTAACAGGTGGCTTTGTGTAGGAGCGAGCTTGCTCGCTCCTACACAGGCCCGTACCTCCAGACCTACCTATAAATAAAAAACCTTGCGGAGCACCCTGATGAACCCGCCAAAGATTTCCTTCTACAACCTGGCCTGGCGCTGGCATTTCTACGCCGGGCTGTTTGTCGCGCCCTTCATGGTGTTGCTGGCAGTGACCGGCATCATCTACCTGTTCAAACCCCAGCTGGACCCGTTGATGTATGGCGACCTGCTCAAGGTCGAGCCCGCCGCGCATGTCCTCAGCGCCGACGAGCAATTGCAGCGCGCCAAGGCCGCCTACCCCCAAGCCGCCCTCAGCAAATACCTGCCACCTGTGGACGCCAGCAGCAGCGCGCAATTTGTCCTGCACAACGCCGGCCACGAACTGACAGTGTTCGTCGACCCCTATCGCGGCAACGTGCTCGGGGAGCAGGACGCGACCTACAACCTGCAAGCCATCGTGCGTGCCCTGCATGGCGAGTTGATGATCGGCACCACTGGCGACCGCCTGATCGAACTCGCGGCGGGCTGGGGTGTGATGCTGGTGGTGTCCGGCCTGTACCTGTGGTGGCCGCGCGGCCGATCGGCCGCCGGGATCCTGTGGCCACGCCTGGGCAGTCGCGGGCGCCTGTTCTGGCGCGACCTGCACGCGGTCACCGGGTTTTGGGGCGCGGCGTTCCTGCTGCTGATGATCCTCAGCGGCCTGACCTGGACCGGCTTCTGGGGCAAGCAATACGCCGACCTTTGGAACCGCTTCCCGGCCGCCATGTGGAACGACGTGCCGCAATCCGACCAGCAAGCCCGCAGCCTCAATACCGCCACGCAACAGACCGTGCCCTGGGCCATGGAAAACACCCCCATGCCGATGTCCGGCGAGCATGCCGAGCACATGCAGCACGGCGGCATGCACCACGGTCCTGCCGCCCCGACAATCAGCCTGCAGCAGCTGGTGGACCTGGCCACCGCACGCCAGGTCGAGCCGGGCTACAGCATCACGTTCCCCACCACAGCCACGGGAGTGTTCACCATCGCGGTGTTCGCCAACGACCCGCGCAATGATGCGACCCTGCATGTCGACCAATACACCGGCAAGGTCCTGGCCGATGTGCGCTGGGAGCACTACAACACCGTAGCGCGGGTCACCGAGTCCGGGGTGATGCTGCACGAGGGCAAGATGTTCGGCGTGGTCAACCAGATCATTGTGCTGCTGGTGTGCCTGATGATTCTGCTGAGTTCGGTCAGCGGCCTGGTGATCTGGTGGAAGCGCCGGCCACAGGGTGGCCTGGGGGTTCCGCCGTTGCGCCATGACTTGCCGAAGTGGAAAACCGCGATGGTGATCATGCTCGCCCTGGCGATTGTTTTCCCGCTGGTCGGCGCCTCGCTGATCGTGGTCTGGGTATTGGATCGGCTGGTCTTGTCACGCCTGTTCAAGCAACGTGAATCGGCCTCATCTTCTGCATGAGGTAGGCGAGATGCCCTACATAGAGGCGTTATGTAGTCTTACGCGGGCTTTCATCCTCCACGTAAGAAGTGTTAACTTATAACACTTATTGCACTGTCCCCACTCGCCGCGCCCAGCGGCGAGTACCGTCTCGAAGAAGCGATCTGCCGCCCGATGAACAAGTACCTTGCCAGCGGCCTGTGCCTGCTTGCCTTGCACAACAGTGCCCAGGCCCTGACCCTGCCCGTCAGCCCCGTGACCGCCCCGGCGGTGGACAGCGCACCGGTCGACCTCAACACCCCGACCACCGCCGGTTCGCGCCTGGGCCTCAGCGCCTTGCAAACCCCAGGCAGTGTCGAAAGCCAGACCGGCGAGCAGATCCGCGAACGCGCTGACGCCAGTGTGCAGGACGCCATCTCCCGCGCCACCGGCATCAGCCGCACCGGCACCCCGGGCGACGGCGGCACCTCCCTGCAGGCCCGGGGTTTTGCCGGCCAGGGCTCAGTGATGCAACTGTATGACGGCAACCGCCTGTACAACGGCATGGGCACCTCGACCTTCCCGGTCGACACCTGGGCCGTCGAGCGCGTGGACGTGCTGCGCGGCCCGGCATCGGTGCTGTATGGCGAAGGTGCCACCGGCGCGGTGGTCAATACCGTCGCGAAAAAGCCCTTTGAGGGCGAGATCGAAAACCACATCCGTCTCGGCTACGGTTCCTATGATCGCCAGCAACAGGCCCTGGACAGTGGCGGCTCGCTGACCGACACCCTGAGCTATCGCCTGAACCTCAATCGCCTGCGCAGCCATGGCTTTATCGACCGTGGCGACTCGGCCAGCGATTTTGCCAGCGGCGCCCTGCGCTGGCAGGCTGCCGACAACCTGAGCTTCACCCTGGCCCACGACTACGGCGACCAGCGCCCGCAGAACTACTTCGGCACACCACTGCTCAACGGCCACTTGCACAAGGGCCTGCGTGACAAGAACTACAACGTCAGCAACGACACCCAGCATTACAACGACCAGTGGACCCGCCTGAGCAGCGAGTGGCAGATCAACGACAGCGTCAGCGCGCGCAACGAGCTGTACTACCTCAAGGCCCAGCGCCGCTGGCAGAACGCCGAGAACTACAATTTCAGTGCCGGGCAACTGACCCGCAGCGGCTTCTACGGCATCAAGCACAACCAGGAACAGGTCGGCGACCGCCAGACCTTTACCTTCAAACACACCCTGTTTGGCCTCGACAGCCAGACCGTGACCGGCGTGGAATACAACCGCATCCGCTTCCGCCTGGCCAGCAACTATCCGTTTACGGATGCAGTGACCGACGGCCAGCCCATTGACCTGAAACACCCGGCCCAGGCACCGTTTGAAAGTGCCACCCCGTTCCTGCCGCTGTTCGCCACCACCACCAAGCAGTTCGCGGGCTTTGCGGAAAACCGCCTGCAACTGACTGACCGGCTCTCGCTGATCACCGGCATCCGTCGCGACTACGTGCACCTGGACCGCGATGAACTGCGCAGCGGTGAACGCAACGACAAGACCCTCACCGGCAACAACTGGAAGGCCGGCCTGGTGTTTACCCTCACCCCGGACACCTCGGTCTACGGCCAGTACGCCACCAGCACCGATGGGGTCGGCGGCCTGATCTCCCTGAGTTCAAGCCAACAGGCGTTCGACCTGTCCACCGCCAAACAGACGGAAATCGGCATCAAGCAAGCCTTCTGGGACCAGCGCGGCGAGTGGACCCTGGCGGCCTACCATATCGTCAAAAAGAAACTGCTGACCGATGTACCGGGCAACCCGCAGTTCAAACAGCAGGTGGGCCAGCAATCCTCCGACGGCCTGGAGGCCAGCCTCGACCTGCAACTGCCCCACGCCTGGCAACTGCAGGCCAATGCGGCCATCGTGCGGGCGCAGTACGACGACTTCCAGCAGGACGTCGGCGGCGTGCAGGTTTCGCGCGACGGCAATCGCCCGGTGGACGTGCCGCGCCGCACCGCCAACCTGTGGCTCAGCAAGGCCGTGACCGACGACATCCGTGCCGGGGCCGGCGTGCGTTATGTGGATGCGCGTTACGCCGACATGGCCAACCGCAATGAGCTGCCCAGCTACACCGTGGTCGACGCCACTGTTTCGTGGAAAGCCCTGCGCAACACGACATTGGGCCTGCAATTGAATAACCTGTTCGACCGCACCTATGCCGTAAGCCAATACAATGACGGCCAGCAATGGATTCTGGGGGAGCCGCGCTCGTTCTTCGTGACGGCGGACTACACCTTCTGACCCCCACCCCGGATCGCTGTTTGACTTGAGATATTTGATGCCCACACTCAACCTTCACCACCTCGCCTGGTCCCCCCTGGGGCATGGCCACTGCCATCACCAGTTCCATCTGCGTGATGCCAGCCTGCAGGTGGGTGCCGGGGAGTTTGTCGGGTTGATCGGGCCCAATGGCAGCGGCAAGACCAGCCTGTTGCGCTGCGCCTACCGCTTCAGCAAACCCGAGCAGGGCGAAGTGCACCTCGATCACCAGAACGTGTGGAAGCAATCCTCGCGCTGGTGCGCCCAGCGCATCGCCGTGGTGCTGCAGGAATTCCCCGATGCCTTCGGCCTGCGGGTCGATGAAGTGGTCGCCATGGGCCGCACTCCGCACAAAGGGCTGTTCGACAGCGATACCCTGCACGACCGCCAATTGATTCAACAGGCCCTCGAGTCCGTCGGCCTGCTGGGCTTTGAAGACCATGCCTTCGCCACCCTGTCCGGCGGTGAAAAGCAGCGCGTGATCCTCGCCCGCGCCCTGGCCCAGCAACCGCAACTGCTGATCCTCGACGAGCCGACCAACCACCTCGACCCGCGCTACCAACTGGAGCTGCTCAAGCTGGTCAAGCGCCTGCAGATCGGCACCCTGGCCAGCATCCACGACCTGAACCTGGCCGCGGCCTTCTGTGATCGCCTGTACGTGATCAACCATGGCCGCATCGTCGCCAGCGGCACGCCCCACCAAGTACTGACCGTCGAGCTGCTGCGTGAGGTGTTCGGGGTTGATGCCTTGATCGACACCCACCCTTTGTCCGGCTACCCACGAATCACCTGGATAACCCAACCATGATCCTGCGTTCCCTGCTGTGCCTTACCCTGCTGTGCGGTGCGACCCAGGCCTTTGCCGAAGCCACCCGCTACCCGTTGAAGATCCAGAGCTGCAACCGCGAGGTAACCTTCAATCAAGCCCCTGAACACGCGGTCAGCCACGACATCAACATGACCCAGATGATGCTCGCCCTGGGCCTCAAATCGCGCATGGTCGGCTACAGCGGCGTGACCGGCTGGAAGGCGGTGACCCCGCAAATGGCCACCCTTCTCGACGGCCTGCCGGAGCTGGCGGCCAAGTATCCGTCGGTGGAAACCCTGCTCAATGCCAACGTGGATTTCTTCTTCGCCGGCTGGGACTACGGCATGCGCGTCGGTGGCGATCTCACCCCGCAAACCCTGCAACCGTTGGGCATCAACGTGCTGGAATTGACCGAGTCGTGCGCATTCGTGATGAAGCGCCCGGCTGCGACCCTGGACGACACCTATAACGACCTGCGCAACCTGGGCCGGATCTTCGACGTGCAGGACCGCGCCAATGCCCTGATCGCCCGGATGCAGGCCCAGGTCGGCGCCGTGCAGAAAACCCTGCCCGCCGAACAGCCACGGGTATTTCTCTACGACAGCGGCGAAGACCGCGCCATGACCTCCGGCCGCCTGGGCATGCCCCAGGCGCTGATCGCGGCCGCCGGCGGGCGCAATATCCTCGACGATGTGGATGCCAGCTGGACCCGGGTCAACTGGGAGACCGTCGTCGAGCGTAACCCCCAGGTGATCGTGATCGTCGACTACAGCGAAATCACTGCCGAGCAGAAAATCCAGTTCCTGTTGGATAACCGGGCCCTGCAATCGGTGGATGCGATCAAGCAGCGACGCTTTATCGTGATCCCCTACGTGCAGGCCACGCCGGGCATCGACAATGTGCTGGCGGTGGAAACCCTGGCCAAGGGGTTCCACGGCCAATGATCGAGCGCCGCTATGCCCTGCTGCTCGCCGCCCTGGGTGCGGTGCTGCTGGTGTCCTGTGTGGTCTCGCTGGGCTTCGGCTCGGCGCGGGTGCCGGTGGACGTGGTGTGGCGGATTCTGTTGTACAAGGCCCTGGGGATCGGCGAAGTGGATTGGTCGGTGGGCCAGGAGCATATCGTCTGGCTGATCCGCGTGCCGCGCATGGTGCTTGGGGCACTGGTGGGCGCCGGGCTGGCGCTGATCGGCGCGGTCTTGCAGGCAGTCACCCGCAACCCGCTGGCCGACCCGCACCTGTTGGGCGTGACCTCGGGCGCAACTCTGGGCGCAGTGATTGTGGTGCTGCATGTCGGCCAGATCATCGGCCTGCTGACCCTGCCCATCGCCGCCTTTATCGGCGCCTTGCTGAGCATGCTGGTGGTGCTGGCGGTAGCCAGTCGCAACGGCCGGCTAGAAAGTGATCGCCTGTTGCTGTGCGGCGTGGCGGTGTCGTTTGTGATGATGGCGGCGGCCAATCTGCTGCTGTTCATGGGCGACCATCGCGCCGCGTCGGCGGTGATGTTCTGGATGCTCGGCGGCCTCGGCCTGGCACGCTGGGAACTGCTGGCGATTCCCAGCGCCACCGTGCTGTTGGGCCTGCTGTTGCTGCTGGGCATGGCCCGCCCACTGAACGCGCTGATGGCCGGCGAGCAGACCGCCGTGACCCTGGGCCTGAATGCCCGCACGGTACGGCTGCGGGTGTTTTTGATTGCCTCGCTGATGACCGGCGTACTGGTGTCGATCAGCGGCTCTATCGGCTTTGTCGGGCTGATGGTGCCGCATATCGCCCGGCGCCTGGTGGGCGCCGAGCACCGGCGCTTATTGCCGGTGTGCGTGCTGGTGGGCAGCCTGTTCCTGGTCTGGGTGGACGTCGCCGCGCGCACCCTGATCGCCCCCGAAGACCTGCCGATAGGCGTGGCCACGGCGGCGATTGGCGGGCTGTTTTTTATTGGCCTGATGCGCAGGCGCTAGGCCTCCTCAACACTCATCGACCGGCGGCGTATCGGCAGGTTGACCCTCGCCCTTACAACTCATCGCGGTCGCGTATCCTCAACGCTTCATCCATCTGGATTTCTTCGGTTTGCGTGTCGTCGCGGGTATCGACCTGAGCGTCTGACAGGCGTCCCTCGTACCGCCATAAGGCATCCCGCTCCAGTACAAAAAGCTCGCCGCTACTGGTCACGCGTTTCAAGAAGACACTGGGCTGAAGACCGGTGCCCAACACCATGACTTCCTCTTCCATCCTGGAAAAACTCGGGATGTATTTGAGGAGCGCCCCTTCGCGAACCGACAGATAAACGCTGGCTGGCCGTTGCGCATGGGCACGTACCACGCGCAGATAGAATCCGAGGAGGGTCGGGCCGACAAAGTTGTTGATCAGCCTCTGTTCCTTGGGATCACTGCTTTGAGTAGACGGCATGCTTTTATAGACAAGCTGGGCAGCGACCACTTCATAGCGCGATGGGAACACGGGTAACGGCACCGGGCGGCCCACCGGCTGTACCAGAGGCTGTACCGGCCCGTCGGGCCCCGTGTAGAAAAGTGCCAGTTGCTGCGCCGTATCGAGCCCGGCCGCCAATGGTTGCGTGCCGACAAACGAGGTGCGCGTGGGGTTACCCAATACGGCGGCCAGGTACTCCCGCCCCCGATACGGCGCGAGCCTGCGATGGATAGAGCGCGCTGCATCGTCGGCAAGGGAAAAGAGCGGGCCACAAGCCTGCCAGGTTGCAAAAAAGCCTTCCCCCGTACCGGGTCGCCAATCGGCGGCGACCCGCACAGTGCCGGACCAGACACGGCCCTCGATCAATATATCCAGATTGCCTCGGGCAATCAGGCTGCGCACGTAGTCGAGCATGCGGGCGCCCCCCTGCAGTAGCTGCAAACGCAGGGTCTGTAGCGTGCTCAGGGTGTCCAGTTGCTCATCAGTGCCAAGGTACTGATACCTGAGCAGCGCGCCGTCCAGGCACGACAGGTAAAACGTTAGTTTTTTGTCCTTGAGCCCGTGAATGGAGAAGCGTATCCCCGTATCAATATCCGAGGGCAGAAAGAACGCCTGATGCAACGGGTCATCCTCCGCTGTCAGAACCTCCCGGGTAGCACAGAGGTAGAAACCTTCGAGCGTATAGCCCTGGGGAAACAGGCCCTGGGGGAAAACCTGGTTGTAGTCGCGATAGCTCTGGCGCACCAGCGGCAGACTGACCATGTAATGCCCCGATCTGTGCGACTTGAAGATGTAGCCGAACTGCAGGCTTTCGCCGTGCCTGCAGTGCTCATGGGCATAGCGCACGGCATCCTGTTCCTGAGTGAAGACCGGGCTGAACGGCGGATCGGCCAGCGAGTTCCTGATCAATAACGGCTCAGGTCGGTCGAGGTTGGCAATGAACGGGGTGCTGATCCTGCGGGGCAGACCCCACACCTGGCTCCCCTCCACGACCCGCAATACACCGGCCTGGCCCAACCGGGAAACAAACTCGACCGGGGTCAGCGTGCCATCGCGCATCTGGCGCTCGACAAGGTTATCCAACAGTTCCGCCCGTTCGAGCTTCAACGGCAGCAAGGCCTTTTTCAGCTCATCCTCCAGGACTGTATGGCTTCGGGTGTAACTGAGCACACAGCCGTCACTGCCCAATAGATACTCACGGGTCAGGCGCGTGTCCGGGGACTGCAACGATGAACTGATCACCCGGGTGGAGAGCATGTTGCGATAGACGTTTTTTTGCGTGACCTCCAGAGCAAACGGCAACTCCCGCACCGGGCTGGTGCGGTAGCGCGCGACAATCGTGTGCCCCGCCGGAAAGCCCCCGGAGGCGACCACTTCATCCGGCAGGATCCACTTGGGATCGAAATCTTCCCGAGGCACCCTCAACGGTTCGGTCGCCACGAACAGGCCGTCAGGGCGTTTGAGGATCACCCCCCCCATCCCTCCGTTATCGTGATTGCTCAGCTGCGAGCGCACATGCCGCACCGCATCATCCTGCTCCTGGAAAGCCGGCCCCAGGCGACGACGGATAAAGTTCCTATAGGGCCGCCATAACACAGCGTTTTCGCTCACCGGGCCCCGTCGGTCCCAGCACTGGCTGCTGTACAACACCCGCAAGTCTCCGGCCTTGGCAATCAGCGAAATATAGCGGCGGGTATCCAGGGAGCCATTGCGCAGGCTCATGCCCTGGATCGTCACACCGTCCCCGCCACTACTCTGCTTGAGCAATGACGAAGCCTGGGGCTGATACCGCAACAAGGCCCCGTCCAACGTCGAAAAATACACCGGCAGCACGGGAGTGGTGGAAGACCGCGGTAAATTCCGGGCATCCTCTTCAGCACGCAACAACACCTCGGGCGTGACAAAAAAACTCGTCAGCCAGGCCTCTGTCGTGGATAGCCCCACGGGCAGCCATTGCTGTGAATACAGCAGGCCCACCAGGACAAACCCCTTGGCGAAATCGCCACCGGCCAGATACCCGGCGCCTCGGGTGGAATCACTCAACCAACGCCCGTCCGGCTTGACCGGCAACAGTTCACTGACCACGAATTCATCGCGTTGCGGGTGTTTGAGGATGTAGGCCGCCCCTCCCTGGGCATCCAGGTTCCTGCCGTACCAGCGAACGTGGGCGTTGAGTGCCGCCGCGTCCTGGCTGTTGAAAATCGCACCAAACGCCGGGGCTTGCAGATCCACTTCGGCGTACTCGAAGTTGGGCGTCCAGTCGTTGTAGACCTTGCCACGCGGCCCCCACAACTGGCTGCGAATCAGCACCTGCAGATTGCCCGCCTCCGCCAGGCGGCTGACAATGTCCACCGGCTTGAGCTTGCCGCTTTCCAACCGTTCGAAATACCCATGCTGGCCCGGCTCGCGGGTGGTGTTGTTGAGCACCAGCAATTCATTGGCCGAGCCACTGGGGGTGTAGCCGATCAGGTTGTTCGGCGACCCGCTCAGATAGGCCGGCTGCCGGGATTCGATCACCGAGCGGATCTCCCTGTCCGAGAACATCGTGATATTCACCTCCAGGTCGGCAAGGGTCCAGCCAAGACGCCGCTGGCGCCCCAGGTCACTCAAGGACAAAGCCGCATGGGAGGCGTAGCGGGCATGAATTTCATAACCCGCCGGGGGCACCAGCAAGCCACTGCCCTGTGTCGGCAGCAGCAGGTCGGAGGCAAAGCCGTCACCGTGGATGCTCACCGGATCAGTGAACACAAACCGCCCGTCGGTCTTCTTGAGGAGGTAGCCACCCAGGGCGGTCCCACGGCGAAAGCCGATCTTCTCGTGGGCATGGCGTGCGGCGTCATCGGCCGTCAGGAACGAGGCACTGAGCACCATGGCGCCCGAGCCCAACGGCAGTTGCTCAAGGTCATGCATCGGCCCCAGGACGTTCCACAACCCGCCCTGCTGAAGCACCACCAACTCGCCAGCACGGATAACCCGGCGCACGAACTCGCGCGGGGTCAGCGAGCCATCGCGCAAGGCGGCCTGGTTGCCGTTGTCGGTGACTGCCTGGCCCGCCACGCTGAACAGTTCGTTGGCGGTCTGCGCACTCGGCACCTGCCAATGCAGCAGCGCGTTGTCGGCGGTCTGCAGATACAGCTTGAACCCCAGTCCGGCGATTTGCAGGCCGAAGGTGGCGATGGCCTGAGTCATGGCGTCCACCCACAGCGCCGGGCTGGCAAAGCGCTTGTACAACCAGGCTTCGCTGGCCGGCAATTGCCCGGGCTCGAAGCACGGTGCGTTCCGGTAGACGCCGACCACCCGATAGTTAGAGAGCAATTTCGGCTGACCGTCAGCGCGGGTCGGGAACAGGCTTGCCAGGGTCGAGCCCGCCGCCACCGGTAACGTCGCGACATACGACGAGCGGGTCTGATGCTTGAGGACAAACCCCTGGTATGCAGCAGGCGGCAGCGAGTCGAGATTATTCAGGGCGATCAGCGCCGCCACATGCCCCATGCCGGCGACCGGCGTAAAGAACGGCTGTTCCTGCACACTGCCGGCGGGGGCGACCGGGTTGCCGAGACGCCAGCCTCTGGATATCCGACCGCGAGCACCGCCCCAGACACGATCGGGCAAAACCACCCGCAGGTCTCCAACATCCGCAAAGCCCCAGATGGCCCCTTCAAAGTCAGTGAATGGCTCGATCTCCAGCTCGCCGGTCAGTTGCTTGAGCAGCTTCTGCTCCGCTGCCGAGCCGCTGCTCATGTACTTGAGCAAAGAGCCCTCCGGCCCCGAGAGATAGTGGGCCGGGGCGAACTCGCGGTTACCGATGATAAACGCCTGGTCGGCCGACGAGAAAAAGCTGATAAACACCCTGACCTGGTCGGCGGAAAACTGTTCGTGCAGCTGTTGTTCCCCAGCGGAGCCTGCCGGATGCGAATGGTAGAAGGCGTGGCAGTCATAGGGCGACGGTGCAATGAAGTAGTCATGCTCGTCGGTGGCCATCATGGTGCGGAAATCAAACTGAATGGACGCACCGGCCACCGGCTCAGTGGCGAAATAACGCCCGCCCTGTTTCAGTACCGCGCCGCCATACTCCTTGTCACGCCGCTCGCCGATCCGATTGTGGGCCCAGCGGGCAGCATCGTCGGCCGTGGCAAAAGGCGGGCTCAAGACGGGCTTGGGAATCAACGAACAAGCACGCCAGTGCCCATCGACCGGGCCAACCTTGTCCCAGATCTTCCCTGCCCGGATCACCGCCAAATGCCCGGCCGCTGCCACGCGCAGCACAAAATCCCGCGGCCGCAACGTGCCGGCAAGCAGCGCCGAATCAATCTGGTTATCCACCACCCGCCCGCTGGGCTCGACGCGAAAAAGCTCCGTCTCAGCCGCCGAAAACCCACAGGTGTATCGCAACAACGCGCCATCGTTGAGGTTGCGATAGAACCACAGCTGGCGCCCCGGCCCCAGTAAATCCGTGGCCTGGTGCCCCTGATAAAGCTGGGTCGCCAGCTCAAGCGGAGTAAAGAAGTTACGGTACAGCCAGGGTTCCAGGGCGGCGAGCCGCACTGGCGTCGGGTTTTTTCCCAGATAGACCCCGACCCAATGAAAATGGTCGTGCACCACGCGCTTGCCATCCGGGGTGCGCGGGAAGAGCTGTTGAACCGACAGCGCCGGTGCGCCATCGGCCTGGGGTTCGCTCAGCACATAGTCTTCTTTGTCGACGTGCTTGAGGATAAACACCGGCCGTGTCCGCTGGGGGCTGCGCGCCTGCAGCACCGCCAACGCAGCCGTCAGTCCCGCCTGGACAGGCCCGCAGGCAGGCAGGTCGTAGGTGTGTGAGGCAAAGGGTGAATACGCCTGCCACTGCTTGGGAACGGTGCCCACCGAACCGCCCCACAAGGGACTGGACACCACAAAGGACAGTTGGCTGACACTGAGCACCTTCTTGATAAGGCTTTCCGGTTTGTTGTCGGGGATCCCGTCCTCATGATTGAAGTGCAGCTTTTGATCAAGCCAGACCCCGAAACGGCGCTCCTCTTCCGAGCCGCTGGTGACATGCTTGAGCAGCGCCCCGTCGGGAGCGGACAGATAGGACGCAGAGAAAAAACCGCGCTCCAGAATATTGATGGCCAGATCAATGTCCGAAAAAAAGCCGTTCAGCGCCCGGACCTGACGATCGGAAAACTGCGGATTATTGGCTTCGAACTCATCGAACAGATCGGGGTGAGAGTGGTAGTCGGCCACACACCGATAGCCTTCCGGGGCCAGGTACTGCCCATTGCTGTCGACTTTCAGTACCTTCCAGTGATCGAAACTATTGCGCTCCCCGGCGATGGGCTCGGTGGAATGAAAGTAACCATCCGCCAGGCTCTCCAGAATCACTCCGCCGTACTCCACATCCCGCCGCCGACCAATCTGCTGATGAGCATAACGAGCCGCATCATCCATGCTGGCAAAGGCCGGCCCCACTGGCGGCAGCACCGCATCTGACTGCAAACCGCCCCCGAACCAGCCGCGTTTAGGTCGCTCCATGACATCCCCTCCAATTGGATAATCGCTGTGGCCAGACGCTGGCCACACAACCAGCCAAATAATCACCGCTGCGGCCAGGCAGGGGGCGCTAGATAGTTATCTGCCGTCGCGCCCTGCCCTATTCGGGCGCGCGTCACGCACCAGCATGCAAAACAGGCCCTCACTTGGTGCAGCGTGCCTTGCCCACCCAGTCGATAGCCCCTGCAGCCGCGCGGTGCAGGCACTAGGCACAGCCTTTGCAAACGCTCCAGCAATGCCCCTATCTGCCCTCATGAAAATAATCAGTTCTGGAGATCGCACCATGAAGCGTCGCAGCTTGATCAAGGCTTTCACTCTGTCGGCATCCATTGCCGCCATGGGCCTGACCTGGACCGTCCAGGCCGCCGAGACCATCAAGGTCGGCATCCTGCATTCGCTGTCCGGGACCATGGCCATTTCCGAAACGTCCCTCAAGGACATGGCGCTGATGACCATCGACGAGATCAACGCCAAGGGCGGAGTGAACGGCAAGATGCTCGAAGCGGTGGTGGTCGACCCGGCCTCCAACTGGCCGCTGTTCGCCGAGAAGGGCCGACAGTTGCTGACGCAGGACAAGGTCGCGGTGGTGTTCGGCTGCTGGACCTCGGTGTCGCGTAAATCGGTGCTGCCGGTGTTCGAAGAACTCAACGGCCTGCTGTTCTACCCGGTGCAATACGAAGGCGAAGAGATGTCGCCCAACGTGTTCTACACCGGCGCCGCGCCGAACCAGCAGGCGATCCCGGCGGTGGAATACCTGATGAGCGAAGAAGGCGGCAGCGCCAAGCGTTTCTTCCTGCTGGGCACCGACTACGTGTACCCGCGCACCACCAACAAGATCCTGCGTGCGTTCCTGCACTCCAAAGGCGTGGCCGACAAGGACATCGAAGAGGTCTACACCCCGTTCGGCCATAGCGATTACCAGACCATCGTGGCCAACATCAAAAAGTTCTCGGCGGGCGGCAAGACCGCCGTGGTCTCCACGGTCAATGGCGACTCCAACGTGCCGTTCTACAAGGAGCTGGCCAACCAGGGCCTGAAGGCGACCGAGGTGCCGGTGGTGGCGTTCTCGGTGGGCGAAGAAGAACTGCGCGGCATCGACACCAAGCCGCTGGTGGGCAACCTGGCGGCGTGGAACTACTTCCAGTCGGTAGAAAACCCGGTCAACGCCAAGTTCGTCGCCGACTGGAAAGCCTACGCCAAGAAACACAACCTGCCGGGCGCCGATAAAGCGGTGACCAACGACCCGATGGAAGCCACCTACGTCGGCATCCATATGTGGGCGCAGGCCGCTGAGAAAGCCAAGTCCACCGACGTCGACAAGGTGCGCGAAGCCCTGGCCGGCCAGACTTTTGCGGCACCGTCGGGCTACACCCTGACCATGGACAAGACCAACCACCACCTGCATAAGCCGGTGATGATTGGCGAGATCCAGTCCGACGGCCAGTTCTCGGTGGTGTGGCAGACCGAAGGGCCGATCCGTGCCCAGCCGTGGAGCCCGTACATCCCTGGCAATGACAAGAAGCCGGATCACGCGGTGAAGAGCAACTAAACCGCACCACAGATCAAATGTGGGAGCAGGTCGAATCGCCGCTCCCACATAAACCTAGTCCGCGCATGACCAGGACATTTGTTTATGCCCACTGCCCTCCACCGCTTCCTCCTGGCCTGCCTGCTGTTGCTGCCCCTGGCCGCACACGCCGGTGATGCCGAAGACTTCCTCGCCGCCAACCCGAGCCAACAAGCCAAGCTGTTGCAGGACTGGGCCGCCCAGCCTGACCCGGCGCGCATCGAGTTGGTCAACGCCCTGCAACAAGGCCAACTCACGGTCAACGGCGAACCCAAGACCGTGCGCCTGAACAACCGCCTGCGCGGCCTGATCGACAATGTGCAGGCCAGCCAACAACTGCTCGCCGCCGATCCCACGGTGCGCCTGGCCGCTGCGCGGACCCTGCAAAAAAGCGCGCAGCCTGCGCAACTGAAATTCCTCGACCAGCAACTCGCCAGCGAAGCCGACGACGACGTCCACAGTGCCCTGAGCCTGGCCCTCGCCAACCTGCAACTGGTCGACCCCGATCCGGCCGTGCGCCTGGCTGCCGTGCGCCTGCTTGGCAGCACCGGCGACCCGCTCGCCCGCACGCGCCTGGAAGCCTTGCTGGCGCCCGGCGTGGAAACCGATGCCGGGGTGCACACCGCCGCCGAAACCAGCCTGGCCCAGGTCAAGCGCAAGTTGCTGGTGGGCGAGATCCTCGGGCAAGCCTTCAGCGGCATGTCCCTGGGTTCGATCCTGCTGCTGGCGGCCCTGGGCCTGGCGATCACCTTCGGCTTGCTCGGGGTGATCAACATGGCCCACGGCGAGATGTTGATGCTCGGTGCCTACTCCACCTACGTGGTGCAGTTGCTGATGCAGCGCTACGTGCCTCAGGCAATCGAGTTCTACCCGTTGATCGCGCTGCCGGTGGCGTTTTTTGTCACCGCCGGCATCGGCATGGCCCTGGAACGCACGGTGATCCGTCACCTCTACGGCCGCCCCCTGGAAACCTTGCTCGCCACTTGGGGCATCAGCCTGATGCTGATCCAACTGGTGCGCCTGCTGTTCGGTGCACAGAACGTCGAAGTGGCCAACCCGGCCTGGCTGTCGGGCGGGATCCAGGTGCTGCCCAACCTGGTGCTGCCGTACAACCGCATCGTGATCATCGGCTTTGCGTTGTGCGTGGTGGTGCTGACCTGGCTGCTGCTGAACAAGACCCGCCTGGGCCTCAACGTGCGTGCCGTGACCCAGAACCGCAACATGGCCGCCTGCTGCGGCGTGCCCACCGGGCGTGTGGACATGCTCGCCTTTGGCCTCGGCTCGGGTATCGCCGGCTTAGGTGGCGTGGCCCTGAGCCAGATCGGCAACGTCGGCCCAGACCTGGGCCAGAGCTACATCATCGACTCGTTCCTGGTGGTGGTGCTCGGCGGGGTCGGCCAGTTGGCCGGCAGCGTCATGGCCGCCTTTGGCCTGGGGATCGCCAACAAGATTCTCGAACCGCAGATCGGTGCCGTACTCGGCAAGATCCTGATCCTCGCGCTGATCATTCTGTTTATCCAGAAACGCCCGCAAGGACTCTTCGCACTGAAAGGACGGGTGATCGACTGATGAACCAGCCATTGATGCTTACAGCCGCGCAAAAGGCCGGCCCCAAGGTAACGATCGCGGTGGGTGTGGTGATCCTCGCCGTGCTGCTGGCGTTGCCGCTGCTGTCGCTGCTGCCTGCCGATAACGCATTGCATGTCTCGGCCTACACCCTGACGCTGGTGGGCAAGATCCTCTGCTACGCCATCGTCGCCCTGGCCCTGGACCTGGTGTGGGGCTACGCCGGTATGTTGTCCCTGGGGCACGGCCTGTTTTTTGCCCTAGGCGGTTATGCCATGGGCATGTACCTGATGCGCCAGGCCGCCGGCAGCGAGTTGCCGGCGTTCATGACCTTCCTGTCGTGGACCGAACTGCCGTGGTATTGGCTCGGCACCCAGCACTTCCTCTGGGCCTTGTGCCTGGTGGTGTTGGCCCCGGGTTTGCTGGCGCTGGTGTTCGGCTTTTTTGCCTTTCGCTCGCGGATCAAGGGCGTGTATTTCTCGATCATGACCCAGGCCCTGACCTTTGCCGGGATGCTGTTGTTTTTCCGCAACGAGACCGGCTTTGGCGGCAATAACGGCTTTACCAACTTCCGCAGCATCCTGGGCTTCGGTATCACCGAGCCCGGTACCCGCGCGGTGCTGTTCCTGGCCACGGTGCTGCTGTTGGTGGGCAGCCTGTTTATCGGCTGGCGCCTGGCCCGGAGCAAGTTCGGGCGGGTGCTGACGGCCCTGCGCGACGCGGAAAACCGTCTGATGTTCTGCGGCTATGACCCGCGTGGCTTCAAGCTGTTTGTGTGGGTGTTGAGCGCGGTGCTGTGCGGCCTCGCCGGGGCGCTGTACGTGCCGCAAGTGGGCATCATCAACCCCAGCGAAATGTCGCCGACCAACTCCATCGAAGCCGCCGTATGGGTGGCCCTGGGCGGGCGCGGCACACTGATCGGCCCACTGCTGGGTGCAGGCGTGGTCAACGGTATGAAGAGCTGGTTCACCGTGGCCTTCCCGGAGTACTGGCTGTTCTTCCTGGGGGCACTGTTCATTATCGTCACCCTGTACCTGCCCAAGGGCATCATCGGCCTGCTGAAGAAAAGGGGCGAACAATGAGAGTCACGGCAACCGACCAGTTCATGCTCGAACCGATCATCGAACCGAACCGCGACCAGGGCACCAGCCGCGACGCCATCGGCCTCGGCCAGGCCGCCGGCAAGGGCCTCAATACCCGCCATGGCACGATCCTGACCCTGGAAGATATCAGCGTCAGCTTCGATGGTTTCAAGGCCCTCAACGACTTGAACCTGTACATCGGCGTCGGCGAATTGCGCTGCATCATCGGCCCCAACGGCGCGGGGAAGACCACGCTGATGGACGTCATCACCGGCAAGACCCGCCCCAGCCACGGCAAGGCGTGGTTCGGTGAAACCCTGGACCTGACGCGCATGAGCGAAGTGCAGATCGCCCAGGCCGGTATCGGCCGCAAGTTCCAGAAGCCCACGGTGTTCGAGGCCCTGAGCGTGTTCGAGAACCTGGAGCTGGCACAGAAGACCGACAAATCGGTGTGGGCCAGCCTGCGCGCGCGTCTGAGCGGTGAACAGAAAGACCGCATTGAGGAGGTGCTCGACACTATTCGCCTGACCACGTCGGTACAGCGCCCGGCCGGTTTGCTGTCCCACGGCCAGAAGCAGTTCCTGGAGATCGGCATGCTGCTGATGCAAGACCCGCAACTGTTGCTGCTCGACGAGCCCGTGGCCGGCATGACCGACGCCGAGACCGAGTTCACCGCCGAACTGTTCAAGCGCCTGGCGGGCAAGCATTCGCTGATGGTGGTGGAGCACGACATGGGCTTTGTCGGCTCGATTGCCGACCATGTGACGGTGCTGCACCAGGGCAGCGTGCTGGCCGAAGGGTCGCTGGAGCAGGTGCAGGAAAACGAGCGGGTGATCGAGGTGTACCTCGGTCGCTAGGCCAGATGCAAGCCAGCTCCCACAGGGGATTTGAGGAGAGTTTGAACATGTTGCAAGTCGACAAACTGCACCAGTACTACGGCGGCAGCCACATCCTGCGCGGCCTTTCGTTCGACGTGAAAGTCGGTGAAGTCACCTGCCTGCTCGGCCGTAACGGTGTGGGCAAGACCACCCTGCTCAAATGCCTGATGGGCCTGCTGCCCGCCAAGGAAGGCGCGGTGAACTGGGAAGGCAAGGCCATCACCGGCTTCAAGCCGCACCAGCGGGTACACGCCGGCATCGCCTACGTGCCCCAGGGCCGCGAGATTTTCAGCCGGCTGACGGTGGAAGAAAACCTGCTGATGGGCCTCTCGCGTTTTCCCGGCAGCGAAGCCAGGGAAGTCCCGGCGTTTATCTACGAGCTGTTCCCGGTGCTGCTGCAAATGAAGCACCGGCGCGGTGGCGACCTGTCCGGTGGGCAACAGCAACAACTGGCCATCGGGCGCGCCCTGGCCAGCCGTCCGCGCCTGTTGATCCTCGATGAGCCCACCGAAGGTATCCAGCCGTCGGTGATCAAGGAGATCGGCGCGGTGATCAAGAAGCTCGCCGAGCGCGGCGACATGGCAATTTTGCTGGTGGAACAGTTCTACGATTTTGCCGCCGAACTGGCCGATCAATACCTGGTGATGTCCCGGGGTGAGATCGTCCAGCAGGGCCGTGGTGAAAATATGGAGGCCGACGGTGTACGCGGCCTGGTTACCATCTAATCTGTAGCGTCCCGTTGATTAAGCCCTGACCATGACCGTTCCTGCCCCCACCGCCCTGTTCACCCCCAGCTGGCACGCCGCGCTGGAGTTGGGCTATGCACGCTTCGGCGCCAGCACACGCCCGGTGATGCGCCGCCACCTGGGCCCGCTGCGGGTGCAAAAGCACCTGTACGCCGAAGGCCCCGAGGTGTGCCAGCACATCATCGTGCACCCGCCGGGCGGGATTGCCGGAGGGGATCGCCTGGAGATCACCGCCCACCTGGCTGAGGGCGCGTGGGCGCAATTGACCAGCCCCGGCGCCGCCAAGTGGTACCGCGCCAGCGGGCCGGCCTATCAGCAGGTGGCTTTGACGGTCGAGGCCGGCGCCACCCTGGAGTGGCTGCCCCAGGAAACCATCGTGTTCAGTGCGGCCCAGGCCGAACTCAGCACCCGCATCGACCTGCACGGCGACGCCCGGCTGTTGTACTGGGATGTGGTGGCGCTGGGGCGCCCGGCCAGTGGCGAGCGTTTCGAGCGCGGGCACTTCCAGTCGCACCTGGACATCCGCCGCGACGGCCAGTTGCTCTGGCATGAGCGCCAGCGCATCGTCGGCGACGACGGCCTACTCGACTCGCCGATCGGCCTGGATGGCCAGCCGGTGTTTGCCACCTTGCTGGTGACCGGTGAAATCGACAGTGAACTGCTGGAACAGTGTCGCGCCCTGCCCCATGCAGTACGCGGCGACCTGACCCAGTTGCCGGGCTTGCTGGTGGCGCGCTGCCTGGCCAGCGAGACCCTGCTGGCGCGGGCGTGGTTGATTGATTTATGGCGACTGTTGCGCCCGGCACTGCTGGGGCGTGAGGCTGTACCTCCAAGAATTTGGAACACATGAAGGTGGAACCGGGCTTGTGTGGGAGCGGGTTCCCACAATGAATCTTCGGTGTTTTTTAGAATGCTTTTTATGACGGACTGCTGACCATGGACCTGACCCCAAGGGAAAAAGACAAACTGCTGATCTTCACCGCAGGCCTGGTGGCCGAGCGCCGCCTGGCGCGCGGGGTGAAGCTCAATTACCCGGAAACCATCGCCTATATCTCCGCCGCCCTGCTTGAAGGCGCGCGCGACGGGCGCACCGTGGCTGACCTGATGCACTTTGGCACCACCCTGCTCAGTCGCGAGCAAGTGATGGAAGGCATCCCGGAGATGATCCCGGATATCCAGGTTGAAGCCACTTTCCCGGACGGCACCAAACTGGTGACCGTCCACCAACCCATCGCCTGAGGCCCGGCCATGTCCTTGCTGATTCGTGACGCGGTACACGGCGACCTGCCGGCCATCTGCGATATCTACAACGATGCCGTGCTCAACAGCACCGCCATCTGGAACGACCAACCCGTGGACCTGGGCAATCGCCAGGCCTGGTTCAGTGCGCGCCAGGCGCAGTGCTATCCGATCCTGGTGGCGGTGGAAGCCGAGAAAGTGGTCGGCTATGCCTCGTTCGGCGATTGGCGGCCCTTCGACGGTTTTCGCCACACCGTCGAACATTCGGTGTACGTGCGCAACGACCAACGCGGCAAAGGCCTTGGCCCCTTGCTGATGCAGGCACTGATCGAACGCGCCAGGGCCTGTGACAAACACGTGATGGTCGCCGCCATCGAAAGCGGCAACCAGGCCTCGATCCGCCTGCATGAGCGCCTGGGCTTCAGTGTCACCGGGCAGATGGCCCAGGTAGGCACCAAGTTTGGCCGCTGGCTGGACCTGACCTTTATGCAACTGCTGCTCAACCCTGGCGCCCAGCCGCCGGCGGTTCACAAGGAGTAATAGCGATGAACGCTGCCCAACTGCGTCGAGTGAATGCCGAAAGTTTTGCCCATTACCGCCAGGGCTTGATTGAGTTGTTGCTGGACGCCGTGCAGCACGGCGCATCGGTAGGCTTCATGGCCGACCTCGACGCGGCCCAGGCGCGCAGCTACTTCGATGGCGTACAAGCCGGCGTCGAGGACGCCAGCGTGTTGCTGTGGGTGGTGGTGCGTAATGAGCAAGTCCTGGCCAGTGTGCAACTGGCGCTGTGCCAGAAAGCCAATGGCCTCAACCGTGCCGAGGTGCAGAAACTATTGGTGCGCAATGACGCCCGGCGCCACGGCCTCGGCCAGCAATTGATGAGCGCCCTGGAGCTGTGCGCGCGCCAGCACAAGCGCGGCCTGCTGTACCTGGACACCGAAGCCGGCTCCCCCGCCGAAGCCTTCTACCAGGCCCTACGCTACACCAAAATCGGCGAGCTGCCGGACTACTGCCAAAGCCCGGACGGGCGCTACAGCCCGACCGCCATCTACTACAAGACCCTGGGGCAACCTGCATGATTCCTGGCCAATTCCAGATCCAGCCTGGCGACATCGAATTGAATGTGGGCCGGCGCACATTGAGCCTGAGCGTGGCCAACAGTGGCGACCGGCCGATCCAGGTCGGCTCCCATTACCATTTTTTCGAGACCAACGACGCGCTGACCTTTGACCGCGCCCTCAGCCGCGGCATGCGCCTGAACATCCCGGCGGGCACGGCGGTGCGCTTTGAACCGGGGCAGAGTCGCGAGGTGGAGTTGGTGGAGCTGGCAGGGTTGCGCCGGGTGTTTGGCTTTGCCGGACGGATCATGGGCGACCTCGACTGACTGATCGTTCCCACGCTCCGCGTGGGAACGCCGCCTGGGACGCTCCGCGTCCCGCTCTTAACGTCGTGACGCAGAGCGTCAGCGGATGCATTCCCACGCAGAGCGTGGGAACGATCAACACAAATTTTTCAGGACACCCCAATGAAAATCAGCCGCCAAGCCTACGCCGACATGTTCGGCCCCACCGTCGGCGACAAGGTCCGCCTGGCCGATACCGAGCTGTGGATCGAAGTCGAACAGGACTTCACCACCTACGGCGAAGAAGTGAAGTTCGGCGGCGGCAAGGTCATCCGGGACGGCCAGGGCCAGAGCCAACTGCTGGCCGCCGAGGTGGTCGACACAGTGATCACCAACGCGCTGATCATCGACCACTGGGGCATCGTCAAGGCCGACGTCGGCCTGAAAAATGGCCGCATCGCCGGGATCGGCAAGGCCGGCAACCCGGATATCCAGCCCGGCGTGACCCTGGCCATCGGCGCCAGCACCGAAGTGATTGCCGGCGAAGGCATGATCCTCACCGCCGGCGGCATCGACACCCATGTGCACTTCATTTGCCCGCAGCAGATCGAAGAGGCGCTGACCAGTGGCGTCACCACCATGATCGGCGGCGGCACGGGCCCGGCCACCGGTACCAACGCCACCACCTGCACCTCCGGCCCGTGGCACCTGGCGCGCATGCTGCAATCAGCCGACGCGTTTGCGATGAACTTGGGCTTTACCGGCAAGGGCAACGCCAGCCTGCCCGAGCCTTTGATCGAGCAGGTCAAGGCTGGGGCGATTGGCTTGAAGCTGCATGAAGACTGGGGCACCACCCCGGCCAGCATCGACAACTGCCTGAGCGTGGCCGACGAGTACGACGTGCAGGTGGCAATCCACAGCGACACGCTCAACGAGTCGGGCTTTGTCGAAACCACCCTCGCCGCCCTCAAGGGCCGCACCATCCACACCTATCACACCGAGGGTGCCGGCGGCGGGCATGCGCCGGATATCATCAAGGCCTGCGGCTTTCCTAACGTGCTGCCCAGCTCCACCAACCCGACCCGGCCGTTCACCCGCAATACCATCGACGAACACCTGGACATGCTGATGGTCTGCCATCACCTCGACCCAAGCATTGCCGAGGACGTGGCCTTCGCCGAAAGCCGCATCCGCCGCGAGACCATAGCCGCCGAAGACATCCTGCATGACCTCGGCGCCTTTTCGATGATCAGCTCCGACAGCCAAGCCATGGGCCGCGTAGGCGAAGTGATCATGCGCACCTGGCAAACCGCCGACAAGATGAAGAAACAGCGCGGGCCGCTGCCCGGCGACGGCGAGGGCAATGACAACTTCCGCGCCAAGCGCTATATCGCCAAGTACACCATCAACCCGGCGATCACCCACGGTATCAGCCATGAAGTGGGCTCCATCGAAGTCGGCAAATGGGCCGACCTGGTGTTGTGGCGCCCGGCGTTCTTCGGTATCAAGCCCACGTTGATCCTCAAGGGCGGAGCAATTGCGTCCAGCCTGATGGGCGATATCAACGGCTCGATCCCCACCCCGCAGCCGGTGCACTACCGCCCGATGTTCGCCAGCTTCGGCAGCTCGCTGCACGCCACCAGCCTGACGTTTATCAGCCAGGCGGCGCTGGCCGAGGGCCTGCCGCAGGCGTTGGGCCTGAAGAAGCAGATCGCCGTGGTCAAGGGGTGCCGCCAGGTGCAGAAGACCGACCTGATCCACAACGACTACCTGCCAGACATCGACGTAGACCCGCAGACCTACCAGGTCAAGGCCGATGGCGAACTGTTGTGGTGCGAGCCGGCGGACGTGCTGCCGATGGCCCAGCGTTACTTCCTGTTCTGACCGTTCATCGGCAGATACCCGCCGTGCCAGTGAAGCGAAGAGGTGTAAGGCGCTACGATGCGCCACGCTTCTTCACTGTCTTGCACTTGGGAACCTGGCTATGCGCCTATCCGAATTCATCGTGTTACATGCCGACCGGATCGTCGATGAATGGGAACAGTTTGCCGAAACCTTGACCCCGGCCGCCGAAACCCTGAACCGCACGCAACTGCGCGACCACGCGCACTCCATCCTGCTGGCCGCTGCGCGGGACATGAACACCCGCCAGAGCGCCAGCGAACAGGCGGCCAAGGCCAAGGGCGAAGGCCTGGAAAAAACCCCGAGCCTGGACGAAGCCGCCGCCAGCCATGGCGAGCTGCGCCATACCGTTGGCTTTGACCTGGTACAGATGACCTCCGAGTTCCGCCACCTGCGCGCTTGCGTGATCCGCCTGTGGGTCAATCACCTGGAATCGCCAGAGCTGACCTATTTCCAGGACATGATCCGCTTCAACGAAGCCATCGACGAAGCCCTGGCCGAATCCACGGCGGCCTACGCCGAGCAGGTCAATCGCTCGCGGGATATCTTCCTCGCCATCCTCGGCCACGACCTGCGCGCCCCCTTGCAGGCGGTGAAGATGTCCACCGAGATGTTGTTGCGCAAAGCCCCGCTGGACAGCAAAGGCCTGAGCCTGGTGGGCAATATCCAGAATGGCGCCCGGCATATGGGAGCGATGGTCAGCGATCTCTTGGAGTTTGTGCGCAGCCGGCTGGGCAGCAGCCTGCCGATCGAGCCCAAACCGATGAACCTGGCCGATGCAGCCAGGGAGGCCATCGCCGAAGCGTGCGCAGGCCGCCCGGATTGCCAGGTTCACTTGCATACCGACGGGGACACCCAAGGGCAGTGGGATCGCGGGCGCATTGATCAACTGCTGCAGAATCTGATCGGCAATGCGTTACAGCACGGGCTCAACGGCCAGGTGCCGACCCTGAGCCTCGACGGCACCGCCGACAGCGTGGAACTACGCATGCACAACTTTGGCCCGCCGATTCCCCAGGCGGCGCTGGGTACCGTATTCGACCCGCTGGTGCGCAGCGCCACTGAAGAACTGGGCAGCAACTCGACCAGCCTTGGGCTGGGGTTGTTTATCGTCAAGGAAGTGGTGCAGGCCCACCGAGGCGCGATTGAAGTGGCGTCCAGCGAGGCGGCGGGCACCACGTTTACCGTGGTCCTGCCACGCCGATAGGCCACGCAAATCCTTTGTGTGTCGAGCGATAGCGAGGCTGCGCATCAACGCTGGCAGTGCCGCCGCTATCGCAGCCTCGCCCAGGCTCGACAGCTCCCACATTGGACTGGTGTTCCTGACACAGATTGAGAGGCGCCGCCAATCCCTGTGGGAGCTGTCGAGCTTTAGCGAGGCTGCGATAGCGGTGGGTCAGCCAACATCAACGCTGGCAATGCCGCCGCCATCGCAGCCTCGCCGGGGCTCGACAGCTCCCACATTGGACTGGTGTTCCTGACACAGATTGAGAGGCGCCGCCGATCCCTGTGGGAGCTGTCGAGCTTTAGCGAGGCTGCGATAGCGGTGGGTCAGCCAACATCCACGCTGGCAATGCCGCCGCCATCGCAGCCTCGCCGGAGCTCGACAGCTCCCACATTGGGCTTGTGTTCCTGACACAGATTGAGAGGCGCCGCCGATCCCTGTGGGAGCTGTCGAGCTTTAGCGAGGCTGCGATAGCGGTGGCTCAGCCAACATCCACGCTGGCAATGCCGCCGCCATCGCAGCCTCGCCGGGGCTCGACAGCTCCCACATTGGGCTTGTGTTCCTGACACAGATTGAGAGGCGCCGCCGATCCCTGTGGGAGCTGTCGAGCTTTAGCGAGGCTGCGATAGCGGTGGGTCAGCCAACATCAATACTGGCAATGCCGCCGCCATCGCAGCCTCGCCGGGGCTCGACAGCTCCCACAGTAAACTCGCGTTCCTGACACAGATTGAGAGGCGCCGCCAATCCCTGTGGGAGCTGTCAGCGGCTCCAGGTTTCCCGTGGATCAAAGTTGGCCTTTTTCGCCAACTCCTGCCACAACGCCTTGACCTCTTCGTCGCTGCTTTTTGGCATCACCGCCTTGAGCTGCACAAACAGATACCCGCGCTGCCCGGCCTTGTTCAGCAAGCCATGGCCCTTGGCCCGCATGCGCTGGCCATTCTGGCTGCCGGCCGGGACTTTGAGGTTGATCTTGCCGGTCAGGGTCGGCACCGCGACTTCTGCACCCAGGGCCAATTCCCACGGTGCCAGCGGCAAATTAATCACCAGGTTTTCGCCTTCCACCTCAAACTTCGGATGCGGCGCAAAGCGGATGATCAGGTACAGGTCGCCATTCGCGCCGCCACCAATCCCCGGTGCGCCCTGGCCCTTGAGGCGGATGCGCTCGCCATCGGCCACGCCGGCCGGGATCTTCACGTTCAGGCTCTTGGTGGTGTTGCTGACGTGCTGGCCCGCCGCATTGTATTGCGGCACCTGGAAGCTGATCGCCTTGGACTCGGTAGACAGCGTCTCTTCCAGGAACACCGGCAGTTCCATCTCCACATCCTGGCCGCGACGGCCGGGGCTGCGCCCTTGAGCGCCGCCGAAGCCGTTGCCACGCGAACCAAAGATCGAGCTGAAGAAGTCCGAAAACTCGCCCGTGTCCTGGCCACCGCCGAACCCGCCACGGCTCTGCCAGCCTGGCGGCCCCTGGAAAGGTTGACCGTGCTGGCCATAGCGGCGCAATTCGTCATATTCGGCGCGCTTGTCGGCACTTTTCAGCGCTTCATAGGCTTCCGAGGCGTCCTTGAACTTCTCTTCCGCGTCCTTTTCCTTGCTGACGTCGGGATGATACTTACGGGCCAGCTTGCGATAAGCGGCCTTGATCTGCTTGTCATCGGCCGTCGGCTCGACACCAAGAATCTTGTAATAGTCTTTGAAATCCATGGGGGCATCACCATCCGTTATCGAGATCGCACAGTCGGGCCCTGCCTGCCGGGGCATTGCGGGGCGATTCGAGGTGCGTCAGAAAAATATCGGCGGCTTGCAGGACAAACTTGATCCTTTCGACAGCCACCAACCGTATGCACAGGAGTTGGGGGCAAGGAGCCGACCTTTCAAGGTAACAAGTCTGCTGTATTTAGCGGATAGTCGGCCTACGCATCTGCACGCGAGTGACATACACTGCGCGGCCGTTTTTTAACCGGAACCTGTTAGACATGAACAACACCTCCCCAGCCCGTGCCTGCGGCATCGACTTCGGCACGTCCAACTCCACTGTCGGCTGGATCCGTCCCGGCATGGAAACGCTTATTGCGCTGGAGGACGACAAGATCACCCTGCCGTCAGTGGTGTTCTTCAACTTCGAAGAACGCCGCCCGGTGTACGGCCGTCTGGCGCTGCACGAGTACCTGGAAGGCTACGAAGGCCGCCTGATGCGCTCGCTCAAAAGCCTGCTGGGCTCCAAGCTGATCAAGCACGACACCAGCGTGCTGGGCACGGCCATGCCGTTCAAGGACCTGTTGGGCCTGTTTATCGGCCAACTCAAGAATCGCGCCGAAGCCACCGCCGGCCGTGAGTTTGAAGAAGTGGTGCTGGGCCGCCCGGTATTTTTCGTCGACGACGACCCAATGGCCGACAAAGAGGCCGAAGACACCCTGGTGGACGTGGCCCGCAAGCTCGGTTTCAAGGAGGTCTCGTTCCAGTACGAGCCGATTGCCGCGGCCTTCGACTACGAGTCCACCATTGAAAAAGAAGAGTTGGTACTGATTGTCGACATCGGCGGCGGTACCTCCGACTTCTCCCTGGTGCGCCTGTCGCCCGAGCGACGCAAGCATGACAACCGCCACGACGACATCCTCGCCACCGGCGGCGTGCATATCGGCGGTACCGACTTCGACAAACAGCTCTCGCTGGCCGGCATGATGCCGCTGTTCGGCTATGGCAGCCGCATGAAAAGCGGCGCCTACATGCCCACCAGCCACCATATGAACCTGGCCACCTGGCACACCATCAACTCGGTGTACTCGCAAAAATCCCAGCTGGCCCTGGGCAGCATGCGCTACGACATCGAAGACACCGGCGGCATCGACCGCCTGTTCAAGCTGATCGAACAGCGCGCCGGCCACTGGCTGGCCATGGAAGTCGAAGAGACCAAGATCCACCTCACCCACGACGACAGCCGCCATGTGCCGCTGGACCGGGTAGAACCGGGCCTGAGCGTGGAGCTGAGCCGAGCCCTGTTCGAGTCCTCCATCGACAACCTGCTGGAGCGGGTGCGCAACAGCGTGACCCAACTGCTCGACGACGCCTCGGTGGATGTGGCCCAGGTCGACACGGTGTTCTTCACCGGCGGCTCCAGCGGCATCCCGGCCCTGCGCCAGAGCATCTCGGCGATGCTACCCAATGCCCGGCACGTGGAAGGCAACATCTTCGGCAGTATCGGCAGCGGGCTGGCGATTGAGGCCAGTAAGCGTTACGGCTACTGAGTGAAGAAATCGCCTCGTGATGGCACGGGGCGATTCATCACAACTTGCCTGTGGCCAACTGATCGACCCATGCCTTGAAGGTATCGGCATAGTCATAAAAACCGACGACCGTACGGACTAATTTTCCGTCCCGGAAAAACAGCGTGGTTGGCGCGGACTGCACGTCATAAGCAGGCGTTTTCTCGATCGGGCCATTGACCTCCAGCGTCTTGTCGAGGAACTCAATAGCCGTGCCCTGATCCCGGGCTGCAGCCTCCAGTGTCGCGACCATTCTGTTTGAAGATTGCTTGCTGGCATTACTGAACAGCACAATCACTGGGGTCGTGGCCTTGAGCACACGACTTTCAAAGCTGCTGGCATCTACCGTAGGCAAAGACATGATTTAGCTCCTGTCGAAACGAAAAATGATATTCCGCACTCAGGAGCAGACCAGCAAACCCGTGGTGGGTCTACTGTCAGAAATAACAGGTGTGAACCAAAGGCAGCCTCTTACCGCAGCTCTCTACACCATCCCGCCCAGCTTCAACTCACTCTTCAAATACGCATAGTAGATCGGCCCCGCCACCACTCCCGGCAGGCCAAAGGCGGCCTCGAACACCAGCATGGCCAACAGCAACTCCCACGACTTGGCGCTGATCTGCCCGCCGACGATGCGCGCATTGAGGAAGTACTCGACCTTGTGGATCACGATCAGGTAGCCCAGCGCCGCCACCGCCACCCACATCGACACCGACAACGCGACGATGGTGATCAGGGTGTTGGACATCAGGTTGCCGATCACCGGCAGCAGGCCCAGCAGGAAGGTGAGGACGATCAGGGTCTTGGTCAGCGGCAGGTGGATCCCTGCCAGTGGCAGCACCACCGCGAGGAATATCCCGGTGAAGATGGTGTTGAGGGCGGCAATTTTGATTTGCGCGAAGACAATGTTGCGAAAGGCCTGGACCAGCAGGTGCAGGCGATCGAACAGCGCGGCGGCCAGGGGTTTGCGCTTGGTCAGGTCGGGCACCCGCTGGAGGGCGATGATCGCCCCCAGGACCATACCGATCAGCAAGGTCACGAACATATGGGCGGCGTCTTTGCCCACCAGTTGCAGTTCGCTCAGGTGCTTGCTCAGCCATTCGCCGATGGCCACGCGAAACTCGGCGGCGCTGGCTGGCAGGTAGGCGTCGAGGAACGGCGGCAACTGGCCGCGCGCGCGGTCGACCACGCCCATGAATTTATCGAGGGAGGCCCCGGGGTTTTCCGCTTCGTGCAGCAGGAAACTGATGGCGCCAGCGAAGATCAGGGTCAGCGCGCTGACAATCACAGTGCCAAGCAACGCCACCGCCAGCCAGCGCGCACGCCGGCCTTCGATCAGGCGTTGCAGCTGTGGGGTGAGCATGTTGACCAGTTCGAAAACCAACAGGCCGGCCAACAGGCTGGGCAGCAGCTTTAACGGTAGGACCAGCAACAAGCCGCCGAAAATGATGATGTAGCTGGCCAGCAACAACACATGACGCTGAGAAAACGTTGGCATACAGCCTCTAAACGAACGGCGTTAAAGGATGGGCAGTCTGCCAGCCTTGGGACAATCAAGCGAGAAGTCTGATGGCTGTAAACGCCATCGACTGTGGGAGCGGGCTTGCCCGCGATGGCGCTGGCTCAGTCGATATCTCGCCGGCTGACACACCGCAATCGCGGGTAAGCCCACTCCCACAGGGGTATTTAAGCGGGTCAGCCTTTGAGGCAGGTGCTCATAAAGGTTTTACGCGCATCGCCGGTCAGCGCCTTGGTTTTTGCCGACGCGTTGCAGTCCTTCATTTTTTGCTGCTGCGGGGTCAGGGTCTTGGCGTCGTTGGCGGCCGGGGCCGAGAGGCAGGTTTTCATGAAGGCCTTGCGCTCGTCGCCCTTCAAGGTCTTGGTCGAGGCTTCGGCATTGCAGGTGGTCATTTTGTTTTGCTGGGCAGTGGCCGCAAACCCTTGGGAACAGAGCAGCAGACCGATCATCAACAACGGAATACGCAACATCTTCATGGAGTTTTCTCCCTGTTACCACGCCGAGGGGCGCGGCCTCCCCTGCAGTGTAGACAAAGCCTGTTACACCTTCACCTGCTACGTAAGTTCGTTCGTCGATACTGCTCCGGCGTACAACCGGCCTGGCGCTGGAACATCGCAATAAACGCCGAGGCGGTGCTGTAACCCAGGTCAAACGCCACTTCCTGCACGCTGCGCGTGCTTTCCAGGGCCTCGATGGCCGCCAGAAAGCGCAGGCGCTGACGCCACTCGCCAAAGCTCATGCCCAGTTCGCGCACAAACTGCCGAGCCAGGGTGCGCTCGCTGACATGCACCTGCTGCGCCCACAGCGCCAGCGCACGGTTGTCCCCAGGATCGGCCTGCATGCCTTCAAGCACGCTGAGCAGGCCGGGGCTGCTGGCATACGGCAGGAAACAGTCATGCACCGGCGCCTGCTGGAGTTGGTCCACCAGCACCTGGGCCAGGCGCACGTCGGCTTCGTTGGCCGGGATATTCACGTCGCGCTCGGCGAAATCACTGAGGATCGCCTTGAGGATGTTGCTGATGGTCAGGGTGCAGGGCTGCTTGGGCAACAGCTCGCACAACGACGGCGCCAGGTACACCGAGCGGTAGACAATCGCCTGGGCGTTGTAGGAACTGTGCTGGGTGTTGGGCGGGATCCACACCGCGTATTGCGGCGGCGACATAAACCGGTTGCCGCCCACTTCAAAGCGCATCACGCCACGGGCCGAGTAGTCCAGGGAGCCCCAGGCATGCTGATGGCGGGAGGCGCGGCTGTCGGCGGCAAATTCCGAGTAGCGGAAGTACACCGGGGCCGGTAGCACGTCGAAATCGGGCAGGTTGATGTAGGTCTTGGACATATTGTCTGGATACAAAGGCGGCTTGTCTGGATCAAAGTATAGGCTTCGATCCAGACAAAGGATAATCAACCCTCACTAACGTTCCTGGTTCCTTGCAATGCAATACGCTTATCCGCTGCTGGCCATCTTTATCTGGGCTGGCAATACCGTGGTCAACAAACTCGCCGTGGGCTCGATTTTCCCGGCCGAGATCGGTTTTTATCGCTGGCTGCTGGCGGCCATCCTGTTCACCCCGTTCATGCTCAAGCCGGTCATTGCCAACTGGGCATTGATCCGCCCCAACCTAGGCAAGATCGCTGTGCTCGGCGTGCTCGGCATGGCGGTTTACCAGAGCCTGGCGTACTACGCCGCGAGCCTGACCAGCGCCACCAATATGGGGATCATCCTCTCGCTGATGCCATTGATGGCCCTGACTGCGGCGATTATCAGCCTCGGCCAGCGCCTGACCTTCGGCGCCCTGACCGGGGCGGTACTGTCGTTTGCCGGGGTGGCGGTGGTGGTGTCGGCCGGCAGCCTCGGCGCGCTGCTGCAACACGGGGTGAACCTGGGCGACGCGATGATGTTGGTGGCCACCCTGGCCTACGCGATCTACAGCACCCTGTTGAAAAAATGGCAGCTGCGCCTGCCGCCCCTGGTGCTCCTGTATTTGCAGGTGCTGGTGGCTGTAGTGGTGCTGTTTCCACTGTTCCTGGCCTCGGACAAGGTCGGCCTCGGCCCGTCGAATATTGGCCTGGTGGTGTACGCCTGCCTGCTGGCCTCGATGATTGCGCCGCTGGCGTGGATGCATTCGGTCAAGCAGTTGGGGCCGAGCCGGACCACGCTGTTTTTTAACCTGCTGCCGTTGATCACCGCGCTGATTGCCGCAGTGGTGCTCAAGGAACAGCTGGCGCTGTATCACCTGGTCGGCGGCGTACTGACGCTGGGCGGGGTGATTTTGTCGGAGCGCTGGACGACGCCCGTAAGACGTTAAAGCCCGGCCGCCTTCAACCGCTGTGCATGCTCGACAAACAGGCGGATCGGCTCGGCCCCCTTGCCCACCAGGCCCAGCGACTGGTTGACGATATCGAAATGGTCCAGCGCATAGTCGTCACCGATCACCGTGCCCAAGTGTGAGCTGTAGCGCCCGACCATGCCGTCGCACTGGCCTTTCTCCTTGACGAAGGTCCGCGCAAACAGCCGGCAACTGCGGTTGGTGCCGTCCAGCAGGTTGCGCCCGCGATCGGTCTTGCCCGGCTGCAGGGTGCCGGACCAGGAGTAATAGCGCACACCGCCCACTTCCTCGGCGCCCTGCCCGCCCCAGGTGTCTGGCAGGCCCTGAGGGTACTGGCGATTGAACAGCGCCACACCCGCGCTGGTCAGCGACTGATGGGAGGCGTGGATATCCGCCGCAAAACGCGGGCCGCGATAGCCGGTTTCCAGAAGCCCCATCACCGCGCCCACCAGGCGCAACAGCGCACTCATGATCCGGCCCTTGGCGCTGTCGGCCGGGTAGTGGGTGTGCAGGTAGTCTGCCAACTCCGAGCCGTGATTAGGTCCCGCCACCGACGTCACCGAAGCCACCCATTCCGGGCGTTTGGCCGCTGCGTAACGGGCGGTGAGCGAGCCCTGGCTATGGCCGATCAGGTTGACCTTGTCGGCGCCGGTCTGGCGGCGTATCTGCTCGATCTGCGCCAGCAACTGCTCGCCGCGCACCTCGCTGGAGTTGAGCGGCGCCACTTGCACCGCAAACACCTGCGCCCCGCCGGCACGCAAGGCCGGGATGATGCCGTACCAGTACGGGTACAGCACCAGCCGTACAAACCCGAGCATGCCCGGCACCAAAACCAGGGGATAACGTGTAGCCAATGTCTGCGTCATAGGGGCAAACGTCCTTGAAAGAGGCGATTAGGCTGATCCTAGACCAGCCCTGCCGCCACCGATATGACACCCGGCAACATCCGATAAAACTTTTTGCGCCGCGCAGCACTCACAACTTGGAGCGATCACACCCCGAGAGTGTGGCGCAAAACCGGATTAGCCTCAGGAGATTGAAATGACTGACATGCATTTGTCTGACGTAAGCACCCTTCGCGAACGGGCACGCAAGAATGTGGAAAACGGCGCGGTGACCGAAGGCTACAGCGCCGACCGCGAAGAGATCCTGCGTCTGCTCAATGAGTCGCTGGCCACCGAACTGGTCTGCGTGTTGCGCTACAAGCGCCACTACTTCATGGCCAGCGGCCTGAAAGCCAGCGTCGCCGCCGATGAGTTCCTGGAGCACGCCAACCAGGAACTGGAACATGCCGACAAACTGGCCGAGCGCATCGTGCAACTGGGCGGCGAACCCGAGTTCAACCCGGACCTGCTGTCCAAGAACTCCCACGCGCAGTACGTAGCCGGCACGACCTTGAAGGAAATGGTCTACGAAGACCTGGTGGCCGAGCGCATCGCGGTGGACAGCTATCGCGAGATCATCCAGTACATCGGCGAGAAAGACCCGACCACCCGCCGCATCTTTGAAGACATCCTGGCCCAGGAAGAAGAGCACGCTGACGATATGGCGGACATTCTCAAAGACCTGTAAGGCTGCCAGCACAGCTAACAACGGTGGGAGCGGGCTTGCTCGCGAGAGCGGTGTATCAGTCAGCATTTTTAGCGACTGAGCCACCGCTATCGCGGGCAAGCCCGCTCCCACATTGAGCTATCGGTTTCTTCGGTTAGCCTTTCACCGTTTTCGGTGCCTTGCCTTCCCGCATCTGCTGCAACAGCGGCACGCACTGGTTCGGCTCATCCCCACTCGGCGCCACCAGCGCCAGCAAGCCCGCCGCAGGGGCGACGATCACACCCAGCGCCACCATGCCTGCGCCACGCAACAACAGTGGCACCGTCTTGACCCCGGCATTGGGCTTGATAAACGGCCCGTTGACGTACAACGGCGAGCGCAGCGAGAACAGGCGAAAGCCCTTGGACTCTGGGCTGATCGTCAGGTCCAGCTGTTCGCTGGCCATGTTCGCGGTGCCGTCGATGTAGATGATCGCGTTCTCGGTATCGAATACAAACAGGCGGGTGGTAGCCAGGCCGGTCTTGATGCCGAAATCTGCCGCCGCGCAGTTGATCTTCACTTCCTTGTCGCCAAACAGTTTGCCAATCACATAGTTGCCCACGTTCAGCCCGGCGATTTCCATCAAGCCACGGCTGATGGCTCCGTCGTTGATGAGCATTTTCAGATCGCCATTGGCACTGCCCAGCAACGCTGCCACCGAGTTGCCGCGCCCGGCGATATCGGCATCGCCATTGAGCTCGCCGAAGCTGGTCTTCATCGGTTCAAAGGTGGGGAACAGTTGCTTGAGCTTGAAGTTGCGCGCCGTCAGTTTCGCCCGGCCTTCCAGCGGGGTGATGCGGCCATTGAGGCGAATCTGCGCATCGAGCTTGCCGCCCGCCACACCGAAACGCAGGGGTTCGAGGCTCAGTTGGCCGTCGTTGAGCACCAGGTGCGTGTAGAGGTCGGTAAAGGGCAATTCGGCACTGTGGACGATGCGTTTGCCGGTGAACTCGACATCCGCGTCCATATCGCGCCAGCGCTCGGTGCGGAACTCCTCCACCGGCAACACCTTGGTCGCCGGTTGCTTGCTTTCACCGCCACGAGCTTTTTGCTTGGCATTGGAGTCGGCACCGATCAGCGGCGCGAGGTCGGCCAGCAGCAGTTGATTGGACACCAACGCGCCGCTGAGCTTGGGCCGTGGCTGACTGGCGACATAGGCCAGGTCGCCGTGGATGTCGCTGTTGCCGATCTTGCCGTTGAAGTTCTCATAGCGGAACGACGCACCGCCGGCCTCCTGCAACTTGGCGATCAGGCGCCCATCGGTGGAATAGGCCGGCGAGTCCGGCAGGGTCACGCCAGTCAGTGGGTAAAGGTTGCCCAGGCTGGTACCGGACAGTTTCAGGCGCAGGTCCAGGGCGCCGAGGTTCAGTGGGTCGGTCAGGGTGCCGGCCAAGGCAATACTGGTATCACCGATTTTCGCCTGGGCTTGCAGGGGGAATGGCTTGGCAGCGTCCTGCAGGGCCAGCAGCCCGCCGATCTTGCCGCTGCCCGCGAGTTTCTGGCCGTGGTACTGGCCGCTGACCTTGAGGCCGAAGGCATAGTCCTGGGGTGTCGCGCCCTGCTCCAGGGCCTTTTTGGCATCGCGCTCGCCGACGATTTCGCTGAATGCGATGGGTTTGCCCAGGAGGTCGATCAGCACATCGAGACGGGTCTTGAGGGTCTGGTCGTCGAGGGTCACGTGGCCCTTGTCGAAACCGATGGCACCGATATCCACCACCCAGTTGGACGGTTCGGCATTCGGATCCTTGGGATCAAAGGTGAAGGTCCAGTTGGCGCGGCCATCGGCCAGGCGCTGCAGCTCGGCGCTCGGTTCGGTCAGGTCGATGCGCGGGATCACCACGCGCTGGGCCAGCAAGGCCAAGGGCGAGATGCGCAGTTCAACGCGCTTGAGGGTGACCATTTGCGGTTTTTTCGACCACTCGGGGTTGCCCAGGCTCAGGTCTTCGGCCACCACATGGGGCCACGGCACCCAGGCGCGCCAACCGCCCTCGTCCGGCTCGCGCTGCCAGACCACCGCCAGGTTGCCATTGATGGCAAAGGCGCGATGCAGCTCTTCGGAGACTTTGGCATTGAGTTGCGGCTTGATCCGGTTCCAATCGAAGAACACCAGGATCAGTACCACTGCGGCGATCAGCAGGGCGAAGCAAGCACTGCTCCAGGCGAGAATTTTACGAGTGCGCGTCATTGCACAGGGCTCCTGATTACGACTGCGCGTGCCACGGGCCACGCGCGCAAGGGCTAAAGCTTATATGGCTACGACTGGCAAATGGCCTGGGGGTTTAACCGCAGAGGGCAATTAGCAGTGAAAAGCGTTTTTTCTGACTAATCCGACAGCTTCTTTCATCAATGACGCACCATTGTTACCCACGCCCGTGTCGAAAATACCCACCTCGGTGCAAAAGCGCGTGCTTGAGAGCCGCGATTTAGAGCCTCGGCGCAGAACAATCAATTCTGTTGATTATTACCATTGCGTTTATGAACTTTTATATCGAGATATCGAGAGTAGCATTGGCTCCGTACCCACTTTATCGCCCTCCCAAGGAGCCACTCTCATGAAACGCCAATTACTGCTCAGTGTTGCACTCTCCGTCCTGGCCACCAGCGCTTTTGCCCTGCCAGCCGCAGAACAAGCCATCCCACAAGCCAAGGCTGACGCCGCGCACATCAGCCAGACCGTTGCCGAAGGTGGCCGCGATCGCCTGGAACAGAAAGGTCTGGTTGAAGGCGGTTCCGACCGTCTGCAAGAGCGCAACGCCGTCGCCGAAGGCGGTCGCGATCGCCTGGAACAGAAAGGCCTGGTTGAAGGCGGTTCTGAGCGTCTGCAGAAACGTGAATTCGTAGCCGAAGGCGGCCGTGATCGCCTGGAACAGAAAGGTCTGGTTGAAGGTGGCTCGGACCGCCTGCAACAGCGCGAATTCGTTGCCGAGGGCGGCTCCGACCGTCTGGATGACATGCATAAAGCTACGAGCTAAGCCCGTGCCGGCCCTGAAAAAAGCCCGATCCCCAGTGATCGGGCTTTGACTTTGTGGGACCTGCCCCCCTTTTGCCCTGTTTCAAGTTCGACGCCGGTAAAGTTGTTTTGCTAGAGTGCGTCGCTGTCCTTGTCTACAAAGCCCAGCTGCCAATGCTCCCCCGCGCCGAACAGAAGCAACAGACCCGCCTTGCCTTGATGGACGCAGCCCGCCATCTGATGGAGGGTGGCCGTGGGTTTGGTAGCCTGAGCCTGCGTGAAGTGGCAAAGAGCGCCGGCATCGTGCCCACCGGTTTTTACCGTCACTTTGCCGATATGGACCAACTGGGCCTGGTGCTCGTCAGTGAGGTCGGCCAGACCTTCCGCGCCACCATCCGCCTGGTACGCCACAACGAATTCGTCATGGGCGGCATCATTGATGCCTCGGTGCGGATCTTTCTCGATGTGGTGGCGGCCAACCGTTCGCAATTCCTGTTCCTGGCCCGCGAGCAATACGGCGGTTGCCTGGCCGTGCGCCAAGCCATCGGCGCGCTGCGCGAGGACATCACCTCGGACCTGGCAGCCGACCTGACGCTGATGCCCAAGCTCCAGCACCTGGATGCCGACGGTTTGCATGTGATGGCCGACCTGATCGTCAAGAGCGTGTTCGCCACCCTGCCCGACATCATCGACCCGCCCGCCGCCGCCCTGCCTCCGCATCTCACGCCCCAGGCCAAGATCACCCAGCAACTGCGCTTTATCTTTATCGGCCTCAAGCACTGGCAAGGCCTGGGCAGCACCGAGTAGCGCGGTCAACGCACCGTGTGAAAACGCTTGGCGGTGGTGTAGTTCTTCTTCCAGTAGTTGTTGGCCAGGGAGTCGATGCGGATGCTCTTGCCCTTGCGCGGCGAATGAATGAACTTGCCCTCACCCACATAAAGGCCGACATGGCCGACCTGGCTGCTGCCATTGGCCTTGAAAAACACCGCATCGCCGGGCTGCAGCGCATCACGCTTGATCGTCGCCGCCGTTGACCGGTGCATCGCCGCCGTGGTGCGCGGGATGACAATATTGGCCTCGGTCTTGAACAGATAGACCAGCAACCCGCTGCAATCGAACCCCTGCTCCTGGGAGCTGCCGCCCCACTTGTACGCGGTGCCCAGCAACTCATGGGCGCGGTCGACCACACTCTCGATGGTGGGTTGCGGCACGGCCTGCAACGATGAACTGAAAGGGGCCAGGGAAGTGGTGCGCTTATTGAAGTTGGCCGAAGCCGATGAGGTGATGCCAAACAGACCGACCATGACTACACATAAAAATGACTTAAACATGAGGAACGTCGCAATGGATTAAACACGGGGGCGAAATCCTAGTGAAACGACGCGTAGAAATATGAGCGAGGAATCCCCTATGCGCGTAGGAGCAATCCCAAATCAACCCTGGGACAAGTAGCTGAAGGAAACGCCCTGCAAAACAGCTGGCGGGGCCCGCCAAAACCGCCCAATTCGGGTGCTTGCGCAGCCCATGACGCACCACAATGAATCACTCCCTCACCACCCCCTCGCCCCGTTTAGTGGCGCAACGCCCCAGACCTACGGCGTTTTCCTACGTCCAGCAGGGTTGGCAAGCCCCTTGCTCTAGCCTGTTTATCGCTCATAGCTGGAAGCTTCCTGATGCTGGTGATCCACCGCCGAATCGCCCCCCAACCCACCTGGGCCGCAGAGTTGCTGCTGAACTTCGAAGCCCGCAGCAAAAGCCGCCTGCGCTGTTTCAGTGCCGAGGGAGAAGACGTCGGCCTGTTTCTGGAGCGCGGTCAGCCGCCGCTGCACGATGGGGAATTCCTACAGGCTGAAGACGGACGTGTCGTACGTGTCTGCGCGCGCCCTGAACAACTGCTGCACGTAACCTGCAGCAGCGCCTTCGAGCTGACCCGCGCGGCCTATCACTTGGGCAACCGCCATGTGGCCCTGCAAGTGGGTGACGGCTGGCTGCGCCTGCTTGATGACTACGTGCTCAAGGCCATGCTCGAGCAATTGGGGGCCCATGCCGAAACCCTCGAAGCACCGTTCCAGCCCGAGCACGGCGCCTACGGTGGCGGTCATCATCACTCACGCCACGGTGACGAAGACTTCAACTACCCGCCCAAACTGCATCAGTTCGGCGTGCGCCTGTGAACCCGGCCTGGGCGCTGTTGCGTCTGGCCAGTCCGCAATTGCCGATTGGCGGCTACAGCTATTCCCAGGGCCTGGAAATGGCCGTGGACAATGCCCGTGTCAGCGATGCCGACAGCGCCCGACGCTGGATCAGCGACCAACTGCTACTCAACCTCGCACGCTTCGAAGCGCCGCTGTTGCTTGCCCAGTGCCAGGCCGCCGCCGACCAGGACTGGGCGCGCCTGCGCCAGCTCTGCGAAGAGCATCGTGCCAGCCGCGAAACCCGCGAGCTGTTCCAGGAGAGCCGGCAAATGGGCTACTCCCTGCAACAACTGCTCAACGGTCTGCCGGAACTGGATGACGCAGCGCGCCGCTTTCTCGACGCCACCCCCGAACCCCACCTGGCCCTGGGCTGGGCACTTGCCGCGCGCGCCTGGGCGATCAGCCCCGAGGATGCCCTGGCCGCCTGGCTGTGGAGCTGGCTGGAAAACCAGTTGGCGGTGCTGATGAAGACCCTGCCCCTGGGCCAGCAGGCCGCCCAACGCCTGACCAGCGAGCTGCTGCCGTTGCTGCAACAAGCCCAGCAGGACGCCCGCCAGTGCGATCCCCATCACGTTGGCAGCGCCGCGTTCGGCCTGTCCCTGGCATGCATGGCCCACGAGCGCCAGTACAGCCGCCTGTTCCGTTCCTAGGAGAAACCCATGAACACACAACCTCTGCGCGTCGGTATCGGCGGCCCCGTTGGCTCCGGCAAGACCGCCCTGACCCTGGCGCTGTGCCTGGCCCTGCGTGATCGCTACAACCTGGCGGTGGTCACCAACGACATCTATACCCGCGAAGACGCCGACTTCCTGGTGCGCAACCAGGCCCTGGCACCCGAGCGCATCATCGGCGTAGAAACCGGCGGCTGCCCGCACACGGCGATTCGCGAAGACGCGTCGATCAACCTCGAAGCCGTGGATCAACTGAACCGGCGCTTCCCAGGCCTGGACCTGATCCTGGTGGAGTCGGGCGGCGACAACCTGTCGGCCACCTTCAGCCCCGAGCTGTCGGACCTGACCATCTATGTGATCGATGTGTCGGCCGGCGACAAGCTGCCACGCAAGGGCGGGCCGGGGATCTGCAAGTCGGACCTGTTGGTGATCAACAAGATCGACCTGGCGCCGCTGGTCGGCGCCTCGCTGGAACTGATGAACAGCGACACCCAGCGCATGCGCGGCGGCAAGCCGTTTGTGTTCAGCAACCAGAAAACCGGCGTCGGCCTGGAAGAAATCGTCGCCTTTATCGAACGCCAGGGCCTGCTGACCGCAGCCTGATCCCTTACCAAGGAGCTGTTTATGAGCCTCAACAAACTGTTTGCCGCCGCCACCCTGCTACTGGTCCCAGCCCTGGCCTTTGCCCATCCGGGCCACGGCGACAATGGCCTGGTGGCCGGCATCAGCCATCCCCTCGGCGGGCTGGACCATTTGCTGGCGATGCTGGCCGTCGGCCTATGGGCAGCGCAGCAACAAGGGGCGGCGCGTTGGGCGCTACCGTGTACGTTTGTCGGCACCATGCTGCTCGGCGGCGTGCTGGGGTTTGAAGGGTTGGCCTTGCCGGCCCTGGAAAGCGGGATTGCCGCGTCGGTACTGGCCCTGGGCCTGGCGGTGGCCTTGGCGATTCGCCCGCCGGTGGCGCTGGCCGTGGCCGCAACAGCGGTGTTTGCCCTGTTCCATGGCGTGGCCCATGGCCTGGAGCTGCCGGACATGACCAGCCCTTGGGCGTATGCAGCCGGGTTTGTCGGGGCGACGGCGGTGCTGCACGCGGCCGGGTATGCGCTGGTGCGCTTCTTGCCGGCTGCGGCGGCGCCGCTGGTGCGGCTGGCGGGCGCGGCTTCGGCGGCGACCGGGGTCTGGTTGCTGGCGGGCTGAGCCTTGCGGTGCCTGTAAGGGATCCATCGCAGGCAAGCCAGCTCCCACATTTGAAGGGGTTCACAACTCAAAAATGGGGAGCGGGCTTGCCCGCGATAGCGCTCGCACAGACACCACTGTTCTCAAGCCTGCTACCATGCGCGGCAAACACCCCTGCCGTGACGACGCCAGCCGATGCCCATCGCTCCAAGCTCCGCCCACAAGCCTCAATTGAACGCCGTGCTCACGCACTTCAACGACCTGATCGTGCCGCTCTGGCAGGGTCCGGGCTGGAATGCCGAGCTGGCGTTGCCCTATGAGGCGCTGGACGCCGACCATCGCCCCTTGCCCCCGCAACGCTACCGCGCCATGGCCTGTGCCCGGCAGTTGTATGTGTTTGCCAGCCTGATCGGCGAGCCAGGCAAAGAGTTTGCGCAAGAGCGCGCTGCGGCGTTGTTTCGCTCGCTGCAACGGCACTTCCATGACGCCGAGCACGGCGGCTGGTTCTACAGCATCGACCCCCACGGCAATCCGCTGGACCAGCGCAAAGACCTCTACACCCACGCGTTTATCATCTTCGCCTGCGCCCATTACTGGGCCAAGGTCCGCGAGCCGTTGGTGGAGTCGGTGCTCAATGCCGCCCTGGAAGTAGTCGCCGAGCGCTTTGCCACGGGCGACGGCCTGTATGAGGCGGTCCTGGAGCGTAACTGGTCGTCCCTCAAGTCCGGCCCGCTACAGAACCCGCTGATGCACCTGGCTGAAGGCTTCCTCGCCACCCTCGCGGTGCGTGAAGACGCGGCAGTGCAACAGGCCCTGCTGGCACTGGCGACGGCCATGCAGCAGCGCTTTATCGAGCGCCAGCATGGCGTGATGATGGAGAAACCCCTGGGCGCTGTGGATAACTGGTTCGAGCCGGGGCATCAGTTTGAATGGTTCTTCCTGCTGGAGTCCTCGCCCCTGCTGCGCGGCACTGCGCTGCATGCCTCGCTGAGCCGGGCATTTGCCTATGCCGAGCAAACCGGTGTGGATAACCTCACTGGCGCCGTCAGCGGCATGTTGGCGCTGGACGGCAGCGTGCGTGACGCCACCCAGCGCATCTGGGCCCAGGCCGAGTACCTGCGGGCACTGACCTTGCGCCCGGGCAGCGCGGCGGTGCTGGAGCGCCAGTTGCTGGCGTTGCAGCAGCATTTCCTGCATGCCAGGGGCTGGAATGAGTGCCTGGATGCCAAGGGTGAGGTGAGCCGGCGGGATATGCCGTCGACTACGCCTTACCATTTGGCTACCTGCTATCAGGGGTTGAGCGAGTTTCTCGGCTGATTTTCCCGGCCCCATCGCAGGCAAGCCAGCTCCCACACTTGAACGGTTTCCATCGTTGGAACGCAGTCGAATGTGGGAGCTGGCTTGCCTGCCAGAGCCTCACCTCGGTCTAACGGCCGATCACGCAATCCACTTGCGATCCCCAGTAAAACTGATCGTCAGCCACCGCGCCTTGTCCGGCGCGCCCAGCCCTGTGGATATCTCTTCACGTAGCCCGTCGAGCGTCGCAACCTTATCCACCGGGTAATCGGCCGGCAACACCACATGGATCTCGATAAACCGCGCCCGCCCGTGTTTCTGCACGTAGGACACGTAATCCTCGAAACCATGCCGGGCCTGGGCCGCATCCATCACTTCGCGCACCTTGTCGTCCAACTGGTCCGGGGCAATCCCCAGCACGTCGCGCAAGGCCGGGCGCAGGATCTTCAAGGCCGGCGCCAGCATGCTCAGGGCCAGCAGGATCAGGATCAAGGGGTCGACATACACCGCCCACTCGCCGTAGCCCTGGGACTTGAGCAACAACGCGGCCAGGAAGCTCACCAGCAGGCCCACGGAGAGCATCGCGTCCACCAGCCAACTGATATTGTCGAACTGGATCAGCGACGACTGCAGCTTGCGGTTGCGGTGGCGCACATAGAAGAAGTAGGCGAACTCGACCACGGTAAACACCGCGGCGTAGATGATCACCAGCCCCAACTCGATCTCGCGCCCGCCATTGATAATGCCGAACACCCCGTTGAGAAACGCGTAGATGGCGATCAACAGCAGGAAACTGCCCTCGATCAGCAGCACCATGGGTTCCAGGTGCCAGTAGCCGAACTGGAAGCGGTCATTGCTTTTCTTGGCGATCAGCTTGGCCGTGATCAGCATCAGCACCTTGATAAAGGTCGCGATCAGCGAGAAAAAGCCATCGAATAAAATGGATTGGGCGCCTGATATCACACCCGTGACAATCCCGGCGATCGCCACGGCGAACATCAGGATGGTCGATTGTTTGAGCAGTGCCTGCTCACCTCGGTTACTCACATATCCTCCTGTCAAAACCTTTAAACCGCTGGTTGCGGTGGGGTTTTCAGGAGTGGAGTGTACCTTATGTCGCCTTTTGGCCGATTTGCCGCCTTCGCCGGCAACCCCGGCTCCCCCATTTGATTGCATTTCAGAAGAGGGAGCCGCGCTGCGACGATTCGACTTGCCCGCGCTGCAGGCGGCGCGGTGCTAAGCCTTATTTAGCCCCACGCTCAATCGCAAACCCAGCCCAGGTCTGGCTGACCGGCATCAGCTCCAGGCGGTTGATGTTCACATGCGCCGGGGTGTTCATCACCCAGAAGATGGTGTCGGCAATATCTTGCGGCTGGATCGGCTCGGCGCCCGCATAGGTGGCGTCGTAACGCGCCTGGTCACCGCCGAAGCGCACCAGGGAGAACTCGCTCTCGCACAGGCCCGGCTCGATGTTGGTCACGCGTACGCCGGTGCCTTGCAGGTCGCAGCGCAGGTTCAGGGAGAACTGTTTGACGAACGCCTTGGAGCCGCCATACACGTGGCTGCCCGGGTACGGGTAGTTACCGGCGATGGAGCCCAGGTTGATGATCCCGGCGCCACGACCATGGGCGATCAGGCGCGGCAGCAGCAGGCTGGTAGTGGTCAGCAGGCCCTTGATGTTGGTGTCGACCATGGTTTCCCAATCGTCGAGGCTGCACTTGGGCGCCGGGTCGGTGCCCACGGCCAGGCCGGCATTGTTGATCAGCCCACGCAGTTTGCTGAACGATGGCGGCAGGTTGGCAATTGCCTCCTCCATGCCCTTGCGATCACGCACGTCCACCACCAGGCCATGCACCTCGGTCTGCTTGGAAAGCTCTTCGACCAGGACATTCAAGCGCTCGGCGCGCCGACCGGTGAGCACCAGTTTCCAGCCAGCCTCGGCAAAGCGACGGGCACAGGCTTCGCCGAAACCTGAAGTTGCGCCAGTAATAAACAGCGTGTTGGACATGGTGTTCTCCTTGCGGGCATCGGGAAAAAATCAGCCAGCAGAATGCCCTTACGCCGCCGTTGCGGCAACCGCTATGCACATAACTTCATGCACACCTGATCACTTTTTAACCACCCCAGGTAAAGCCTTGTAAACCGTGGCCTGCAGCCATATGCGCGCAGGTTATCCACAGCTGCGCCCACAGTCTTTGGGGGCAAGTACAAAACCCTCCAGGCCCCTATGTACAAGGCTTTCAGGGCGATTCAAAAAGTTTTTTGCTTGACCTTGGGCGGGCCATATGTAGGCCCCTGCGGGAGGATGAGTCGGGATGCATGGCTCCAGGCCAGTAAATCCGGCCTCTACACCAGTCTTTCCAGAGTTTAACCACAGACTTATCCACAGGCTTGAAGGTCATGTTTCGGTCATATACCTGTGTCTATGAACAGGTTGACAAAACCTGCGACACTCCACAAAAAAGCCCCTGATCAAAAAACAACCATAGCGCTACAGGCCTCGTAGATAAAGGCTTGCAGCCAGCTACTCCCATGTTACCCACAGCCGGTTCCACAGTGGATGGGGACAAGTCATTTGTGTGACAAAACAGGGATTTGCGGCGGCTATATGTCGCGCTTGAGGAGGTGTGTGGATTTGTTTTCCACAATTTGCCGGAGGGCCTGTGGACGACCGAAAAATGCAGGCGCCCGCTGATCATTCCCACGCTTCGCGTGGGAATGCCGCCAAGGACGCTCTGCGTCCCAAAGCGTGACGCGGAGCGTCACAGGATGCGCTCCCACGCAGAGCGTGGGAGCGATCAGGCCGGGTTAGTGCCCGCCGAGGTAGGCGTTGCGCACTTCCTCGTTCACCAGCAACTCCTTGCCGGTGCCGGTCAAACGGATTTCGCCGTTGACCATCACATACGCCCGGTCAGACAGGCGCAACGCATGGTTGGCGTTCTGCTCCACCAGGAAGATGGTCATCCCGGTGGCGGCCAGCTCGCGCAAGGTGGCGAAGATCTGCTTCACCACAATCGGCGCCAGCCCCAGGCTCGGCTCATCGAGCAGCAACAGCTTGGGTCGGCTCATCAATGCCCGGGCAATGGCGAGCATTTGCTGTTCGCCACCGGACATGGTCATCGCCCGCTGGTTACGCCGCTCCTTGAGCCGTGGAAACAGCTCGAACATGCGCTGCATATCTTCGCTGGCGTGCTTGTCGCCAATGGGGATGGTGCCCATCAGCAGGTTTTCCTCGACGGTCATGTCCGGGAACACCCGCCGCCCTTCCGGGGACTGGGCGATGCCGTTGGAGGCGATGTAGTGGGACGACTTGTGGGTGATGTCCACGCCCTGGTAGAGGATCTGCCCGGACTCGGCGCGCGGCTGGCCGAAGATCGACATCAGCAGCGTGGACTTGCCCGCGCCGTTGGAGCCGATCAGGCTCACCGTCTCACCTTCGTCGATGTGCAGCGAGACTTTTTTCAGGGCCTGGATCGGGCCGTAAAACACGTCCAGGTCCTTCATTTCGAGGATAGGCGTACTCATACCAACTCCTCTTCATCGGCGCCCAGGTAGGCCGCAATCACTTTCGGGTCGTTACGGATCGCTTCCGGCCCGCCCTCGGCGATGACGTTGCCGTGGTCCAGCACCACGATGTGGTCGGAAATACTCATCACCATGCCCATGTCGTGTTCAATCAGCACCACTGTGAGGTCGTGTTCGTCGCGCAGCAGGCGAATCATCGCGCTGAGGGCTTCGGTTTCCTGGGGGTTGAGGCCCGCTGCCGGTTCGTCCAGGCAGATGATCTGCGGCCGGGTGCACATGGCACGGGCGATTTCCAGGCGGCGCTGCTGACCGTAGGAAAGCTCGCCGGCCAGGCGGTTGGCACAGTCCACCAGGTCCACCACTTCCAGCCAGTAGAAGGCGTGGTCCAGTGCATCGCTTTCTGCCTTGCGGTAGCCCTTGGTGTTGAGAATGCCCGCCAGCATGTTGCGGTTGACCCACATGTGCTGGGCCACCAGCAGGTTTTCCACCACCGACATTTCCTTGAACAGGCGAATGTTCTGGAACGTACGCGCCAGGCCGGCACGGTTCACCAGGTGGGTGCCGCCGAACATCTTGTAGTACACCCGGCTGAAAAAACTCTTGGGCGACACGAAGTCGGTGGGCTTGAAGCGTTCGCCGAGCAACTGGATCACGTTGGTCTGTTTGCCACGGATATTGAGTTCGATCTTGCCGCCGCTGGCTGTATAGAAGCCGGTCAGGCAGTTGAACACCGTGGTCTTGCCAGCGCCGTTGGGGCCGATCAGGGAGAAGATCGAGTTGCGTTCGACCTTGAGGCTCACATCGCTCAAGGCCTTGATGCCACCGAAGTGCATCATCAGGTGTTCCACGTTGAGGACCACTTCCTTGCTCATGGCGCTACCCCCTTGCGTGGTGTCACGCCGCTACGGCTGATCCGGATCAGGCCACGCGGTCGCCAGATCATCATCACCACCATCAACACGCCAAACAGCAGCACACGGTACTCGGAGAAGCTACGCAGCAGTTCAGGCGCCACGGTCAGCACGAACGCGGCAATCACCACGCCCACCGTCGAGCCCATGCCGCCCAGTACCACGATGGCGAGGATCAATGCCGACTCGAAGAAGGTGAACGAAGACGGGTTGACGAAGCCCTGGTAGCTGGCAAAGAACACCCCGGCCAGACCGGCCGTGGAGGCGCCGATGGTGAAGGCCGAGAGTTTGACCAGCACATGGTTCAGGCCCATGGAGCGGCAAGCGATCTCATCTTCACGCAGGGCTTCCCAGGCGCGACCCACTGGCATGCGGGTCAGGCGGTGCTTGATGTACAGCACGGCCAGCACCACCAGGAACAGCACGATGTAAATGAACAGAAATTTCACGTTGGGGTTGTAGGCGATGCCGAAGAACTCATGGAACGGCACCCCGCCTTCTTTGGCGCGGCGGCCGAACTCCAGGCCGAGGAAGGTCGGCGATGGCACCGGCATACCGTTCGGCCCGCCGGTAAACGACAGCCAGTTGTTGAGCACCAGGCGGATGATTTCACCGAAACCCAGGGTCACGATGGCCAGGTAGTCACCGTGCATTCGTAACACCGGGAAGCCGAGTATGCACCCCGCCAACGCGGCCGCAATGGCCGCCAGCGGCAACACCGTCCAGAACCCCAGCCCGAGGTATTGGTACCCCAGGGCCAGGCCATAGGCGCCGATGGCGTAGAAAGCCACGTAACCCAGGTCGAGCAACCCGGCCAGGCCCACCACGATGTTCAGGCCCAGGCCCAGCAACACGTAGATCAGCCCGAGGATCACCACGGTCAGCAGGTATTTGTTGGCAAAAAACGGAAAGACAATGGCGATCACGATCAGCGCCGGGATGATCCAGCGCAGCCGCGACTTGTAGTCCGGCGCCAGCACATGCACCCCGGAGCCCGAGCTTTCAAAACCCTGGAGGATCTTCAAGCCCTTGGGCGTTTGCAGGAACAGGCTCATGACCAGCCGCCCGGCCATGACGATGGCGACCAGCAAGCCCACGCGGGCCGGCTCCAGGTTGAAGCTGTAGCCGTCCAGGACCACGCCGACGATAGGGCCGAACACGATCAGGGAAATCAGCCCGGCGAGGACCGCATCGACCACACTTTTCTTGATATCAATAGATTTGGCAGCAGACATGTTTACACCTTCGCCACGAGAGGGCGACCAAGCAGGCCCTGGGGACGGAAAATCAGAATCACCACCAGCAGGGAGAAACTGAACACGTCTTTGTAGTCAGAGTTGATCAACCCCGAGAACAGCGACTCGGAAATCCCCAGGATGATCCCGCCCAGCATCGCCCCAGGCAGGGAGCCGATGCCGCCGAGTACCGCTGCGGTAAATGCCTTGATGCCGATGATAAAGCCGGCATAGAAGTCGAACGTGCCGTAGTTCAGGGTAATCAGCACACCGGCCAGGGCCGCCATGGCGGCACCGATGACAAACACGTAGGAAATCACGCGGTCGGTGTTGATCCCCAGGATCGAGGCCATCTTGCGGTCTTGCTGGGTCGCACGGCACATGCGGCCGAGCTTGGTGTACTTGATGATGTAGGTCAGCAGCGCCATACCGGCAAAGGCTGCGACCAGGATAAACACCTTGGTGTAGGTCAACTGGACGAACCCGGTGCCGATATCGACGCGCCAGGCGCCGGCCAGCAGGGTGGGAATGCCTTGTTGCTTGGCGCCCTGGGCGATCTGCGCGTAGTTCTGCAGGATCAGCGAAATCCCGATGGCGCTGATCAGCGGGGCCAGGCGCGTGGAGTTACGCAACGGTTTGTAGGCGACACGCTCGATGACCCAACCGTAGACGCCCGTGACGACAACGGTGAACACCAGGGTGCCAAGAATGAGCAGCGGGAAGGATTCGAGGCCGAAGTAAGCCAGCAGTGCCAGACTGATCGCCGCGAGGTAAGCGGAAATCATATAAACCTCGCCGTGGGCGAAGTTGATCATGCCAATGATGCCATAGACCATTGTGTAGCCGATGGCGATCAGGCCATAGACCGACCCGAGGGTCAGACCGTTGACCAGTTGCTGCAGGAAAATACCATCCATAACGCAATCTCACGCGGTGAGAACCTGCACACCGTGGGGTGTGCGGTCCTTCTGGAGGAAAAGACAGATCTGGTGCCGGACGCAATGACCCGGGCAACCGCGATCCAGTGTGGGAGCTGGCTTGCCGGCGATAGCGGTCTCACATTCAACACAGGTGCTGGCTGTCAGTCCGTCATCGCGGGCAAGCCCGATTCCCACAAGGGGTCGGTGGTGGCTGGTTGATTACTTCTGCTTTTCCAACTGGTGGTATTTGCCGTCCTTATCCCACTGGTACACCACGTAGTCGGAGACTTTCAGGTCACCCTTGGTATCCCATTCTTTCTTGCCCATCACGGTTTGCACCGGGTTGGCCTTGAGCCACTTGGCTGCATCTTCGCCCTTGTTGGACTTGGCGCCGTTGAAGCCGGCGGCCAGGGCCTGGATCGAGGCGTAGGCGTACAGGGTGTAGCCTTCAGGCTCGGTGCCATTTTTGCGGAACTCTTCCACCACGGCCTTGCTGTCTGGCAGCAGGCGCGGGTCGGCGCCGAAGGTCATGTAGACGCCATTGACGTACTGCGCACCACCGGCGGTCGCCACCAGTTCGTCGGTCACGACACCGTCGTCGGACATGAACTTGACGTCGTTGAGGCCGGCTTCACGGATCTGGCGTACCAGTGGACCGGCTTCCGGGTGCAGGCCGCCGAAGTACACAACGTCGGCACCCAGCGAGCGGATCTTGGTGACCAGGGCGCTGAAGTCTTTTTCGCCACGGGTCAGGCCTTCTTCCAGCACCGGCTTGACGCCGCGCTTGGTCAACTGGGCGGCGGTGGCATCGGCCAGGCCTTTGCCGTAGGTGTCCTTGTCGTTGATGACCGCGACTTTCTTGCCCTTGAGCACGTCGACGATGTAGTCGCCGGCCACGATGCCTTGCTGGTCGTCACGCCCGCACATACGGAACATGGCCGCCAGGCCACGCTCGGTCACTTGTGGGTTGGTGGAGCCTGGAGTGATAGCGATGATGCCCGCTTCGTCGTACACCTCGGAGGCTGGAATGGTGTTGGACGAGCAGAAGTGGCCGACCACGCCGATCACTTTGTCCTGGTCGGCCAGGCGGTTGGCCACGGCCACGGCCTGCTTGGGTTCGCACGCATCGTCACCGGCCACCAGCTTGATCTGTTCGCCGTTGATCCCGCCCGCCTTGTTGATCACATCGGCTGCCGCCTGGGCACCTTTCATGTACTGCTCACCGAAGGCTGCGTTGGCGCCCGTCATCGGCCCCGCCACGCCAATCTTCACATCAGCTTGAACAAACGTAGAAACACCCAGCGCGGCAGCTACCGCGAGGGCCAGGAAACCTTTCTTGTAAAACGTCTGGGACATGAGTGGTGCTCCGAGTTTTTTGTTGAATGGGCACTGCAATTTCACTTCAAACTTTCACTTGAAACCTTCACCGGAAAGCTGAGAGCAAGCGGCGTGCCATTGCGTTTTTATATTTCAAAAAGACACGGTGTCATTGTTATTACAGGCGTTTCGGTGCCTTTTTGCCGGGACGTGCAACCCTCTGGAACGCAGAGGTGCAACCAAAGGCCCGAAAGAGTGAAACCCGCCGATTGGACTGATGTCAGCCAGCCATCAAGCGCCCCTTCGGACATCTGTAACCACGCGCGTAACGGAAGTGCACATTTACAGTGCGTCACTGCTACGACTCGCACCAATACAGATTAGTAGCCGGCTAAGAAAACGCCGGCTTTTGGGCGGTATTTCGCTGATCAGATGACAATTCGCAGGCATTGGCCGGCGTGATACAACGAAAACCCGGCTTCATACAGGCAACTGCGCAGGCCCACCCCGGCCAGAGGCTGCATCGGTGCAAACGGAATCGGCAGAGCCTGGGGATCCTGGTGACACAGGTAGTCGGCAAATGCCTTACCCACCACCGTCCCGGTGGTCACGCCACGCCCGTTGTAGCCAGTGACGGCCACCAACCCGGGCGCGGGCTCGAACAGCCGCATCAGATGGTCCGGGGTAAAGGCGATACAGCCGGTCCAGGTGTATTCCCAGTCCACCGCCTTGAGGTACGGGAAATAGTGCTGCTGCACACGGTCGGCCCAGGCCTTGAGGAACCAGGCGGGCTTCTGGTTACCGTTGCCCAGGCTGCCCAGCAACAGACGCCCGTCGGCATCACGCCGGATACTGCTCAGCACCTGACGGGTATCCCAGGAACCCTGGCCACCCGGCAGGATTTGTTGCGCGGCGGCATCGGTCAACGGCGCGGAGGCTACCTGATAGTAATAACCGGGGAAAAAGTTGCGCCGCAGCTCGGTCCATTCACCTTCGGTGTAGGCGTTGGAGGCGATCACCACTTGTGCAGCCTGCACCGCGCCCTGGGCAGTTTGCACAGACCAGTGCTGCCCCTGGCGCTCCAGTTGGGTCACCGAGGAATGATCGAACAATTGCCCACCCAGGCCCACGGCTGTATGGGCCAGGCCGCTGGTGTAGGCCATCGGGTTCAAGGTACCGGCACGCCGGTCGAGCAAGGCGGCGGCGATCTTTCGGGTGCCGGTGGCCTCCTCGCACGCGGCCCCCGTCAACAGTTCGACCGGTGCACCACGGCGCTTCCACTGCTCCTCGCGGCTACGCAGGTCCGCTTCGCCACGGGCGTTGTGCGCCATGTGCAACGTGCCCTCGCGGCGCAGCTGGCAATCAATGTTGTATTTGTCGATCAGGCTGAACACCAGGGACGGTGCCGCACCGAGCATGCGGTTGAGCTGGCTGCCCACCGCCGTGCCGAAACCGGCCTCGATCTCGTCCGGAGGAATCCACATCCCGGCGTTGACCAGCCCCACGTTGCGCCCCGAACCGCCATGGCCGGTGCGATGGGCCTCCAGCACGCAGACACTTTTGCCTTGCTCCAGCAGGTGAATGGCCGCCGACAAACCGGTGATACCGGCGCCGATCACGCACACATCCACCTTGACCTCACCCTTGAGGGCGGCGCGATCCGGCCGGCCAGGGGTCAGTTGTTCCCACAAACACGCTTCGCGTAATGGCATTGCCAGACTCCGGGATCTAACCAACAACGCTTATTCTGAATTGCGAACCCAATCGGCTGTGGGAGCTGGCTTGCCGGCGATGACGATGGTGAATCCAATACCGCTATCGCCGGCAAACCAGCTCCCACATTGACCGCACCTGATTCAGTCGAAGGTAATGCCCTGGGCCAACGGCAGTTCCAGCGAATAGTTCACGGTGTTGGTCTGCCGGCGCATATACCCGCGCCACGCGTCCGAACCCGACTCACGCCCGCCACCGGTCTCTTTCTCGCCGCCAAACGCGCCGCCGATCTCCGCGCCACTCGGGCCGATATTGACGTTGGCGATCCCACAATCACTGCCCACTGCCGACATGAACTGCTCGGCCTCGCGCACATCGGTGGTGAAGATGCACGACGACAAGCCCTGCGGCACCGCGTTATTCAGGCGCAATGCCTCGCTGAAGTCCTTGTAGCCGACCACATACAGAATCGGCGCGAAGGTTTCACTGCACACCACATCGCTCTGCTCGGGCATTTCGACGATGGCCGGCGACACGTAGTAAGCGTTGGGGAACTGGTCCTGCAACTGACGCTTGCCGCCAAACACCTTGCCGCCTTCGCTCAAGGCCTGCTCCAGGGCGTCCTGCATGTTTTCAAAGCTGTGTTTGTCGATCAGCGGGCCGACCAGGTTGCCTTGCAGCGGGTGACCGATGCGCACCTTGGAATAGGCGGCCTTGAGGCGCGTGACGATTTCGTCCTTCACCGACTCGTGGGCGATCAGCCGGCGCAGGCTGGTGCAGCGCTGGCCTGCGGTACCGACCGCACTGAACAGGATGGCACGCACGGCCATGTCCAGGTCGGCGCTGGGACCGAGGATCATCGCGTTGTTGCCGCCCAGTTCCAGAATGCTGCGAGCAAACCGTGCGGCGACTTTCGGCGCCACTTCGCGGCCCATGCGCGTGCTGCCGGTGGCGCTGATCAGCGCCACACGCGGGTCGTCCACCAGGGCGGCGCCGGCATCGCGCCCGCCGATGACCACCTGGCAGAGATACGGCGGCGCGTCGCTGAAGTTTTTCGCGACACGTTCAAACAGTGCCTGACAGGCCAGGGCGGTGAGTGGGGTCTTTTCCGAGGGTTTCCAGATCACCGCGTTGCCGCACACCAGCGCCAGCGCCGTGTTCCACGCCCACACCGCCACCGGGAAGTTGAAGGCGCTGATCACACCCACCACGCCCAACGGGTGCCAGGTTTCACGCATATGGTGGCCAGGGCGCTCGGAGGCGATGGTCAAGCCGTACAGCTGACGCGACAGGCCCACGGCGAAGTCGCAGATGTCGATCATTTCCTGCACTTCACCCAGGCCTTCCTGGGTGATCTTGCCGGCTTCCCAGGACACCAGTTCGCCCAGGTCGGCCTTGTACTCACGCAGCAGGTCGCCGAACTGGCGCACCAGCTCACCGCGACGAGGCGCCGGCACCTTGCGCCAGGCGTCGAATGCATGCTCGGCGCGACTGACCTGCTGCTCGACCTCGGCCGCCCCTTCCCAGTGCACACTGGCGATGCGGCTGCCATCTATAGGTGAATGCACAGGCTGCTTCCCCGCCTGGTACAACGCCGGGTCTACACCGAGACGATCAAGCAATGCGGCAACCATGGGTCACTCCTTCAATCCACCAACAGAAAAATTGCGCCGTGGCCCGCACGACGATCCAGGCCTTATTTGTAGCTGGCCCAGGACTTGCCAACAAACGACGATTAGGCGAGATATCATTCCGTTTATTCATGCAAAACAAAAAAAGAGGCGTGCCGTGCTCAATAAAAGACATTTGCCCTCGATCACCGCCCTGCAGTGCTTCGAGGCCGTGACCCGCCACCTGAGCTTCACCCGCGCCGCCGAGGAACTGAACCTCACCCAGAGCGCCGTCAGCAAGCAGGTCGCACAATTGGAGGAGTTGCTGCAGCACCTGCTGTTTCGCCGGGTCCGCCGGCGCTTGCAGATGACCCCGGCGGGCGACCTGTACCTGGTGGAAGTACGCAAGATCTTGAGCCAGGTGGAGATGTCGACCCACTACCTGCGCTCCTACGGCGGCGAAACCGAAGTGCTGCGCGTATCGACGCCCTACACCTTTGGCGCGCGCTGGCTGGTGCCACGGCTCAAGGGCTGGCGCCTGCGCCACCCGCAGATCCACCTGGACCTGTGCAACGAGCAGACGCCGGACGAGTTGCTGCAAGGCAAGGCCGACCTGGCCTTCTACTTCGGCACAGGCGCAAGGCCAGGCACCGAAAGCCTCAAGCTGTTCAGCGAGGAACTGGTGCCGGTGTGCGCCCCCGACAGCCTGCCGGCCCAGCCCTTTAGCGACCCCACGCAACTGAGCGAGTTGGTGCTGCTGCAAAATGCCTCGCGCCCCCAGGGCTGGCATGACTGGTTCGCCAGCCTCGGCTACCAGACCGAGCACAGCTACCACGGGCCGCGCTTTGACACCTTCTATATGTGCATCCGCGCCGCGCAGGTAGGTTGTGGCGTGGCGCTTCTACCGCGTTTTTTGGTGGAAGAAGAGTTGGCAGACGGCAAGTTGGTGATCCCCTGGCAGCACGCAATGCCCAGCCAGGATGCGTACTACCTGGCGTATCCGGAGCATTCGGCAGAGGTGCCTAAGGTGCGGGATTTTGTGAAGTGGATGATGGAGCAGGTTGTTTAGCCCCTGGAATACCGCCATCGCAGGCAAGCCAGCGCCCACATTTGGAATGCATTCTCCTGTGGGAGCTGGCTTGCCTGCGATGACGCCAGAGGCCACGACAAAAAAACCTCTGGCAAAACAACACAGGTCTATGCGCCACTAGCGCCATTCTTGTCTGGAGATTCCCGTTATGAGCGAGAGTGTGTTTGCCGATCGCATCGTGCAGAACCTGCTCGACACCGACTTCTACAAGCTGACCATGATGCAGGCGGTGCTGCACAACTACCCCAACGTGGAAGTTGAATGGGAATTCCGTTGCCGTAACAGCGAGGACCTGCGCCCCTATCTGGCAGAAATCCGCTACCAGATCGAGCGCCTCGCCGAGTTGAGCCTGAGCCCGGACCAGTTGGGTTTCCTGGAACGCATCAGCTTTATGAAGCCGGACTTCCTGCGCTTCCTGGGTTTGTTCCGCTTCAACCTGCGCTATGTGCAGACCGGCATCGAGAATGGCGAGCTGTTTATCCGCCTGCGCGGCCCCTGGCTGCATGTGATCCTGTTTGAAGTGCCGCTACTGGCGATTGTCAGCGAAGTGCGCAACCGCTATCGCTACCCGACCATCATCCTGGAGCAGGCCCGCGAGCAGCTGTATCGCAAGTTCGACTGGTTGACCGCCAATGCCAGCAGCGACGAGCTGGCCGAGTTGCAGGTCGCGGACTTCGGTACCCGCCGGCGCTTCTCCTACCGCGTGCAGGAGGAAGTGGTGAATGTGCTCAAGCACGACTTCCCCGGCCGTTTCGTCGGCACCAGTAACGTGCACCTGGCCCGCGAACTGGACATGAAGCCCCTGGGCACCATGGCCCACGAATGGATCATGGCCCACCAGCAACTGGGCCCGCGCCTGATCGACAGCCAGATCGCCGCCCTCGATTGCTGGGTCCGCGAGTACCGTGGCCTGCTGGGGATCGCCCTGACCGATTGCATCACCACCGATGCCTTCCTCAGCGATTTCGATCTGTACTTCGCCAAGCTGTTCGACGGCCTGCGCCATGACTCCGGCGACCCGGTGCAGTGGGCCGAAAAAGCCATCGCCCATTACCACAAGCTGGGCATCGAGCCGATGAGCAAGACCCTGGTGTTCTCCGACAGCCTGACGCTGCCCAAGGCCCTGGAGATTTTCCGCGCGCTGCGCGGTCGGATCAATGTCAGCTTTGGCATCGGTACCAACCTGACCTGTGACATTCCAGGTGTGGAACCGATGAGCATCGTGCTTAAAATGACCGCCTGCAATGGCCAGCCCGTGGCGAAGATCTCCGATGAAGCGGGCAAGACCCACTGCACGGATCCGAACTTCGTCGCCTACTTGCGCCACGTTTTCAAAGTACCTGCCATCTCTAGCGAGGAGTGAATCATGCAAGCCGTACAGCGTGAGATTGCTGAACAGCTCAAGGTCCAACCACCGTTCCAGGACCACGCCGCCCTCGAAGCGGAAGTGGCCCGGCGGATTACCTTTATCCAGGACTGCCTGCTCAATTCGGGGCTCAAGACCCTGGTGCTGGGCATCAGCGGCGGCGTCGACTCCCTGACCGCCGGCCTGCTGGCCCAGCGGGCGATGAAAGAGCTGCGCGCGCTCAAAGGCGATGACGCTTACCGCTTTATCGCGGTGCGTCTGCCTTACGAGACCCAGTTCGACGAACACGATGCCCAGGCCAGCGTTGACTTCATCAACCCCGACGAACGCCACACGGTCAACATCGGCCCGGCGGTCAAGGCCCTGGCCAATGAAGTGGCGGCCTTCGAGGGCAAGGCGGCGGTGTCCCGCGATTTTGTACTGGGCAATACCAAGGCGCGGATGCGCATGGTCGCGCAATACACTATCGCCGGCGCGGCAAGTGGCCTGGTGATCGGCACCGACCATGCGGCGGAAGCGGTGATGGGTTTTTTTACCAAGTTTGGTGATGGCGCCTGCGACCTGGCGCCGTTGAGCGGGCTGGTGAAAAACCAGGTACGGGCGATTGCCCGGTACTTTGGTGCGCCCGAGTCGCTGGTGGAGAAGATCCCGACAGCCGACCTGGAAGACCTCTCACCGGGCAAGCCGGATGAAGCGTCCCATGGCGTGACCTATACCGAAATCGATGCGTTCCTGCACGGCCAGCCGGTGCGTGAGGAAGCGTTCAGGATTATCTGCGAGACCTATCGCAAGACTGAGCACAAGCGGGTGATGCCGTTTGCGCCTTGAGGTGAGGCGGGTGGTTGTGTATTGATTGTCAGGCCGCTATCGCGGGCAAGCCCGCTCCCACAGTTGAATGTATTCATACATCAAAATGTGGGGGCGGGCTTGCCGGTGATGAACGATAACGCGGTCTGTGGCCTTACTTCAGGGTCACAGTGCCTTTCATCATCGCGATGTGGCCTGGGAACGAGCAGAAGAACATGTACTTGCCGTCAGCCTTGAGCTTGGACACATCGAAGGTCACCGAGTCGGTCTCGCCAGCGCCGATGATCTTGGTATGGGCGATGATGCGGGTGTCGTCTTTTTTCAGGTAGTTGTTGTCGATACCGGCGGCCATGCCCTCGGTTGCAACCGGCTGCATATCAGCCTCAGTGGTCAGCACCCAGTTATGGCCCATGACGTTCTTCGGCAGGTTGCCCGAGTGCTTCAGCTCAACGGTGAACGTCTTGCAGCTCTTGTCGATTTCAATGGCCTTGGTATCGAAGGACATTTGGTCGGTGGAGTCGACAGTGACCTTGCACTCTGCAGCGAGCAACTGACCGCTGGCCAGAGTCAGCAGGGAAACAGCAACGATTTTGGCGAACATGTGAATCTCCAAGGCAGGGTTTAAAAAACGCATATGCGACAAGGGTGCCTGAGGCAGGCAGATGTTCCAATGATCTGAATCAACAGATTGTATACAACTTTAGGCTATCAGACTGATCGACAGAATCAACCAGCCAAAGTGCCGCACGCTGCCTATGATCGGCTCATCTTTCCTTCCTGGAGTCCGAGCCATGCACCTCAATAGCCTGTTATGCAGCCTGCTTGCCGCTTACGCCTGTGGCGCCAGCGGTACTTACGAAACGGTTAATGTCGACTAACGTTTAGTCAGCAGAGACGATTCTGAAACCCGATTACCCCTTGGAGCCCGTTTAAAGGCAGAATACCCGCCGCTCAACCTCACCTTCGACCCCAGAGGATCGCCCATGGCAAAACCTAATTACTCCTTCGCCAAACGTCAGAGAGACTTGGCCAAGGAACAGAAGAAAGAGGAAAAGCTGCAACGTAAGAAAGCTGCGGCCGACGAAGAAGCAGGCGCACTGAACCCGGATGCTGAAGGGGAAGTGATTGCTGACGAAACTGAAACCCCGAAAGACCCGGCACCCGAGGCCTGAACCCCCGCCTCAATGAATGCCTGACCTGTGGCGAGCAGGCTTTATGTGGCGAGCGGGCTTGCCCGCGTTGGGGCGCGAAGTGGTCCCAGAACTGGGACGGCTACGCAGTCCAGCGGGAGCAAGCGCCCTCGCCACAGCACACGCTCGCCACAGCGGCCTGCTCTCCACGGGAGCATTGGCCACACCGCATCGGTTATTCCAGCGGCATCACCGTCACCCGTACTTCCGGGTCATGGCTGCCCCCTCCCAGAATCACCCCGCGCAACGGCGAGACATCGGAAAAATCCCGGCCCCAGGCCAGGGTGATGTGCTCCAGTGCCGGCTGCACATTGTTCGTCGGATCAAAATCCACCCAGCCCGACAACGGGCAAAACACCGACACCCACGCGTGCGACGCATCAGCGCCGATCAGCCGTGGCTGGCCGGGCGGGGGCTGGGTCAGCAGGTAGCCACTGACGTAACGCGCCGCCAGGCCCCGTGAGCGCAGGCAGGCGAGCATCAGGTGGGCAAAGTCCTGGCACACCCCCCGTCGACGCTCCAGCACCTCCACCAGCGGCGTGGCGACCTGGGTGGCTTCGGCATCGAAGGTGAACTCGCTGAAAATTTTCTCCATCAACGCCTGCACGCCCAGCAACAGCGGCCGGCCAGCCGGAAAGCAGCTCTCGGAAAAATCGACGAAGTTTTTCTTCAAATGCACATAGGGCGATTCGAAACGATAGCGGCACGCCTCGATCGCCTCTGCCGACAACGGCTGGCCACTGTAGGTCAGGCGGTTGCGGGTCTGGTCCCAGGGCGGTGACTGGTTGAAATCCAGCACAGGCCGGGCCAACACTTCGACGGTCAGTCCGGCGTTGACCAGCAATTCGTCATGGGGCCGCTCGAACGCCAGCCGGGTGATCGGATTGCCAAACACATCCAGCTCATCACGGCGCGCCGTCGGCTCGGGGCTGATCTCCAGTTGCCGCGAAGTGCAGCGCTGCCACGCACACGGGCGCGGCCATAAGTGCGCCAGTTGCTGGGCCAGGGACACCGGGCTGTCGTAGTGATAATGGGTATCGTGGAAAATCTGATAGCGCGCGCTCATTACACAGACACCGTTTGCTGGCTGACATCATCCACATGGGCAAAATGGCGCAGGGCCAGGCGATCAGAGACTTGCCCGCTTTCATCGGCGACCGCCTGCAACAGGTCCGCCAGGCCGTCGAGGGCCGCGCGCACGCTGGCGTCACCAAACAACGGGTTCTCCAGGCAACCCAGGTCAAAGCGCGACAGGCGCTCCACCAGCGGCGCCAGCCCAGTCTCCCGAGGCACGCCGAAGTCATCGTTGAGGCGACGCAGGGTGCGACTCACCAGCTTGAGCTGGAACACCACCGCGTGGGGGTTCTGTTCATCCAGCAGCAACAGGTCCAGCACCGGAATCAATTGCGGCACTGCCAGGTAACGCGAGCGGTAGGTGATGCTGCTGTTGCCCAACTCCAGCAACCACTCCAGCCCGGCCTGGTCGAACACCGCCACGCCACGCAGGAAGGCCGCGAGGCTGCTGCTGAGAAACTGCAGGCGCTCGATGCGCCGGCCCATCATCAAAAAGCGCCAGCCTTCGTCGCGGGTCATGTCGTCGAGGGCAAAGCCGGACAAGGCCGCCAGCGACATCACCAGGCGATTGAGAAAATCCAACAGCTCGCCAAAATCCGGCGTCTCGCGCTCCAGCTCCAGGGCTTCGCGCTGCAACTCCACCAGAGCCTGCCAGTTCTCCCGGGACAGCTTGCCGCGCACCTGGGATGCCGCCCACTGCAAGCGCTGCAAGTTGGCGCGCAGGCTCGACGGCCAGTCATCACCGAGCAGGGCCTGCAGCAGGCGCTCGGGCAACTCGCCCTCCTCCGGCAGCAGGCGCAGGCTCTCACCGAGTTCTACGGCGGCCTGCAGGGCCAGCGGGTCGTCACCATCGACATAGCGCGCGAGCACCACACGCAGCCAGCGCGCACTGTTATCGCAGCGCTCGCAGTAACGGCCGAACCAGAACAGGTTTTCCACCACCCGCGAAGGCAGGTAGGGGTCGCGACGCACCAGGTCATGGGTGCCAATCACCCGCTGCGCACGCCATTGCTCGCCACCGGGGGCCCGCTCGCCCAGCACCCAGGTGTCCTTGCTCGCCCCGCCGCGTTGCATCGACACCACTTCGGCGTCCGCGTGGGCTGCCACGCGGGTCAGGCCGCCCGGCAGCACCCGGTAGCCATCCTCACCGGCCACCGCGTACACGCGCATGCCGATGGCGCGATGTTGCAGATGATCATCCACGGTGTGCCAGACCGGCGCCTGGGACAGCTGCGCCAGCTCCTGGGCCACGTAGGCGTATGGGCGCGCCTGCATGCGTTCGGCCAGGGCCTGGCGTTGTTCGTTGTTCAAGTCGCGGCCAAACACCGGGGCAAAACTTTGCGAAGGGAACGCCGGTTTGATCAGTAACTCCGGCAGTTTTTCCAGGGCTTCGGCCAGTACCGGGGCCTCGCCGCACCACCAGGTGGCGATGGACGGCAGGATCAGTTCTTCGCCAAACAGAAATTGATTGATCTTCGGCAGGAAACCCAACAGTCCAGGGGACTCCAGCACGCCGGCGCCCAGGGCATTGGCCACCAGCACATTGCCCTGGCGTACCGCATCCAGCAGGCCGGGCACGCCCAGGGCCGAGTCGGTGCGCAGTTCCAGGGGGTCGCAGAAATCATCGTCCAGACGGCGCATGATCGCGTGCACGCGGCGCAGGCCGCTGAGGGTCTTGAGGTACACCGTGCTGTCGCGCACGGTCAGGTCGCCGCCTTCTACCAAGGGGTAGCCAAGCTGGCGGGCCAGGTACAGGTGTTCGAAATAGCTTTCATTGAAGCGCCCCGGGGTCAGCAGCACGATCAGCGGCGGCTGGTCATCACCGGGCGCCTGGCGGGCCAGGGTTTCCTGCAGGGTGCGGAAGAACCCGGTGAGGTGCTGCACCTGCAAGTCGCGATACAAATCCGGGAATGCACGGGAGACGATTGTGCGGTTTTCCAGGGCATAACCGGCGCCGGAGGGCGCCTGGGTGCGGTCTGCCGTGACCCACCAGCGGCCATCCGGGGTGCGCGCCAGGTCCACCGCGTACAGGTGCAGGAACACTCCATCGGGCGGCTGGATGCCCTGGCACGGCCAGAGGAAGTTGTTATGCCCAAACACCAGTTCTGCCGGCAGCAAGCCTTCGGCAATCAGGCGTTGCGGGCCATACAGGTCGGCCAGCACCGCATTGAGCAAGCGCGCACGCTGGGCAATGCCTGCCGACAAGTGCGCCCACTCATCCGCCGCCAATACGTGGGGCAGCAGGTCCAGCTCCCATGGGCGGTCGGCGCCCTTGGGGTCGGCATAGACGTTGTAGGTCACGCCGTTTTCCTGGATCTGCCGCGTCAGCAACGCCTGGCGCTGGGCCAGTTGCGCCGGGGTGCTGCGCTGCAGGTGGTCGAGCAGGCGCTGCCAATGGGCGCGCACCGCGCCGCTGCCATCCAGCAGTTCGTGATAGGTGCCCGCAGTCAGCGGGTAACGGTCGAGCAAGTCGGACATGGAACGCTCGGCAGGGGCAAGGGAAGCCAGATTAACCTAACAAACACTGCAAATCCTCTGTGGAAACTGGCCGTGTGAGGAAGCGGGCTTGCTCGCGATAGCAGTGCGTCAGCCAATGCATGTCCTGGCTGATACTCGGTCATCGCGGGCAAGCCCGCTCCCACATAAGCCCGCGCCTACAGGTGGGGTTGTGTTTAGTCATTTTTATTGGGGAACCGCCGCAGATCCAGGGTCATTGGCAGTTCATCGTTGATCACCATCGCCGGCACCGGCAATTTGCCCGGGCTGTGACCCAGGCGGAAAAACCGCGCCATGCGCCGGCTTTCCGCTTCGTTGGCATTCACCGGCAAGCTGTCGTAATTGCGCCCACCCGGATGGGCCACGTGGTATTGGCAGCCGCCCAGGGAGCGTTGCATCCAGGTATCCAGCAAATCGAACACCAGCGGTGCATGCACCGCGATGGTCGGCTGCAGGCAATTGGCCGGTTGCCAGGCGCGATAACGCACGCCCGCGACGAACTCCCCCACCCGGCCGGTGGCGTGCAGTGGCACCGCCACCCCGTTGCAGGTCAGCACATAGCGCTGCGGCGCCAGGCCGCTGAGTTTTACCTGCAAGCGCTCCAGGGATGAATCCACGTAGCGCACCGTACCGCCCGCCGCGCCCTCTTCGCCCAGCACATGCCAGGGCTCCAGGGCCTGGCGCAGTTCCAACTCGATACCGCTGACGGCATAGTCGCCGACTTTGGGAAAACGGAATTCCAGGTGTGCCGCGAACCACTCAGCGCGCAGTGGATAACCGGCGGCGTTGAGCTCGACGATCACGTCGGCAAAGTCCTGCTCGATAAAGTGCGGCAGCAGGAAGCGGTCGTGCAGCTCCGTGCCCCAGCGCGCCAGCTTCGGCGGCGCGTAGGGCTCACGCCAGAAGCGCGCCACCAGGGCGCGCAGCAGCAACTGTTGGGTCAGGCTCATGCGTGCATGGGGCGGCATCTCAAAGGCGCGCAGCTCCAGCAGGCCCAGGCGCCCGGTAGCACCGTCCGGCGAGTAGAGCTTGTCGATGCAGAATTCGGCGCGGTGGGTATTGCCGGTGACGTCGATCAGCAAGTTGCGCAGCAAGCGGTCCACCCGCCACGGCGGGCATTCCTCGCCTGGCGCGGGCATCTGCGCAAAGGCGATTTCCAGTTCGTACAACGCGTCATTGCGCGCCTCATCCACCCGTGGCGCCTGGGAGGTCGGGCCGATAAACAGCCCGGAAAACAGGTACGACAACGACGGATGGTTATGCCAGTAACTGATCAGGCTGCGCAGCAGGTCCGGGCGGCGCAGGAACGGCGAATCCTTGGGCGTGGCCCCACCCAGCACAAAGTGGTTGCCACCGCCGGTGCCGGTGTGGCGCCCGTCGATCATGAATTTTTCGGTGGTCAGGCGGGTTTGCCGGGCCTCTTCATAGAGGAACTCGGTGCGCTCCACCAGTTCGTCCCAGGTGGCGGACGGCTGCACGTTGACCTCGATCACGCCTGGGTCTGGCGTCACGCGGAAGTTGCTCAGGCGCGGGTCGCTCGGCGGCTCGTAGCCTTCCAGCAATACCGGGCAATGCAGTTCCTGGGCGGTGGCCTCGATGGCGGTCACCAACTCCAGGTAATCCTCGACCCGCTCCAGGGGCGGCATAAACAGGTAGAGCCGCCCTCCCCGCGCTTCGGCGCACAAGGCGGTGCGGGTCAGCCAGTCGGCAGACTCGTCGACCTTGGGTACACGCTCGTCGCTGGGGGCCGGCTCGCCCGGGGCTGACGCGCTGATGGCCAGCGCCGGCAGATCTTGATTGGGATCGGTGGGGTGCACAAAGGGGTAATCTGCCGCCGTCACCCAGGGCTGCGAGGCCAGGGGCAAGCGATAGCCCAGCGGCGAATCCCCCGGCACCAGCCGGCAATGGGTGTCACGCAGGTACCAGCGGCCGCTCTGCCAGCGATCATTGGCTGCGGTGCGCGCCAGGGGCAGCACATGACCGATGACTTTATCCAGGCCCTGGCTGAACACCTTGCGCAGGCGTTCGCGCTCCAGCTCATCCTCCAGGCGTGAATCCTGGGCGCTGACGTTCTGTGGCAAGGCACCTTCGCGCCACAGGTAGTAAAAATTGTCCTCGAAGGCCGGGAATACAAAGCGCGCAGGGAGCTTCAGGCGCTCGGCAATGCTCGCCAGGAAGCGCCCGGCCATGACCTCATCCGCGCCGTAGTCTTGCTGCTCGTCGGCGATCAGCGCGTCGTTGTGCCAAACCGGCACACCGTCCCGACGCCAATGACAATTGAGCGACCAACGCGGCAATTGCTCGCCGGGGTACCACTTGCCCTGGCCGAAGTGCACCAGGCCCTTGGGCGCGTAGTGCTTGCGCATGCGCTGGAACAGCTCGGCGGACAGTCGGCGCTTGTCCGGGCCCAGGGCAGCGGTGTTCCACTCGGCACCGTCGGGGTCGTCGATGGACACAAAGGTCGGTTCGCCGCCCATGGTCAGGCGCACATCGTCCTTGAGCAGGTCGCTATCAATCTGCCGGCCCAGGGCCTGGATCGCCAGCCATTGTTCTTCGGTGTAGGGCTTGGTCACCCGAGGGGCTTCCCAAATGCGTTCCACCGACATTTCGTGGGTGAACTCACACTCGCACGGCTCCACCAGCCCACTGATCGGGGCGGCAGACGATGGATCGGGACTACAGGCCAATGGGATATGCCCTTCACCGGCGAATAGACCGGAGGTGGCATCCAGGCCGATCCAGCCGGCGCCGGGCAAATACACCTCGCACCAGGCGTGCAAGTCGGTGAAGTCCACCTCGGTGCCGGAGGGCCCGTCGAGGGCTTTGACGTCGGCGGTCAACTGGATCAGGTAACCGGAGACAAACCGCGCCGCCAAACCCAGGTTGCGCAGCAGCTGCACCAGCAGCCAGGCCGAGTCGCGGCACGAGCCGGAGGCGTTTTCGAGGGTGAATTCCGGGGTTTGCACGCCCGGCTCCATGCGGATCAGGTAGCCGATATCCGCCGCCAGGCGCTGGTTGAGGCCGACTAGGAAATCCACGGCCGGCAGCGGCGTGCGGTCAATACCGGCCAGGTACGCAGCAAACTTCGGCGTCAGCGGCAGAGTTTCCAGATACGGCGCCAGCTCGCGCTGCTCGTCGGCGGCGTAGCTGAAGGGGATTTTTTCGGCGTAGGGCTCAAGGAAAAAGTCGAACGGATTGAACACCGCCATCTCGGCGACCAAGTCGACCTCGATACGCAGCTCATCGGTCTTTTCCGGAAACACCAGGCGCGCCAGGTAATTGCCCTGGGGGTCTTGCTGCCAATTAATGAAATGCTGCTCGGGCAGCACCTTCAGCGCGTAGGACAGGATCCGCGTGCGGCTATGGGCCGCCGGTCGCAGACGCACAATCTGTGGGCCAAGCTCCACAGCGCGGTCGTAACGGTAATGCGTAACATGGTGCAACGCGACATGAATCGACACGGCGGCCTCCTGCGAGCCAGAGCATGAACACAAAGCGCGCAAGACTTATGCCAGAGCGGCGGTCATTGCGCTTTATCGAGGGAGCCGGTGCAGTACAGCACCAAAACGGCGCGAGAGCGGCCGTCGTGGTGCGAGGGTTGCACATATTTGTGGCGCAAGTGCGGGGCGCAGTGGGGAATCTACCCAATCAACACTTTTTGCGCGTTGGGTTGAAACCGGTTATCGAAGGCAACACCTTCACATGCGACTACTCGATCTAGCGGTTGATTTGACAGACTGCCGAATGCGACGGATTCCAACGAGTTTTGTACGCATCTCTCGTTGAACCTTGCTGTTAAGTGTCAACAATCCAAGGAATGGGAATAACAGCGCCAACCCATAGAGAACTTTATGAGGCTGGTACTGAACCATTGGAACTACAAACACTAGACAGGCGAGGTAGATACCGACCATCACCCACACCCAGGAGGGTCGGCCCCGCAAAATCATAAAGTTGCTATGGACCGTCAACAGAATGAGCAGCGCCCCGACCAACATGATCTTGAGCCCCACTTGAGCCAGCGGCACATCACGAAAATAAGTGACGAGCGCCAGCGCAACAGCCAATGCCAACGAAAAATACGCAGCGAATACACCACCCAGAAACGTCAGAAAGTATTGCCTGAAAAAGTCGCGTAGCGTCATTAACTCGTTCATTCGTTTATTTCCTCGTACAACCCTATCGCGATGGTATTGACGTTTCCGGAGTACGCACTCCCGCCAAACCCTATGCTTGCGCCCAGGACGTCTTTGATCTGGGTAGTGGTGCTGTGCTTTAGCTGCGTAGGGGTGAAACGCTTGGTGAGTTCACCCGACGCCTGCTTCAATTTGAGCATCTTCGCAGTCAAGCTGGGATGGTTGATGCTGAGTAGCTCTTTCGTGAGCTTGGCTCTTTCCTGGCGATTCAACCCGCGAAGCACGTCACGCAGACTCTTACCCGTCGATGCTTTGGCGACCCTGACCAGCTTGACCGTCGTCAGGGCCGAAGCGCTCACGCCTACCAGTGATACTGCGTCCAGCACAATGGAAGCATTCTGGTACCAGCCCTCACTGTCGAGCCAATCCTTTACCTCAGGCTTGGCGACCTCCAGCGCTGTTCGAGCAATGCCGTTGAAACACTGAAGCGAACTTGCACCGGCAGCCGCATATCCCACCACAACGATGACGGAACTGGCACCGCCACTGAAAGGCACCAGAATTGTTCCACTGGCGATTGCAGCCCAACTGATGACAGCGCCCAAGCAGGAGACCCCGGTATTTACGGCTTCGCCAATCAGTCGGGACTCTCGAGGATTGCTCACGACATGTTGGGCAAACTGCGTCGGCGCAATGTACTTCTGCGCCTCACGCAAAATGATGCGCTTGGGCTTAATGCTACAGAGGGGCTTGAACTCGCGCAGGGTAATTACATTGAAGTCAGCGTCGATATACACCACCCCTGCGCCGACGATGCCGGGGTCGGCGTCGATGGCCGCGAACAGCCGTGGCAGGTTGATCTGGCTTTCGATGCGCTGGCGCGCCATGAACTGGGAGCGGTTGGAGTCCATGCCGATGTTGAGTAGAGGGTTGCTCACGGGTGTTCTTCCTTGAAGGGTTCGAGTGACCGAACAGACGTCATTTCTGTAGGTGCGAGCTTGATCGCGAAAAACTCACAAGCGTCGCGTTTGCCCAGGCAGCGAGCGTTGAAGCAGCGCTAGTGAATCTGCACAATCACCGTTTTTTGTACTTTGCAGTCGCAGCCTGGCGCAGATGGCGCAGCTCGACGAGTTTCTGTCGCATTTCCCGATGACGCTGACTATTGAGCAACAGCAACCCCGCCAACGGAAACAGCAGCCCTGTTACATACGCTGCCATATGTGGCCGATAGCTATAGGTTGGCAACACGACCAGCAAACATACAACGTAGAAGGCTGCGATAGCCCAAGCCCCCCATTTTCGCCCTCTGATCATGACGAAATGGCTGAACGCCAAGAGCAAGCCCAAGAAAACTGCCGCCAGAAAAGAGTAACGCGCCCGCTCTGGGTCACTGCGAAAAAATGTACTTGATGCCAATGAAATAGCGGCAGAGAGAGAGAAGCAGGCAAGGAAGAACGCGCATATAAACGCTGGAAAATATTGCGCCAAAAAAGCTCTTAATGAACCAGGACGATCCATCACTCAACCTCCTCATAGAGGCCAACTGCAATCGTTCGAATGTTGCCTGATATAGCGCTCCCGGTAAGACCAACGGCAGCCCCGAGGGAGTCTCTGATCTGCGTCACAGTAGCGTGATTGATCTCGCTAGCTGAATAGCGCTTGGCCAGCAGACCGGAGCGCTGGCGCAGTTTCAAGAGTTTATTGCTCAGTCTTGGATCTTTCAGGCTCAGCAACTCTTTGGTGAGCGCCTTGCGTTGCTGGCGGGTCAACCCCTTGGACAACTCGTACCAACTTCTGCCAGTGGTCACCTTTCGAGCCTGCAGCAGCCGAAGAGTGGTCAGAGTAGAGGCGCCGGCACCCAGCAGTGAAGCGGCGTCCAATACCGGCATTGCATAGCGATACCAGTCCTCGCTATCCATATCGTCGTTGGCTGCCGGGTCATTGAGTTCGTTGATAGTTCTCACCCCCCCGACGACACATTGCGCAGTACTGGCCGCTGCAGCCGTCGCACCGATGCCCGCCACCACCAGGCTCGCGCCACCCGTGAAAGGCACGGCGACTGTACCGCTGAACACAACAATCCAACCGAGGATTGCGCCCGCACAAGACAGGGTCGTATTGACTGCTTCGCCCACCAACCGGGACTCACGCGGGTTGTTAGCCACCTGATTGGCAAACTGCGCCGGCGAAATGTACCTCTGCGCCTCACGCAAAATGATGCGCTTGGGCTTGATGCTGCAGATCGGCTTGAACTCGCGCAGGGTAATGACATTGAAGTCAGCGTCGATATACACCACCCCTGCGCCGACGATGCCGGGGTCGGCGTCGATGGCCGCGAACAGCCGTGGCAGGTTGATCTGGCTTTCGATGCGCTGGCGCGCCATGAACTGGGAGCGGTTGGAGTCCATGCCGATGTTGAGCAAGGGGTTGCTCATGGGGTGTTCTTCCTTGAAATAGGTGGTGTCTGAACTGGCGCCTTCGCGAGCAAGCCCGCTCCCACAGTTGACCGAGTTCCAGCATGAGAATGCGGTCGAATGTGGGAGCGGGCTTGCTCGCGAAGGCGATTCAATGGGCGCCACCTTAACAAACAGGTTTCCCACCCGCTAGAAAGCAAAACGCCAGCACGAGGCTGGCGTTTTGCATTTCAGGCTGCGATCAACGCGGTACGACCGGCTTACGCGCAGGCTTCTTGCCTTTGCCCTTGGCCGCGTCGGTGCGCTCTTTAGCCGCCTGCTTGTTGCGGGCCATGGCCGCGGCCTTGGCTTGTTCGCGCTTGTCCCACGGGTTGCTGCCGTCGCTGCCACGAGGCGGCAGGCCGGTGTGCTGGGTGAGGATCCTGGTGGTGGTTTCCTTGGCGACCTTATGGCTGCCCACCGGCGTCGAGTTCTTGCGACGGGCGCTCTGGTAGCTGTCGGTGGACGGCTGATGCAGCGGAATCAACTGATCCTTGCCCGGCCCGATCAGGTCGGCGCGGCCCATGCGGGTCAGCGCTTCACGCAGCATCGGCCAGCCTTTGGGGTCGTGGTAGCGCAGGAACGCCTTGTGCAGACGGCGCTGTTCTTCGCTCTTGACGATGGTCACCGCGTCGCTCTTGTAGGTGACCTTGCGCAGTGGGTTCTTGCCCGAGTGGTACATCGCGGTGGCGGTGGCCATTGGCGACGGGTAGAACGCCTGCACCTGGTCGGCGCGGAAGCCATTGCCCTTGAGCCACAGGGCCAGGTTCATCATGTCTTCATCGGTGGTGCCGGGGTGGGCGGCGATGAAGTACGGGATCAGGTACTGCTCCTTGCCCGCTTCCTTGGTGTACTTCTCGAACATGCGCTTGAACTTGTCATAGCTGCCAATGCCCGGTTTCATCATCTGGTTGAGCGGACCTTCCTCGGTGTGTTCCGGGGCGATCTTCAGGTAGCCACCGACGTGGTGGGTCACCAGCTCTTTGACATATTCCGGCGACTCCACGGCCAGGTCGTAACGCAGGCCGGAAGCGATCAAAATCTTCTTCACACCCGGCAAGGCACGGGCGCTGCGGTACAGCTGGATCAGCGACGAGTGGTCAGTGTTCAGGTTCGGGCAGATGCCCGGGAACACGCAGGACGGCTTGCGGCACGCGGATTCGATTTCCGGGCTCTTGCAGGCGATGCGGTACATGTTCGCGGTCGGCCCGCCAAGGTCGGAAATCACCCCGGTGAAGCCTGGGACCTTGTCGCGGATCTCTTCGATCTCGCGGATGATCGACTCTTCGGAACGGTTCTGGATGATCCGGCCTTCGTGCTCGGTGATCGAGCAGAAGGTGCAGCCGCCGAAGCAGCCACGCATGATGTTCACCGAGAAGCGGATCATGTCGTAGGCCGGGATTTTTTCCTTGCCGTACACAGGATGCGGGACACGGGCGTAAGGCATGCCAAACACGTAGTCCATTTCTTCGGTGGTCATGGGAATGGGCGGTGGGTTGAACCACACGTCCACTTCGCCGTGCTTCTGCACCAGGGCGCGGGCGTTGCCTGGGTTGGTTTCCAGGTGCAACACGCGGTTGGCGTGGGCATACAGCACTGCGTCGCCACGGACCTTTTCCACCGATGGCAGGCGGATCACGGTCTTGTCGCGGGTCATGCGCGGGCTGGCGAGGATCTGTACGACCTTGGCTTCTTCCGGGTCTTCAACCGGGCCCTTTTCCTGCTCGATGGCGCAGGCCTGGGTGTCCTGGGTATTCACGTACGGGTTGATGATCTTGTCGACCTTGCCCGGGCGGTCGATCCGGGTGGAGTCCACTTCGTACCAGCCCGCTGGCGTGTCACGGCGAATGAAAGCGGTGCCACGCACGTCGGTGATGTCTTCGATCTTGTGGCCCCACGACAGGCGCTGGGCAACTTCGACAATCGCCCGCTCGGCGTTGCCATACAACAGGATGTCGGCGGTGGCGTCGATCAGGATCGAGTTGCGCACCCGGTCCTGCCAGTAGTCGTAGTGGGCGATGCGGCGCAGGGAAGCTTCGATGCCACCGAGCACGATCGGCACGTTCTTGTAGGCTTCCTTGCAACGCTGGCTGTACACCAGGCTCGCACGGTCCGGGCGTTTGCCGGCCATGCCGCCAGGGGTGTAGGCGTCGTCGGAGCGGATTTTCTTGTCGGCGGTGTAGCGGTTGATCATCGAGTCCATGTTGCCGGCCGCGACGCCGAAGAACAGGTTCGGCTCGCCGAGCTTCATGAAGTCGTCTTTGGACTGCCAGTTGGGCTGGGCAATGATCCCGACGCGGAAGCCCTGGGACTCCAGCAGCCGGCCAATGATCGCCATGCCGAACGAAGGATGGTCCACGTAGGCATCACCGGTGACGATGATGATGTCGCATGAATCCCAGCCAAGCTGATCCATCTCCTCCCTGCTCATGGGCAGGAATGGCGCTGGACCGAAACATTCGGCCCAGTACTTGGGATAGTCAAATAACGGCTTGGCTGTTTGCATGACGGTGACCGGTGTTGAGATGAAAAATCGCGGGCGCGGAATATAGCACAAAATTTGACCAATTCCGACGGTAATGGTCGGAATTGTGCTGACCCCATCGCGGGCTAGCCCGCCCCCACACTTGAATGGTGAATGCTTTCAAATGTGCGGGCGGACTGGCCTGCGATAGGGCCCTTATAGACGCTGGAAACTATTCGTCGTCGTCGAAGTTATAACTGCCCGGCGCCAGGTTCTCGAAGCGCGTGTACTTACCGATGAACGCCAGGCGGATAAAGCCGATCGGTCCGTTCCGCTGCTTGCCGATAATGATTTCGGCAATGCCCTTGTGCTCGGTTTCCGGGTGATACACCTCGTCGCGGTACACGAACATGATCACGTCGGCGTCCTGCTCGATCGCTCCGGATTCACGCAAGTCAGAGTTCACCGGGCGCTTGTTGGGACGCTGCTCCAGGGAACGGTTGAGCTGGGACAGCGCCACCACCGGGCAGTTGAATTCCTTGGCCAGGGCTTTGAGGGACCGGGAGATTTCGGAAATCTCGTTGGTACGGTTGTCGCCGCTGGAGCCGGGGATCTGCATCAACTGCAGGTAGTCGATCATGATCAGGGCGATATCGCCGTGCTCACGCACCAGGCGCCGGGTACGCGCACGCATCTCGGACGGGCTGATACCGGCGGTGTCGTCGATAAACAGCTTGCGGTCGTTGAGCAGGTTGACCGCCGAGGTCAGGCGCGGCCAGTCGTCGTCTTCCAGACGACCGGCACGCACTTTGGTCTGGTCGATCCGGCCCAGGGACGAGAGCATACGCATGATCAGCGATTCGCCTGGCATCTCCAGGGAGTACACCAGCACGGCCTTGTCGCTGCGCAACACGGCGTTTTCCACCAGGTTCATCGCAAAGGTCGTCTTACCCATGGATGGACGGCCGGCGACGATGATCAGATCGGACGGCTGCAGGCCGCTGGTCTTCTCGTCGAGGTCGGTGTAGCCGGTGGAAATACCGGTGATGGCGTTGTCAGTGTTGAACAAGGTGTCGATACGGTCGATGGCCTTGGTCAACAGGTCGTTGACGCTGACCGGGCCGCCAGTTTTCGGGCGGGCCTCAGCGATCTGGAAGATCTGCCGTTCGGCTTCGTCGAGGATCTCGGCGGCGGTGCGACCTTCAGGGTTAAAGGCACTGTCGGCGATTTCGGTGCTGATGCCGATCAACTGGCGCAGGGTCGCCCGCTCGCGCACGATCTGGGCATAGGCCTTGATGTTGGCGACGGACGGGGTGTTTTTTGCCAGCTCACCGAGGTAGCCGAGGCCACCGACTTGCGAGGTCTGGCCTTCCTTGTCCAGTTGCTCGGCCAGGGTCACCACGTCAATCGGTGAGTTCTGGTCGGCCAGCTTGGCAATGGCGCGGAAGATCAGGCGGTGGTCATGCCGATAGAAATCACCGTCCGAGACTTGATCGAGCACACGTTCCCAGGCGTTGTTATCCAGCATCAAGCCACCGAGCACGGCCTGTTCGGCCTCGATGGAATGCGGCGGCACCTTCAGGGCAGCGGTTTGCAGATCGTATTGCTCAGGAGCTGAAATATCGTTCATGGCCACTTGGAATTAGGGGGTGTGAAAAAAACAAAAGGCACGACCTGTAAACAGGATCGTGCCCGATGTTAACCGCCTGGCACGCGAGGTGCCAGTCAGTTAGGTGCTACTTAAGCTGCTACCACGACAACGCGTACGGTGGCTTCAACTTCAGCGTGCAGGTGCACGGCTACGTCGAATTCGCCTACGTTGCGGATGGTGCCGTTCGGCAGACGAACTTCGCTCTTCTGCACTTCAACGCCGGAGGCGGTCAGTGCATCAGCGATGTCGTGGGTGCCGATCGAACCGAACAGCTTGCCTTCGTCACCGGCGGTGGCAGTGATAGTCACTTCCAGCTCGGCCAGTTGGGCAGCACGGGTTTCAGCCGAAGCTTTCTTGTCTGCTGCGGCTTTTTCCAGCTCAGCGCGACGCTCTTCAAACGCGGCCAGGTTGGCAGCGGTTGCAGCGGTGGCTTTGCCGTATGGCAGCAGGTAGTTACGACCGTAGCCGGCCTTAACGTTTACTTTGTCGCCCAGGTTGCCCAGGTTGGCGACTTTTTCCAGAAGGATCAGTTGCATGTGAAAATCCTCTAACTTTTAACCTTCACCGTTCGCGTTATCGGCGTCTTTCGGCGCCAGACGACCGCGAAAATCAATCAGGCCGTCGACAATGGCCAAGACCACGAGTAACGGATAGATCAGTTGCATAAACAGCAACAGCGTCACGTACAACCCCACCAGCCAGAACTTGGCCAGGCGCTTTTGCGCCACCAGCCCGTGCATCAGGGCCAGCCCGGCAATCACCAGCGGTACGCTGCACAACGGCGTCAACATGGCCATTTGCGGACCAAAGTTCGGCCCTACAAGCATGCACGCCAGCAGCAACATCGCTGGTCCTGCGGGGATTCTGATACTGCGAAACTCGCGACCAAAACCACCCGGGTTATACAACAACGCCTGCCAGTAGCGCCCAAGAATCAGGCTCAGCACACTGACGATCTGCAACAGTGCCGCTATCAGGCCGGTAAGGACCGGAGCAATCAGTGTGGCCATGCGCGCTCGCTCATCTACCGACAATTGCTGGTAGAGATCCCCGAGGGCCAGTGGCAGGATTTTTACCAACTCCTGCGACAGCGCCTCGATTTGCGGGCGGAAAGCCGCGCCAAGCACCACTGAATACACCACTCCCAATGCCACGCTGACCAGCAGCGTACGGACCCAGGACTCACTTGCGCGTAAAACCAACGCAAGGCTCGAAGACCCCAGCAGTACCAGAAGTACCCGTGGATCGTCGAATTGCAGCCACCAGATCAAGGCCGGCAGCAACCCCAGGGCAAGAACGCCCAGGGCGTCCTTCAAACCGCGCCGCAGCAGCACAAGGCTTCCTGCGGCAGCACCCAACCAATACAACAACGGCAATGCAGCACATCCAGCCACTACCAGAGTGGCCTGCACACGACCGCGCATGATGAACTCAGCTAAGGCGCGCATGCATTCAATCCCCTACTACTTGTCGACTGCCCGGTCTCAGCGGCCGTGGCTGTCGGTGTAGGCCAGCAGGGCCAGGAAGCGGGCGCGCTTGATAGCGGTGGCCAGCTGACGCTGATAACGAGCTTTGGTACCGGTGATACGGCTTGGAACAATTTTGCCGGTCTCGGATACGTAGGCTTTCAGAGTGTTGAGATCTTTGTAGTCGATCTCCTTCACTTCTTCAGCGGTGAAGCGGCAAAACTTACGACGACGGAAGAAACGTGCCATTTGATAGGCTCCTTAATAAGGTCCGTGGATTACTCGTCAGCGTTATCGCTGTTGTCGCTGTCATCACTATCAGCGCTTTCAGCGCCTTCGTGCTCAGGACGGTCGCGACGCTCACGGCGCTCACTGCGGTTTTCTTCAGCCTTGAGCATCTCGGATTGGCCGGTAACGGCTTCTTCGCGACGGATGACCAGGTTACGGATCACTGCATCGTTGTAGCGGAAGTTGTCTTCCAGCTCGGCCAGGGCCTTGCCAGTGCACTCAACGTTCAGCATCACGTAGTGAGCCTTGTGAACATTGTTGATTGCGTAGGCCAGTTGACGACGGCCCCAATCTTCCAGACGGTGGATTTTGCCGCCGTCTTCTTCGATCAGCTTGGTGTAACGCTCTACCATGCCGCCGACTTGCTCGCTTTGATCCGGGTGGACCAAAAAGATGATTTCGTAATGACGCATGAATGCTCCTTACGGGTTGTAGCCTGCCGCTCAAAAACGGTCAGACAAGGAGTGAATGACACTTAGGAATCTTGCCGCTGGGAGGCACATGCGTGCCCGCCGGGAAGGCAAGGGGCGCAATTGTAGAGAAGGGGGAGAAAGGGCGCAAGGCAATTGGTGATTATTTGTACAACCTTCCAAACCCTGCAAACCAGTGTGGGAGCGGGCTTGCTCGCGAATACGTTAGGCCAGCCAACATCTATGGCGACTGACACTGCGCATTCGCGAGCAAGCCCGCTCCCACATTTGGACCTGCGCCAGACCTGATTACTTCTTGGACTTGGCCTTGGCGCCACGCTGACGCTGGGCTTCGAACAGGCAGACGCCCGTCGCGACTGAAACGTTGAGGCTGCTGACGCTACCGGCCATCGGCAAGTGCACCAGGTAGTCGCAATGCTCTCGGGTCAGGCGCCGCATGCCCTTGCCTTCAGCACCCATGATCAGGATGGTCGGGCCGGTGAGGTCCTGGTCATAGATGCTGACCTCGGCCTCACCCGCCGTACCCACGACCCACAAGCCGCGCTGCTGGAGTTTTTCCAGGGTGCGCGCCAGGTTGGTCACGGCCACCAACGGAATCACTTCCGCTGCGCCGCAGGCGACTTTACGCACGACCGGGGTCAAGGTAGCCGACTTGTCTTTCGGCACGATCACCGCCAGCGCGCCGGCAGCGTCCGCCGAACGCAGGCAGGCGCCGAGGTTGTGCGGGTCGGTCACGCCGTCCAGCACCAGCAACAGCGGCGCACCTTCGGTGCGGTCGAGCAGCTCGTCGAGCATGGCCTCGCCCCAGACCTGGCTCGGACTCACGTCCGCCACCACGCCCTGGTGTACGCCTTCGACCCAGACGTCCATTTCGCGCCGCTCGGCCTGACCGATGGCAACTTTATTCTGGTTGGCCAGCTCGACCAACGCTTGAACGCGCGGCTCGCTACGACCCTCGGCCAACCACACTTGCTTGACGCGCTTGGGGTGGTGACGCAGCAACGCTTCTACGGCGTGTACGCCGTAGATTTTTTCCAGACTCATGACTTGGCCTTAGGTTTGCGCGACCCGCCGCTCTTGGCAGGGGCCGAACCCGCTTTTGGCGGGCCTTTACGGTGTTTACTCGGTTTGCTCGACGGCTTGTCGGCGGCCTGGGACTTTCCCCCAGACGCCGCTTTACCACCGCTTTTGGCTTCGTTGAGCAACTGCTGCTTCAACTCGCGACTCTTGCGCAACTCGGCGTTTTTCGCCGCCGCATCACTGGGGCGGTACGCGTCGCTGACCTTTTCCTTGGCCGAGGAGCGGCGCGCAGGCTTGGCCGGCGCAGGCTCGGCAGCCGCTGCAGCTTTCGCAGGAGCGCCTTTTTTCGCCGGCGCTGTGGTTTCGGCACCCCGTTTTTTGCGGCCAATCGGCGCTTCGAGGGTTTTTTCAGCCATCTCGAAGTCGATCTTGCGTTCGTCGAGATCGACGCGCATGACCCGTACTTCTACGGTATCGCCCAAACGGAAGCTGCGACCGGTGCGCTCGCCCGCCAGGCGGTGATGCACAGGATCGAAGTGGTAGTAGTCACCCGGCAAGGCGGTGACGTGCACCAGACCTTCGACGTAGATGTCGGTCAGCTCGACGAACAGACCAAAACCGGTCACGGCGGTGATCACGCCTGGGAACGACTCACCTACGCGATCCTTCATGAACTCGCACTTGAGCCAGTTCACTACGTCACGGGTGGCTTCGTCGGCACGGCGCTCGCTCATGGAGCACTGCTCGCCCAACTGTTCCAGGGCCGCTTCGTCGTACGGATAGATCCGTGCCTTCGGAATAGTCATGGCACCGGCGCGCTTGACGTGCGGGGTGTTCTGCTTGGAATGGATCACGCTGCGGATGGCGCGGTGCGTGAGCAAGTCCGGGTAACGGCGGATCGGCGAGGTGAAGTGGGTATACGCCTCGTAATTCAGGCCGAAGTGGCCCTGGTTGTCGGCGCTGTACACCGCCTGGCTGAGGGAGCGCAGCATCACGGTCTGGATCAGGTGGAAGTCCGGACGGTCCTTGATGCTGGCCAACAGAGCCTGGTAATCCTTCGGCGACGGGCCATCCTTGCCTTTGTGCAGGGACAGGCCAAGCTCGCCCAGGAAGGCGCGCAGTTTTTCCAGGCGCTCCGGTGGCGGACCATCGTGCACCCGGTACAGCGCAGGAATCTCGTGCTTCTTCAGGAATTCGGCGGTGGCCACGTTGGCCGCCAGCATGCATTCCTCGATCAGCTTGTGCGCGTCATTGCGGGTGGTCGGCGTGATTTCCGCGATTTTGCGCTCGGAACCGAAGATGATCCGGGTTTCCTGGGTTTCAAAATCTATCGCGCCACGGACATGACGTGCGCCCAGCAACACCTTGTACAGCGAGTAGAGCTGCTTGAGGTGTGGAACTACGTCAGAGTACTGGCTGCGCAAAGCCTTGGCTTCGCTGGTTTTCGGCGTTTCCAGGATGGTGCTGACCTTGTTGTAGGTCAGGCGGGCCTGGGAGTGGATCACCGCTTCGTAGAACTGGTAGTCGGTCATTTCGCCGGTTTTCGAGATGGTCATCTCGCACACCATGGCCAAACGGTCGACTTTCGGGTTCAGGGAGCACAGGCCGTTGGACAGCTGCTCAGGCAGCATCGGGATCACGCGCTCAGGGAAGTACACGGAGTTGCCGCGCACCTGGGCTTCGTTATCCAGGGCCGAACCGATCTTCACGTAGCTGGATACGTCGGCAATCGCGACGAACAACTTCCAGCCGCCGGAGAACAGGCGCAGCTTGCCGGGCTTGGCTTCGCAGTAGACCGCATCGTCGAAGTCGCGGGCATCTTCGCCGTCAATGGTGACGAACGGCAGATGACGCAGGTCGATGCGTTTCTCTTTGTCTTTTTCTTCGACTTCCGGCTTGAGCTTGGCGGCTTCTTTGAGCACAGCCTCCGGCCAGACGTGAGGAATATCGTAGGTGCGCAGCGCAACATCGATTTCCATGCCCGGCGCCATGTAGTTGCCGACCACTTCGACGATATCGCCCTGTGGCTGGAAGCGCGGGGTTGGCCAGTGGGTGATTTTCACCTCGACGAACTGACCGACCTTGGCGGCGCCATTGCGGCCCGGGGTCACCAGCACTTCCTGCTGGACCTTCGGGTTGTCCGGAATCACGAAGCCGATGCCGCCTTCTTCGAAGTAGCGACCGACGATGGATTCGTGGGCACGGGACACCACTTCGACGATCACGCCTTCGCGTCGACCGCGACGGTCCAGGCCGGACACGCGCGCCAGGGCACGGTCGCCATCGAACACCAGGCGCATTTGCGCCGGGCTCATGAACAGGTCGTCACTGCCGTCATCAGGGATCAGGAAGCCGAAGCCGTCACGGTGACCGGCAATGCGGCCAAGGATCAGGTCGAGCTTGTCCACCGGCGCGTAAGTGCCGCGACGGGTGTAGATCAACTGTGCATCGCGCTCCATGGCGCGCAGGCGGCGGCGCAGTGCTTCGAGTTGGTCTTCGGTGGTCAGACCGAATTCTTCAACCAGCTGCTCGCGGCTAGCAGGCGAACCCCGATCGGCGAGATGCGCCAGGATCAGTTCGCGGCTAGGAATAGGGTTTTCATATTTTTCCGCTTCACGAGCGGCCTCGGGATCGAGGGACTGCCAATCGGCCATTAGAGAGTTTTCACCTTGTCTATATGTGGGTTAGTTTGGCATACGCGTATTGAAACGGGAAATTTCAAGCAATAACTAGCCCGCAAATGCGTTTTATAGCCGCGCAAAACCACCTTGCGTGACCGCCTGCGAAATTTTCCAGGCTTTTTTGATAACGGGGGTTTACAGCTTAAAAGCCACTCCGTATAGTGCGCGCCATCGACGACGGCAACGTTGAAGATACTGCCCAGATGGTGAAATTGGTAGACACGCCAGCTTCAGGTGCTGGTGACCGCAAGGTCGTGGAAGTTCGAGTCTTCTTCTGGGCACCAATTCAAAACTTGAGGTTTGCGCCTTGAGTCTCACAAAAACCCGCGGAAGCGGGTTTTTGCGTTATAGCCCTTTGATTTTTAACCCAAAAGTTGATTTATAAAATCAAATCAGGGGTTTACAGATCAAAAAGCCCGCCGTATAGTTCGCCCCATCAACAGCGGCAACGTTGCTTGATAATGCCCAGGTGGTGAAATTGGTAGACACGCCAGCTTCAGGTGCTGGTGATCGCAAGGTCGTGGAAGTTCGAGTCTTCTCCTGGGCACCAAATTCAGATCAAACCCGCGAAAGCGGGTTTTTTCGTTTCCGGGGTTTAAAAACTCCACCCGCAATTCCCGCTGCGCCCGCACTTGAGAAGTTTTATCGTTTATCCTTGCAATGATTTGTTGCACTCAAGTGAGGAACACCCCGGATGATGATCCGCGATATCCGTCTCAAGACATCCCTTCTGCGTGGCCTGACCATCACTCTGCTCGGCCTGACCCTGCTCTCTCCCACCGCCTACTCGGCCGACAAGGTTGAACTGACCCTGTACAACGGCCAGCACAAGGAAGTCGGCGATGAACTCGCCAAGGCCTTCGAAGCCAAGACCGGCATTCATGTGAATGTACGCAAGGGCAGCAGCAACCAACTGGCCAGCCAGGTCGTCGAAGAGGGTGAGCGCTCCCCCGCCGACGTGATCTACACCGAAGAATCCCCACCACTGAACAAACTTGGCGAACAAGGCCTGCTGGCCACTATCGACGCCAGTACCCTGGATGTCCTGCCCAAGGAATACGTGGCCGCCAATGGCGCCTGGATGGGCGTCACCGCACGTACCCGGGTAGTGGCCTTCAATCCGAAATTGATCAAGGAAGAAGAGCTACCCAAGTCGGTACTGGATTTCGCCAACCCCGAGTGGCAGGGCAAAGTGGGCTTCGTCCCCACCAGCGGCGCCTTCCAGGAACAGGCTGTGGCCATCATCAAACTGCATGGTCGCGATGCCGCCGAAGAATGGCTGACCGGGCTGCGCGCGTTCGGCAAGGTCTACAGCAATAACATGGTCGCCCTCAAAGCCGTGGAAAACGGCGAAGTAGCGACGGTGCTGGTGAATAACTACTACTGGTTTGCCCTGAAAAAGGAAAAAACCAACCTGGATTCGCAACTGCACTACTTCACCGATGGCGATGCTGGCGGCCTGATCACCGTATCGGCAGCAGCGGCATTGAAATCCAGCAAGCACCCCAAGCAAGCCCAGCAACTGCTGGCGTTCATGGCCAGCGAAGAAGGCCAGCGGGTTATCACCAACACCTCCGCCGAGTACCCGCTGCGCAAGGGCATGCAGTCCAACCGCGGCCTCAAGCCATTCAGCGAACTGCAACCGCCCAAAGTCACTCCCGCCGACCTGGGCAACGCCGAAGAAGCCCTGGAGCTGGAACGTGACGTTGGCTTGAACTGATGACCCCATCGCAATCTGCCCCCGCCTTGCGCGGCGGCTTTAGCCCCCGGCGCAAACGCCCGTCAATCTGGCTGCTGCTGCCGGTCTTTTTACTGGTGGGCTTGAGCCTGCTGCCGTTGGTGTATGTGGGCCTCAAGGCCTGGCAAGCCGGCTGGGCCGAGGCTGTGCATCTGCTGTGGCGCCCGTATGTGTTCGGGCTACTGCGCAACACCTTGGCATTAATGGTCGGCGTGACCGTCGCCTGCGCGGTGATCGGCCTGTCCCTGGCCTGGCTGCTGGAGCGCAGCAACCTGCCGGGCCGGCGGATCTGGGGCGTAATCCTGTGCCTGCCGTTTGCCGTGCCGGCGTTTGTCAGCAGCTTTACCTGGGTATCCCTGAGCGCCCAGTTCGAAGGCCTGGGCGGCGCCATCCTGGTCATGACCCTGTCCAAATACCCCCTGGTGTTCCTGCCGGTGGCGGCCACCCTGCGCAACCTGGACCCGTCCCTGGAAGAGTCGGCCCGCACCCTGGGGCTCAATCGCTGGAGCGTGTTTTTTCGCATCACCCTGCCGTTGCTGTGGCCGTCGCTGCTGGCCGGCGCCCTGTTGATCGCCTTGCATATGCTGGTGGAGTTCGGCGCCCTGTCGATCATCGGCCTGCAGACCTTCACCACGGCGATCTACCAACAGTTCGAATTGGAGTTCAGCAACGCCAATGCGGCGATGCTGTCTGCGGTGCTGCTGGTCATGTGCCTGACCCTGCTGTGGCTGGAACTGCGCGTGCGCGGCAAGGGCCGGCATGTGCGCACCGGACAAGGCGCGGCGCGGCATGCCGAACAGGTTCGACTGGGCAGATGGGCGCCATTGGGCCAGCTGTACTGCCTGATGCTGGCGATCATTGGCAGTGGCATTCCGTTGGGGATGCTCGGCTACTGGCTGGCCGTGGGTTCTTCAGCAGCCTTCCCGATAGCCGAGATCAGCGAGGCGCTGCTGTCCTCCCTGGCGCTGTCCCTGGGCGGCGCGGCACTCTGCCTGGCGCTGGCCTTACCGGTGGGTCTTCTGGTGGTGCGCTACAAAGGCCAACTGGCGCTGTGGGCCGAACGCCTGCCCTACTTGCTGCACGCCCTGCCCGGCCTGGTGATTGCCCTGACCCTGGTGTATTTCGCCCTGCATTACGTGCCGGCGCTGTATCAGACCTCGGCGTTGCTGCTGATCGCCTACGCGCTGCTGTTCCTGCCACTGGCCCAGGCGCCGATCCGTACCGCCTTGAACAAGGCTGCACCGCAACTGGAAGAGGCGGCCCGCACCCTCGGCGCATCGTCGTTCAGCGCGTTTTGTCGGGTGACCCTGCCGATTATCTTTCCGGCATTGGGCGCGGCGTTTGCGCTGGTGTTCCTCGATGCGATGAAGGAGTTGACCGCGACTTTGCTGCTCAGTCCAACCGGGTTGAATACCCTGGCCACGGCGGTGTGGGCGCACACCTCGAATGTGGAGTTTGCGGCGGCGGCGCCTTATGCGGCGCTGTTGATTCTGGTGTCGGGGCTGCCCGTCTACCTGCTCACGACACGGATGTATCTGAGCCGCTGAGAGCGCTATCGCAGGCAAGCCAGCTCCTACATTGGAGTGGGTTTGCCCGCGATAAGGCCCGAGCCGCCAACCTCAGGCCCGGAACTGCCCCAGGCTGGCCTTCAACTGCGCCGCCAAGCCATCCAGCACCTTGCCGCTGGCCGTGGTTTCCACCACCGCCTGCGCTGCGCGCTCGGCCTGGGCATGGATCACCTCGACCCGCCCCCGCACCGCATGCGCGCCCTGGGCCTGATGTTCGGCAGCCCGGGTCGCCAGGCCAATCGCCGCATGCACCTGCTCCACTGAGTCTTGCACCGTTTGCTGCAAGCGCACACTTTCGCGCAGCACCAGCAGACCCTCGCTGGCCTGGCGCCCGGCCTTGCCGATGGTCTCCACCGCCTCGCGCGCGCCTTGCTGCAACGCCACGATATGCGCCTGGATATCACCGGTAGAGCTTTGGGTTTTACTGGCCAACGCCCGCACTTCGTCTGCCACCACCGCAAAACCCCGCCCGGTTTCACCGGCACGCGCCGCCTCAATGGCGGCATTCAGGGCCAGCAGGTTGGTTTGCTCGGCAATGCCGTGGATCACCGTCAACACCACTTCAATCTGCTCGCTTTGCTGGGCCAGGCGCTCGATCACCTTGGAACCGGCCTGCACCTGCCCGGCCAAGGCCTCGATCAAACTGCCGACCTCGGCCGAAGTACGGGAGTTTTCATCCGTGGCCTGACGGATATCCACCACCTGCTGCAACGCGGCCTGCATGGCATGGCTTTCAGCCTGGGCCTCGTCAGCCATTTGCGACAGCGCCCGCAGGCTCTCGGCCACTTCATCACGCTGCAAACCTGCTGCGGCATCGGCGCCGGCATTGCGCAGGGTCATCGCGCCGATTTCCACGCCGGTACGCTGGGCCACATCGCCCGCCTCACGCACGATGGGCTGCAACTTATCCACAAACCGATTGACCGCCGAAGCCATGGCGCCGATTTCATCCTTGCTGTTGATCTGCACACGCTTGGTCAGGTCACCGTCACCGGCCGCCAAATCATCCATAGCCGCGATCAGCAGCTTGAGGCGATTGACCACCCGCCGCCCCAGCACCACGGCAATCAGCAACAGCACACCCAGGCCCACCACCGCCAGACCCAGACCGATACGCCAGCGCAGGGCCTGCGCGGCCTCTTGTACGGCGCTGGAGGTATTGGCGGTCATTTGCGTGGCCGTGGCCTGCGCCGACTGCAGACGGGCACCCATGGCCGCCGCACTGTCCGCCGCCGCGCCTTTGAGGCTGTCGCCCACCAATTGACCGCCATTGGCGATCAGCGCGGCAAAACGCTGGTCCAGCGCCGCCAGGTCCGCCTCGACCGCAGCGGTGGAAACCCCCATCAGCACCTTGCCGATCTCTACACCATTGGGGCTGATGGACGCTTCGACGTAGTACACCGAAGGGTCGCTTTTCGCAGCACTCAACACTTTGTCCAACGCACGGTCGCCCTGGCCTTTTTCCAGGAGCGCCTTGTTGATCGGGTTTGCCCGGTTCAAATAACGAGTCAGGTGCTGGCCTGTGGCGTCGTCATACACCACAAACAGTACATTGGGATTGCGCTGGGCACGCCGAGCGAACTCCGACAACGCAGGAACATCGCTGTCCCACATTGCACGGGGCGCAACCGAGGCCAGCAACTGCGCCATATCATTGGCAGAGTCCCTCAGGTCCTTTTCCAGGGTCGTACGCAGTTGCTGCTGCTCTTGCTTCAATCGCGCAGAAAGCCCGGCCGTGAGGCGGTCGCTGGTGCTGGACGACAAGCTATCCAGGCTGGACGTCACTTCCTTGCCGGCCTGGGTCAATTCGCCCGACAGTTTCTGGCTGTCCACACCCAGGCGTTTGCCCAAATCGGCTTCCAGGGCCGTGACTGTGCTCCGGGTCAGGGCGACCGCCACCAGCACTTGCACCAAAAGAGCGATACCAAGGGTAACGAACACCGGCCGCAACAGCCGGCTTTGTAACAATGAGAGAACGGCAGACATCGGGAATCCCTCCACCACGGGTGCCATTAAATTGATAGCACCGCGAAAGAGAGAAACATAGCAAGGGTCGTGCCGTGCGCACCGCAGAAACGACAAAGGGCCCCCGAAGGGACCCTTTGCTTTTTACATCAACAGCTTATTAAGCGAACGGATGACGCAAAACGATGGTCTCGTTGCGGTCCGGGCCCGTCGAAATAATGTCGATCGGCGCGCCAATCAGCTCTTCAACGCGCTTGATGTAGGCGCGGGCGTTAGCTGGCAGTTCTTCCAGGGTCTTGGCACCCACGGTCGATTCGCTCCAGCCCGGCACTTCTTCGTACACAGGCTGCAGGCCCACGTAGCTGTCAGCGTCGGTCGGGGCAACATCATTACCTTCGGCGTCTTTGTAACCAACGCAGATGTTGATGGTTTCCAGGCCGTCGAGTACGTCCAGCTTGGTCAGGCAGATACCCGAGATGCTGTTCACGTCGATAGCGCGACGCAGGATGACAGCATCGAACCAGCCACAACGACGGGCACGACCGGTCGTCGCGCCGAACTCGTGGCCTTGTTTGGCCAGGTGCGCACCGACGTCGTCGAACAGCTCAGTCGGGAACGGACCCGAACCTACGCGCGTGGTGTAGGCCTTGGTGATGCCCAGGATGTAGTCCAGGAACATCGGACCAACGCCCGAACCCGTCGCAACGCCGCCAGCGGTGGTGTTGGAGCTGGTCACGTACGGGTAGGTACCGTGGTCGATGTCCAGCAACGAGCCCTGGGCACCTTCGAACATGATGTCTTTGCCGGCGCGACGCAGGTCGTGCAGTTCGGCAGTCACGTCCAGCATCAGCGGCTTGAGCAGCTCGGCGTATTCCTTGCACTCGGCCAGGGTCTTGTCGAACTCAATGGCTGGCTCTTTGTAGTAACCGACCAGCATGAAGTTGTGGTAATCCACCAGTTCACGCAGCTTGTCTTCAAAGCGCGGCATGTTGAGCAGGTCGCCCACACGCAGGCCACGACGTGCAACCTTGTCTTCGTAGGCCGGGCCGATACCGCGACCGGTGGTGCCGATCTTCAGCTCGCCACGGGCCTTTTCACGGGCCTGGTCCAGCGCAACGTGGAAGGACAGGATCAGCGGGCAGGACGGGCTGATACGCAGGCGCTCGCGCACCGGTACGCCTTTCTCTTCCAGCTTGGTGATCTCGCGCAGCAGGGCGTCAGGTGCAACCACCACGCCGTTGCCGATCAGGCACTGCACGCCTTCGCGCAGTACGCCCGACGGGATCAGGTGCAAGACGGTTTTTTCGCCATCGATGACCAGGGTGTGGCCAGCGTTGTGGCCACCTTGGTAGCGCACTACGGCGGCAGCATGTTCGGTCAGCAGATCAACGATCTTGCCTTTGCCCTCATCACCCCATTGGGTGCCCAGGACTACGACATTCTTACCCATAACACTTGTCCTCATTCGCGCAAACTTGGTGCCGGCGTTGGCCGGCAGGAAAACTCAAGAAGCCAGTGGCGATACTTGCCAAAGCCCGTTCTGCTGAATCAATTGCCGGTCGCAGTCCGCTTCACGGGCGGCGGCCAATGGCTGCCCAGGCAAGGCCTGGACGACACGCTGACCCTCACTGCGCAACTGGCAGACCTGCTGCCAGAGTGCCGCGTCCGTACTGTCTGGCATCCAGATACCGCCAGACGGTAGCTCGACTTCAGCACGCCCCAGGGTCACCAGGGTTTTCAAATCGGTGGAAAAGCCAGTCGCCGGACGGGCACGACCGAAGTCGGCGCCGATATCGTCATAACGACCGCCTTGGGCGATGGCTTGGCCAACGCCCGGAACAAACACCGCGAACACCACACCGGTGTGGTAGTGGTAGCCGCGCAACTCACCCAGGTCAAAATACAACGGCAGTTGCGGGAAGCGCGCCGACAACTGCTCGGCAATCGCCAGCACGTCGTCCAGGGCCGCCAGCACCGGGGCCGGCGCGTTGGCCAGGCGATCACGGGCAGCGGTCAGCACTTCGCGACCACCACACAGGTCCACCAGCGCACGCAGCATGCCAGCCAGGTCGGCAGGCACGCCTTCGGTCAGGGCGATCACTTCGTCGATGGCCTTGCGCTGCAGGGCATCGAACAACTGCTGCTCCACTTCGCCGGACAAACCGGCCGCACGGGCCAGGCCACGGTAGATACCGACATGCCCCAGGTCCATGTGGACATCCGGCACATCGGCCAGTTGCAGCATCGCCAGCATCAGGCTGATGACTTCAACGTCGCTGCTCGGGCTCGCATCGCCATACAACTCGGCGCCCAACTGGATCGGGCTACGGGACGATGACAAGGCGCGCGGTTGCGCATGCAGCACGCTGCCGGCGTAGCACAGGCGGCTCGGCCCTTCACGACGCAAGGTATGCGCATCAATGCGCGCCACTTGCGGCGTGATGTCGGCGCGAAAGCCCATTTGCCGGCCCGATTGCGGGTCGATGACCTTGAAGGTGCGCAGATCCAGGTCCTGGCCCGCGCCGGTCAGCAGGGATTCCAGGTACTCGATATGGGGAGTCACGACAAACTCGTAACCCCAGCTCTGGAACAGATCCAACACCTGGCGACGCGCGATTTCAATACGCGCAGCCTCTGGTGGCAGTACTTCTTCGATGCCATCTGGCAGCAGCCAGCGGTCTACCGTTGCCATTACGCCATTCCCCTATGACCCGGCCTGCCCTTGGGCGAGCCTTGAGTGAAGCAGAAAATACCCGGCCCCTGCATAAACCACGCGCAAGAGCGACGTGACGAATGGCCTGTAGACGGCCTCGTCGGGCACTTTCCTCGAAAAACCTGTCACGCCTGCAACGCACAACAACAATCAAACATGCAGACGCAAAAAAGCCGGGAATTTCCCGGCTGCCGCATCATACACCCGTTTTCCGAAAGGATCACCCCGCCGAGCGTTTTAGCCGCCCGACGGAGTGGAACCAGCCAGTCAGCGGGTTACTTGGACTTTTCCAGGTAGCGGAAGAAATCGCTACTTGGGTCCAGCACCATGACATCGGTTTTGTTCGCAAAGCTTTCACGGTAGGCACGCAGGCTACGGTAGAACGCGTAGAACTCCTGGTCCTGGCCATAAGCCTTGGCGTAGATCGACGCGGCTTGGGCATCACCATCACCACGAGCCTCTTCGGACTCACGATAGGCCTCTGCCAACAGTACGCGACGCTGACGGTCGGCATCCGCACGGATACCTTCAGCCAGTTCGTTACCCTTGGCACGGTGCTCACGCGCCTCACGCTCACGCTCGGTGCTCATACGCTCGAACACGCTGCGGTTCACTTCCTTGGGCAGGTCAATGGCCTTGACCCGAACATCGACCACTTCGATACCCAGCTCTTTTTCCGCCATGGTGTTCAGCGAACGGGTGATGTCAGCCATCAGCGCATCACGCTCACCGGATACCACCTCGTGCAGGGTGCGCTTACCAAACTGGTCGCGCAGGCCCGATTCCAGACGACGGGACAAACGCTCGTCGGCAATCTGCTTGAGGCCGGAAGTCGCGGTGTAGAAGCGCTCGGCATCCTTGACGCGCCACTTGGCGTAGGCGTCAACCATCACGGCTTTCTTTTCCAGGGTCAGGAAACGCTGTGTCGGTGCATCCAGGGTCATCAGGCGGGCGTCAAACTTGCGCACCTGGTTGACGTAAGGGACTTTCACATGCAGGCCCGGCTGGACATCCGCCTGAACCACACGCCCGAATTGCAGCAACACCGCACGCTCGGTCTGAGCCACGATGTAGAAGCAGTTCCAGGCAGCGATGACCACGACGACGCCCACAATCAGGGCGGTCAGCGATTTATTGCTCATCAACGACTCTCCCGGGAACGTGTTTGCTGTTGCTGCAAGTCAGCGGCCGCACGGGCGCTCGCTTCGTTGGCAGCGGCAGTCGAACTGGCGGAAGACGAAGTACTGCCGGCACTACGACCACCTTCGATCATCTTGTCCAGCGGCAGGTACAGCAGGTTGTTCTGCCCACCCTTGTTGCCGGTCACGAGAACCTTGCTGGTGTTGGTGAAGACTTCCTGCATGGTGTCCAGGTACAGACGCTCGCGGGTGACTTCCGGTGCCTTGCGGTACTCGGCCACCAGCTTGGTGAAGCGGTCAGCCTCACCCTTGGCGCGGGACACGACTTCGTCGCGGTAACCGTTGGCATCTTCAATGATGCGCTGGGCCTGACCACGGGCTTCCGGCACCACGCCGTTGGCGTAGGTTTCAGCCTGGTTGCGCGAACGCTGCTCGTCTTCACGGGCACGGATCACGTCATCGAAGGCTTCCTGCACTTCACGCGGTGCCGCTGCGCTCTGTACGTTGACCTGGGTAACGGTGATACCGGTGCGATAGGTATCGAGGAACCGTTGCAGGCGCTCCTTGATCTCGCTGGCCATCAGTTCACGGCCTTCGGTCAGCACCTGGTCCATCGCAGTGGAACCCACTACGTGGCGCAGGGCGCTTTCGGTCGCGTGCTGCAAGCTGATTTCCGGCTGGTCGACGTTAAGCACGAAGTCCTGCAGATTGCTGATCTTGTACTGCACGGTCAGCGGCACTTCGACGATGTTCTCGTCTTCGGTCAGCATCTGGCCCTGCTTGGTGTAGGCACGCTCACGCGTGACGTTCTCCATGTACTTCTTGTCGATCGGCGGGAAGTAGATATTCAGGCCGGGGCCGACAGTCTCGTAGTACTTGCCGAAGCGCAGCACCACGGCTTGCTCCTGCTCGTCCACCACATAGACCGCGCTGTACAGCCAGACAGCCGCCAGCGCCACGAGGCCCAGGCCAAGCAGGCCGTAGCCGCCGCCCTTGCCTGTGCGACCGCCGTCGTCACCACCACGTTTTTTTCCACCACCGAACAACCCATTCAGGCTTTCCTGCAGCTTTCGGAAGGCCTCGTCGAGATCTGGTGGCCCCTTGCGGTCGCCATTATTGCGGCGTTTACCACCCCAAGGATCCTGATTATTCGAGTTGCCACCCGGCTCATTCCAAGCCATAGCGCTCTCCATCTGATAAAGCAAAGACGCACCCACGGCGCGCCGACCAATGCTACAGAATGCCTGCCACAGCGGCACAACCGCTTTCTCAGGCTTTTATTGCAAAGTGTGTTGTTCGAGGAACTCCGTCGGTACAACGCCCTCACGACTCACCAGCCGATTGAGCTCCGAACGAGGCAAACGAACAGCCAGCAGGCTGACACCCTCTTCGTCGTGTTCTTCTTTCTGTACGGCACCCAGTTCAAAGAACTGAGCACGCAGTCGAGCAAAACGCTGAGGCAAGCGCAAGGTGCCGACGAACAAATCGCCACCGAGCAACTCGGCAATCGCCTGCTCAAGCAATTCCAGACCACTACCGTCCCGCGCCGACAGCCAGACCCGCTGGGGCCTGCCGTTTTCGTCGCGCTGGATTTGCGGCTCCACACCTTCAAGCAAATCGAGTTTGTTATAGACCTCGAGGATCGGCAAGTCCTGGGCGCCAATCTCACCCAGTACTACCATGACCTGCTCGATCTGCAACATCCGGTCAGGCTCGGCCGCATCAATGACGTGCAGCAGCAGGTCGGAGTTGCTCGACTCTTCGAGCGTAGACCGGAATGCCTCGACCAGCTTGTGCGGCAAGTGGCGGATGAAGCCCACAGTGTCGGCCAGCACAATCGGCCCCAGGTCGTCGAGTTCCAGACGGCGCAAGGTCGGGTCAAGGGTGGCGAACAATTGGTCTGCCGCGTACACGTCCGATTTGGTCACGTTGTTGAACAGCGTGGATTTACCGGCGTTGGTGTAGCCCACCAGGGACACGGTAGGGATATCCGCACGGGTACGGCCGCGTCGCGATTGCTCGCGCTGACTGCGCACCTTCTCCAGCCGGCCCTTGATCTGGCGCAGGCGCACCCGCAGCAGACGCCGGTCGGTTTCGAGTTGGGTTTCACCCGGCCCACGCATGCCGATACCGCCACCCTGACGCTCAAGGTGCGTCCAGCCGCGAACCAGGCGGGTGCTCATGTGGTCAAGCTGGGCCAGTTCGACCTGGAGCTTGCCTTCATGGGTACGGGCGCGTTGGGCGAAGATATCGAGAATCAGACCGGTACGGTCAATCACGCGACACTCGAAAACACGTTCGAGGTTACGTTCCTGACTGGGCGTGAGGATGTGATTGAAGATAACCAGATCGGCTTCTTCGGCATGGACCAGGTCGCGCAGTTCCTCGACCTTGCCGCTGCCAATCAGAAATTTGGCGGTTGGCCGATGACGCGGCACGTTAAAAAACGCGACGGTCTCGGCGCCGGCCGAATTTGCCAGCTCCTGAAACTCCTGCGGATCTTCGCGCGCCTCAGGGTCCTGTCCATCCAAGTGAACGAGGATTACTCGCTCACCACCACCGTGGCGCTCAAAGAACAAAGGAGACTCCTATCAGGCGTTACCTGGCTCAGCGTCACCCTGTTCGGATTCGGTTGCGCTAGGCAGACGAATTGGACGAACCGGCACTACTGTCGAGATAGCGTGTTTGTAGACCATCTGGCTGACGGTGTTTTTCAGCAGGATCACGAACTGGTCGAAAGACTCGATCGTACCTTGCAGCTTGATGCCGTTGACCAGATAGATGGAAACCCCAACTTTCTCTTTACGTAAAGTATTCAAGTAAGGGTCTTGTAGCGAATGCCCTTTTGACATGTGCCGCACTCCTTTAAGGATCAATAATAAAAAATCGGAAAATAGATAGCTTGTGACCGTCACACCCCCAAGGATAGACGGCAATTGCAAGGACTCAGCTCAATATGGAGACCGTTCCCAAGTATTTCAAGGCGCGTGACAGATTGTCGCAATCCAGACTGTCCAGCCAATGCAGGTCAGTCCAACTGCGCAGCCAAGTGAACTGGCGTTTTGCCAATTGGCGCGTGGCAATAATGCCGCGCTCCTGCATTTCGGCTGACGTCAGCTTGCCATCCAGATGATCCCAGACTTGGCGGTAGCCTACAGCACGTATCGAAGGCAATCCCGGATGCAGATCACCTCTTGAACGCAGTGCTACGACCTCCTCCACGAACCCCTGTTCCAACATAATTGTGAATCTTTGTGCAATTCGTTCATGCAGCACCTGCCGATTCGCCGGAGCGATAGCCAGATTGGCGACAGTATAGGGCAATTGTCCCGGTCCAGAGGTGCCTGCGTCAGTACTTTGCGCAGATTGTCTGAGGCGATGGGCCGTCATTGTCTGGCCACTCACGCGCCAGACTTCCAGAGCCCGGCTCAGGCGCTGGGGGTCGTTGGGGTGAATGCGCGCGGCAGATACCGGGTCAATCGCCGCCAATTGCTCGTGCAGGGCCTGCCAACCAAGGCGTGCAGCCTCTTCTTCGATTTCGGCGCGCACCTGCGGATCGGCGGGCGGCATGTCGGCCAAGCCTTCCTGCAGCGCCTTGTAATAGAGCATCGTGCCGCCCACCAGCAGCGGGATATTGCCCCGCGCGGTGATTTCAGCCATGGCCGCCAGGGCATCGGTACGAAAATCCGCCGCCGAGTAGCTTTGCGATGGATCAATAATGTCGATCAGTCGATGGGGATGGGCGGCCAACAGCTCCTTGGACGGCTTGGCGGTACCAATGTCCATGTCCCGGTAAACCAGGGCTGAATCAACACTGATCAGCTCACAGGGCAAAACCTTGGTCAGCTCGATCGCAAGGTCTGTCTTGCCGGCGGCCGTCGGGCCCATCAGGAAGATGGCGGGAGGTAGAGAGCTCATCAGCGGCCGCGCAGGAATAGTTTGTCCAGATCATCCAGGCCCATTTGGGTCCAGGTCGGTCGGCCATGGTTGCACTGGCCACTGCGCTCGGTGTTTTCCATGTCCCGCAGCAGGCCGTTCATTTCCGGCAGGGCCAGGCGCCGGTTGGCGCGGATCGCGCCGTGGCAGGCCATGGTGCCGAGCAGTTCGTTGATATGCGCCTGGATCCGGTCACTGGTGCCGTATTCCATCAGGTCCGCCAGCACGTCGGCCACCAGCCGATTGGCCTCGGCCTGCTTGAGCAGGGCGGGAATCTGCCGGATGGCCAGGGTTTCCGGGCCCAGGCGCTGCAACTCAAAACCCAGTTTCTGGAACACCGCGTGGTGCTCCTCGGCGCAATCGGCTTCCCGCTGGCTCACCGCCAGGGACTCCGGCACCAGCAATGGCTGGCCGCTCAGGCCTTCACTGGCCATGGCGATCTTCAGGCGCTCGTACATGATCCGTTCGTGGGCCGCGTGCATGTCCACCAGCACCAGGCCGTGGGCGTTTTCCGCGAGGATATAGATACCCTTGAGCTGGGCCAGGGCATAACCCAGGGGCGGGATATCACCGCCGCCTTCCGGCAGGGCCACTGCGCCCGACTCGGCATCGGGCAGCGGCGCGAAGAATTCGCGATAGGCCGCCTGGGCCTCGGCCACCGGCACCGCCGATTGCGGACGCGGGGTGTATTGATACTGATAGCCCGCCCCCGCGCCGGAACCCGGCGCCGGGTAACTTGGCTGGGCTTGCGGCGATTGCAGCAGGTTGGCCGCCAGGCTCATTTCGCCCTGGGGCCCGAATTCACCGGCCTCCGGCCCTGTCGGGCGGACGACGGCGGTGACAATCGGCGCCGCCAGTTGATCGTCCGGGCGCACATCGCCCAAGGCACGGTGCAAGGTGCCATAGAGGAAGTCATGGACCATGCGCCCGTCACGGAAGCGCACCTCGTGCTTGGTCGGGTGCACGTTGACGTCGACCACCGCGGGGTCCACTTCAAAAAACAGCACAAAGGTTGGGTGCCGGCCATTGAACAGCACGTCGCGATAGGCCTGGCGCACCGCATGGGCCACCAGCTTGTCGCGTACGGCACGGCCATTCACAAAGAAATACTGCAAGTCTGCCTGGCTGCGGGAGAACGTCGGCAGGCCGACCCAACCCCACAAATGCAGGCCGTTACGCTCGATCTCAATCGGCAGCGCCTGTTCCAGGAAGCCTGCGCCGCAGATTGCCGACACGCGTCGGGCGCGGGCGGCATCGTCATTGGCCTCATGCAGGCTGAGGATGGTCTTGCCGTTGTGGCGCAGGTGGAAGGCCACATCAAAGCGCGCCAGGGCCAGGCGCTTGATGACTTCTTGCAGGTGATCGAATTCGGTTTTTTCGGCCTTGAGGAATTTGCGCCGCGCCGGGGTATTGAAGAACAGGTCGCGCACTTCCACCGAGGTGCCCACTGGATGGGCTGCCGGCTGGACCCGAGGGGCCATGTCACGGCCTTCGGTTTCCACCTGCCAGGCCTGTTCGGCGCCACGGGTGCGGGAGGTCAAGGTCAGGCGCGCCACGGAGCTGATTGATGCCAGCGCCTCACCACGAAAGCCCAGGCTCATCACCCGCTCAAGGTCTTCCAGGTCACGGATTTTGCTGGTGGCATGGCGTGCCAGTGCCAGCGGCAGGTCGTCCGAGGAAATCCCGCTACCGTCGTCGCGCACCCGCAGCAGCTTGACGCCGCCCTGCTCGACATCCACGTCGATGCGCTTGGCGCCGGAGTCGAGGCTGTTTTCCAGCAGTTCCTTGATCACCGACGCCGGGCGCTCAACCACCTCGCCCGCAGCGATCTGGTTGGCCAGCCGCGGGCTGAGCAGTTCGATGCGCGAAGCGCTGTTCAATACCGATTCGCTCATTACTGTGCTGCCAACTTAGTGCTGGGGATGGTCAACACCTGGCCGACTTTCAGCTCATCGGTTTTCAGGTTATTGGCGCTGCGCAAGGTGGCGGCCGAGACCTGGAAACGCACGGCCAGCATGGCCAAGGTGTCGCCGGGCTGCACCCGGTGATCACGCGGGCCCTGGGCGATTTTCCCGGAGTCCCGTAGCCAGGCGATATAGGTGCCCGGCGGCGGGTTCTGCTGGAAGAACTGACGCACGCCGGAACTGATGGAGCGCGCCAACGCCTGCTGGTGGCTGGCGCTGGCCAGCTTGTTGGCTTCGTTGGCGTTGGAGATAAAGCCGGTTTCGACCAGGATCGACGGGATATCCGGCGACTTGAGCACCATAAACCCGGCCTGCTCCACCCGCTGCTTGTGCAACGGGGTGACCCGGCCCATGTTGGTCAGGACTTTCTGCCCGACGTTCAGGCTGGAGGTCAGCGAGGCAGTCATCGACAGATCCAGCAATACACCCGCGAGCATGCGGTCCTTGTCATCCAGGGACACGTTGCCGGCACCGCCGATCAAGTCGGAACGGTTTTCGCTGTCGGCCAGCCAGCGTGCGGTCTCGGATGTGGCGCCACGATCCGACAGGGCAAACACCGAGGCGCCAAAGGCGGCCTTCGACGGGGCGGCGTCGGCGTGGATCGACACGAACAGGTCGGCGCCCTTCTTGCGGGCGATTTCGGTACGCCCGCGCAGCGGGATGAAGTAGTCGCCGGTACGGGTCAATTCGGCGCGGTAGCCTTTCATCCCGTTGATCTGGCGCTGCAATTCGCGGGCGATGGCCAGGACCACGTCTTTTTCGTGCTGGCCACGGGAGCCCGAGGCGCCCGGGTCTTCACCGCCGTGGCCGGCGTCGATCACCACGATGACGTCACGTTTGCCGGCCGGGGCTGGCGGCAGCGGTGGCAACTTGACCTGGGGCTGCGCGGGGCTGACCGGCACGGCTGGCGTGGTGGCGACCGAAGGCGCAGGTGCCGGGGCTGGCGCCGCATCGGCAGGGTTATCGAACAGATCGACCACCAGGCGGTTGCCATACTGGGCGTTCGGCGCGAGGGAAAAACTCTTCGGCGTCACGACCTTTTTCAGGTCGATGACCACCCGCAGGTCAGTCGGCGTGCGCTGGGCCGAGCGCATCGCGGTAATCGGCGTGTTCGCAGTGGAGACCTTCAGGGGCGCGGCCAGGGTCGCACCGTTGATGTCAATCACCAGGCGATCAGGCGCCGTCAGGGTAAAGACACTGTGCTGGACCGGGCCAGACAGGTCGAACACCAGTCGCGTGTTATCCGGAGCTCGCCACAGGCGCACACTTTTCACCTGTGAAGCAGCCAGAGCATTGACAGTCATTGCCGCAAGCAACACCCCCACGACAGCAACCAACGCGCGAAAGCGCATACCTAACCCACCCATTATTAGAATTTCAAAGCCAAAGCGGCACACCAGGACTCACTGCGCGCGCTCTGGGACAACAATTTCAACTGACGCCCATGGTTATGCGCAGTAATGGTAATGGTCAGGTCGGGCTTTGGCAAAAAGCCTGTGCCCTTGTCCGGCCACTCGATCAGGCACAAGGCGTCGCCATCGAAGTAATCGCGGATGCCCATGTACTCCAATTCCTCGGGATCCACCAGGCGATACAGGTCGAAATGGAACGCCCGCACCTCACCGATCTCGTAAGGCTCTACCAGGGTGAACGTCGGACTTTTCACTGCACCACTATGCCCAAGCCCGCGAATGATGCCGCGCGACAGCGTGGTTTTGCCGGCGCCCAGATCACCTTGCAGAAAAATCAGGCCCACACCCCCGGTGATCTCGGCAATGCTCTTGCCGAGAGCCACCATGGCCTCTTCATCCGCTATAAACAGCGTTACTTCAGACACGGTGACTGCTCCTCCAACAACTGACGAATGGCGGGAATCAGGTCACTGGCCACCAGGCCGCGACCCAAGGTGCCCTGACGATCGCCCGCCGTGGCGTGCAACCACACTGCCAGGCTGGCGGCCTCGAACGCTGGCATGCCTTGGGCCAGCAGCGCGCCGGTCAAGCCGGCGAGCACATCCCCCAGGCCCGCCGATGCCATGGCCGGATGCCCCTGGTCACAGCGCGCCACCCGCCCATCCGGGCTGGCGATCAGGCTGCCCGCGCCCTTGAGCACCGTGACTGCATTGAATTTCTGGCTCAGCGCGCGCGCCACCTTAAGCCGGTCGGCCTGAACCTCGGCTGTCGAGATCCCCATCAGCCGCGCTGCCTCCCCTGGGTGCGGAGTGATCACGCAATCGGCCGGCAAGGTTACATGGCCTGCGGCCAGCAGGTTCAGCGCGTCTGCATCCCAGACCTGGGGTTGCCGGGCATTGGCGGCCACCGACAGTAGGCTTTTGCCCCACGCCATGTCGCCCAGGCCAGGGCCGACAACCATCACCGAGACTTTTTCCAGCAAACCCATCAACTGATTGGCCGAATGCACGCCGCGCACCATGACTTCCGGCAAGCGGGTCAAAGCGGCGGGGACATGTTCACTGCGGGTCGCCAGGGACACCAGGCCAGCACCGCTGCGCAAGGCGCTTTCAGCACTCAGTAGCGCGGCGCCGCCAAAGCCATGGTCGCCACCAATCACCAGGACGTGGCCAAACTGCCCCTTGTGGGCCTCTGGGGAACGCGCAGCCAGTTGCGGCAATTGGCCGGGCAACAGGGGCTGCACGTCGGTTATTTCGTGTTTTGTCTGCGGCATGCGTCTTCAAGCTCCGATGTCTGGCAGAATTATACGCATCTAACCTGCGGTTTCTCTCGTCTCATGCCTGCTATTACCACCGATCTGCCCGCCCTCGCCCAATCGATCAAAGACTGGGGTCGCGAGCTGGGCTTTCAACAAGTCGGCATCAGCGGCCTGGACCTGGCCGAGCATGAACAGCACCTACAGCGCTGGCTCGACGCGGGCTACCACGGCGAGATGGACTACATGGGCGCCCATGGCAGCAAACGCTCGCACCCGGACGAGTTGGTACCCGGCACCTTGCGCGTGGTGTCCCTGCGCATGGATTACCTGCCCGGCGATACGCAAATGGCGCAACTGCTGGCCCAACCCGAAAAAGCCTATATCTCCCGCTACGCCCTGGGCCGCGACTACCACAAGCTGATCCGCAAGCGCGTGCAGCAACTGGCCGACCGCATCCAGGCACAGATCGGCCCGTTTGGTTTTCGCGCCTTTGTCGACAGCGCCCCAGTGCTGGAAAAAGCCATCGCCGAACAAGCCGGCCTGGGCTGGATCGGCAAAAACACCCTGGTCCTCAACCGCAAGGCCGGTAGCTACTTCTTCCTCAGCGAACTGTTCGTCGACCTGCCACTGCCCGTCGACCCGCCCCACAGCACCGAACACTGCGGCCGCTGCACCGCCTGCCTGGACATCTGCCCCACCAATGCCTTCGTCGGCCCCTATGTGCTGGACGCCCGGCGCTGCATTTCCTACTTGACCATCGAACTCAAGAGCGCAATCCCCGAGGATCTGCGGCCACTGATTGGCAACCGCGTGTTCGGCTGCGATGACTGTCAGATCGTTTGCCCGTGGAATCGTTTCGCCCGACCTTCAGGAGAAAGCGATTTCAAGCCGCGCCACAACCTGGATAACGCCGAACTGGCCGAGTTATTTATGTGGGATGAGGATAAATTCCTCAGCAGTACCGAAGGCTCGCCGCTACGCCGCGCCGGTTATGAGCGTTGGCTGCGTAACCTGGCCGTGGGCCTGGGCAACGCGCCTTCCAGCATTCCGGTGCTGGAAGCCTTGAAGGCGCGCCGGGACTACCCCTCCGAACTGGTCCGCGAACATGTCGAATGGGCGCTGAACCAGCACGCGACGCGTCAATGTTCGTCGTTGTAGACGAACTTGGGCATTTCCCAGTGAAAGCGGATGGCCAGCAGTCGCAGTAGAAAACCGCTGAACAGGGTGAGCAGAATCGCTTGCTCGCTGGGCAGTTCGAGGTAGATGCACAGCATGTAGCACCAGGCGGCGAGGAACGACACGCTGGCATACAACTCGCGGCGGAAGATCAACGGAATATCGTTACAGAAAATATCCCGCAGGATCCCGCCGAAGACTCCGGTGATCACCCCGCTGACCGAGGCCACCAGCATGCCGTGCCCCATTTCCAGGGCCGTCATGCAGCCGATCAGGGTGAAAGCCACCAGCCCTACGGCGTCCAGCGCCAAAAACAGTGAGCGCAAGTGGCGCATCAGCGGGGCGATAAAGATCGTCACCAATGCCGCTACCGAGGTCAGCACCAGGTATTCCGGATGTTTGACCCAGGTCAGCGGGTAATGGCCGAGCAACACATCGCGCACCGAACCGCCACCCAGCGCCGTCACGCAGGCGATCAACACCACGCCAAACCAGTCCATGCCACGACGGCCGGCGGACAAGGCGCCGGTCATGGCTTCGGCGGTGATGGCGATGAGGTAGAGCATCAGCAGCATGATGGCGATCCTTGCAAAGAGGCGCGCAGTCTAATCATTTGGCGAAGGCACCAAAAGGGGGCGCTCGGCGAAAGACCGAGCATGCCCACACTTGGAATGCGATCAAGTGTGTGGTTTGAGGGCACAGAACTTTGCACACACCACACAGCAACTGTGGGAGCGGGCTTGCCCGCGATGGCGCCAGCCCTGGCGCCACGAACTCAAGCCTTGATGAAATGCTTGCGGTAATGCTGCAACTCGGCAATCGACTCGCGGATATCATCCAGGGCCAGGTGGGTGCTGCCCTTATGGAAGCTGTCCTTGACCTCTGGCGCCCAACGCGCGGCCAGTTCTTTCAAGGTCGACACATCGAGGTTGCGGTAGTGGAAGTAGCTTTCCAGCCCCTTCATATGGGTATAAAGGAAGCGGCGGTCCTGGCAGATGCTGTTGCCACAGATCGGCGACTTGCCCTTGGGCACCCACTTTTCCAGGAAGGCAATCGTCTGGGCCTCAGCCTCGGCCATGCTGATGCGGCTGTCGCGCACGCGCTGGGTCAGGCCCGAGTTGCCGTGGGTGCGGGTGTTCCACTCGTCCATGGTGGCCAGCACCGCGTCGCTGTGGTGGATGGCGATCACCGGACCTTCGGCCAAGGTGTTGAGGTTGCTGTCGGTGACAATGGTCGCCATCTCGATGATGACGTCGGTGTCAGGGTTCAGACCGGTCATTTCCAGATCGATCCAAATCAGGTTCTGTGGGTTTTGCATGTCGTGGTTCCTTGGCACCTTGGCGTAGCTGCGCAGTTTAGCAGGCGGGGCGTGCTAGACTCGCGACCGTTTTATCCAACCTTTGCATTATCGACACGGAACACCAATGGCCAAACGCCAGCTCAACCGTCGCCAAAACTGGCGCATCGAAAAAATCCAGGGTGAACGCGCTGCCCGCGCCGCCAAACGTGAATCTTCTGCCGTGGAAGCGCTGGAGGGTGGCGACCTGGGCCCCGAACAAACGGGCCTGGTGATCGCGCACTTTGGGGTGCAGGTCGAAGTCGAGGCCCTGGAGGGCGAGCTGGCCGGCGAAGTGTTCCGCTGCCACCTGCGCGCCAACCTGCCGGCCCTGGTAACCGGCGACAAAGTGGTGTGGCGTGCCGGCAACCAAGGCATCGGGGTGATCGTCGCGCAACTGCCGCGCAGCACCGAACTGCGCCGCCCGGACAGCCGTGGCCAACTCAAGCCGGTGGCGGCCAACGTCGACATGATTGTCATCGTCTTCGCCCCGCTGCCCGAGCCACACGCCAACCTGATCGACCGCTACCTGGTGGCGGCCGAGCACGCCGGCATCCGCCCGCTGTTGCTGCTGAACAAATTCGACCTGATCGACGACCAGAACGCCCCGGCGCTGAATGCGTTGCTTGCGGTGTATCGGCAGTTGGGCTACCCGGTGCTGGAAGTCTCGGCACACCATGGCAACGGCATGGAACAGCTGCAACAGCAGTTGGACGGGCGCATCAGCGTGTTCGTCGGCCAGTCGGGCGTGGGTAAGTCGTCGCTGGTCAACAGCCTGCTACCGGAAGTCGAGACCCGCGTCGGCCCGCTGTCGGAGCTGTCCGGCCAGGGTACGCACACCACCACCACCGCACGCCTGTTCCACTTCCCGGGCGGTGGCGAGCTGATCGACTCCCCCGGCATCCGTGAATTCGGCCTGGGCCACGTCAGCCGCGCAGATGTAGAAGCGGGTTTCATCGAGTTCAACGACTTGATCGGCACGTGCCGCTTCCGCGACTGCAAGCACGACCGCGAGCCGGGTTGTGCGTTGCTCAAGGCCCTGGAAGACGGGCGCGTGCAGCAACAACGCATGAACAGCTATCGCTCGATCATCGCGAGTTTGCCGGAAAGCAGTTACTGAGTGGCCATGCCTCGATACACTTTAAGTGCAGCCTGCAACCCCCCTACTCCATTGATTTAATAGGGGCCGGCATCAAGAATTCAGGACAACTGGGTGGCTCGTTGACACAAGCCAGCTTGAATTCGGAATTCCTGATGCCCATAATCACTCCGTTACCGGCGAAAGTCGGCAGGAGTCTGGATCCTTCCCGGAGTTGATCCAGCGGCGCAGAAGGGGCGAAGCAAGCTCCACTGCGTGTCGAATGAAGCCGCCTTCGGGCGGCTTTGCTTTTGCGGGACATTCGATTGACTCTCTACTATCACCCCAAACAAGGCGATGTTCTTCTCTGCGATTTCACACGAGGCTGTGTCGCCCCTGAAATGCTGAAGATCCGTAAAGTCGTGGTGATATCCCCTACCTCCAGCCACAATCGCAGGCTGTGCACTGTAGTCCCGATCGCCTCTACTGCCCCCGAAGTCCAGCATGCCTGGCACCACCTGTTACACATCAACCCCCTTCAGTCCGATGGCTACAAAGAGCTGTGGGTGAAGTGCGACATGATCTATACCGTGAGTTTCGAGCGCCTCGACAAGCTGCATAGAAAGACCCGCTCCAAAGGTCGGGAGTACTTCGTACCGCGGCTGAATACCGATGATATGCAAGGCGTGATCAGTGGCGTCAAAGCCTACCTCCCACTTTGAGCACAAGTAAAAACGCCCCGACTGATCGGGGCGCTTTCATTTAGACGGTACGCCTACGAGCCTGGCGCAGGCACCGTAGGAGCCTTTACCCCGCCCTCATCAAACAGATTCAGCTTCTGCCGCAACTCATGGGCCGGCAACGGCTGCTGCTCGGGTGGCAGGGCATTCGGGTCTAACGGCACTTCACCCGGTGCGCCCTCGCCCTGGGTCGGTACCGGCGCAGGGGCACCCTGCTCGCCTTCGATGGCACGCTGGGCCTTTTTGGTCAGCACCACAATATCAATGCGCCGGTTGATCGGGTTGAACGGGTCCTGGACATCAAACAGCTGGGATGAAGCAAAGCCCACGACGCGCGCCACCTGGGTATCCGGATAGCTGCCGGCCACCAGGACACGGCGGGCGGCGTTGGCACGGTTGGCCGACAACTCCCAATTACCGAAATCGCCCAGGCCCGAATACGGCTTGGCATCGGTGTGGCCGCTGACGCTGATCTTGTTCGGCACCGCCTTGATGGTGTCGGCCATGGCCAGCAGGATGTCTTCGAAGTAAGACTTCAAGCGCGCACTGCCAGAGTCGAACATCGGTCGATTGGCCGCATCCATGATCTGGATACGCAGGCCGTCCTGGGTGATATCGAAGTGGATCTGATCCTTGAATTTTTGCAGTTGCGGGTTTTCATCGACCTTGTTCTGCAACTCTTGCAGTAACAGCTCCAGGCGTTCCTGCTCGACCTGTTCGGCCATGCTCTCGACGGTCTGGCGCTCGATCGGGATATTTTCCTGGGGCGCTTCGGTCTGCACCTCCGGGTTGATGGTGCGTTCAGGGGCCAATTCGGGCGAGCCGCCCAAGTCGATCACAAACGGCGTGCCGCTCTCGGAAAACCCAATGGGGTCCTTGAAGTAACCGGCGATGGCGATCTTCTGTTCCGGCGTCGCGGTGGACATCAGCCACAACACCAAAAAGAACGCCATCATCGCCGTCGCAAAGTCAGCGAAGGCAATTTTCCAGGCACCACCGTGGTGCCCAGCAGCGAAGCGCTTGACGCGCTTGATGATAATCGGCTGGTTGTTTTCCATGGCTTAGCGACCGCGAACTGCTTGTTCCAGCTCGGCAAAGCTTGGACGGTGCTTCGGATACAGCACCTTGCGCCCGAACTCCACCGCCAGGGATGGCGGCATACCGGAAGCCGAAGCCACCAGGGACGCCTTGATCGCTTCGTAGATATTCAGCTCTTCCTTGGCGTCGTGGGCCAGGGAGGTGGCCAGCGGGCCAAAGAAACCATAGGCTGCGAGAATACCGAAGAAGGTCCCCACCAGCGCCGCGCCGACGTGCATACCGATGGCCGCCTGGTCGCCTTCGCCCAGGGACGCCATGGTCACCACGATCCCCAGTACTGCCGCGACAATACCGAAACCGGGCATGCCGTCGGCGATACCGGTCACGGCGTGGGATGGGTGCTCGAGTTCTTCCTTGAGGCTGAACAGCTCCATGTCGAACAGGCCTTCCAGCTCGTGGGGGGCCATGTTGCCGGAGGACATGATGCGCAGGTAGTCGCAGACATAGGCGGTCATGCGGTCATCCTTGAGCACGGCCGGGTACTTGGCGAAGATCGGGCTCGCTGCGGCGTCCTCGATATCCGCCTCGATGGCCATCATGCCTTCGCGGCGGCTCTTGTTCAGGATCTCGTAGACCAGGCCCAGCACTTCCAGATAGAACGTGTGGGAAAAGCGCGAGCTGAACATGCCCAGCGACTTTTTGATCACGTGCATGGTCATGTAGCTAGGGTTGGCCTGCAGGAAAGCGCCAAACGCCGCACCGCCGATGATCAGCACTTCGAAGGGCTGGATCAGCGCAGCAATTTTACCGTGGGACAGAACGTATCCGCCGAGCACGCTTGCGATGACGACGATGATGCCGATAATTTTAGCCATAGGGGATGAGTACTTGCGCCGTCGGGTTCATGGACATATTCGGAAGATCTAAAAACTCTTCTTCTACTTATCGGCAAAACTGCGCCAGACTATAGCCCGTTAAGGCGAAAAGCCAGTTCGGCCCACTCCGGGCGTGTTGACCGCAAGTGATGATCGCGCCCCAATCATGGCAAACGAAACGACAGTCCCAACTACAAAACCCAACTCTCTGGCTGGCTGGATCAAGCGTCTGGACGAGGTTCTCCTGCCCGTCCCGCAGGCGAGCCACATTGCCGTGTGCAAGGCCATCGGCGACAGTCGCCGTTCGTTGCGAGATATTGCAGAGCTGATGCAAGACAGCCCGGCACTGGTCCTGAGCGTCATGCGTGAAGCCAACAACCAGGCCCACGGCAGCCTGGCAGAGCCCGCAGAAAACCTTGAAGTGGCGATCAACCGCCTCGGCCTCAAGCGCACCGAAGAACTGCTCGCGCGCCTGCCGTCGGTGCCGCTCAATGAAATCCCCGTGGCCCTGCGCCAATTGCAGCTGATCAGCCAGCATGCCTCGCAGCAAGCCAGCGGCCTGTTTGCCAGCCGCCTGGCGCGCCTGTGGCAGGATATTCATTGGGGCAGCCTGCTGTTTCTTTCACCGCTGTGGCCGATGGCCGTTGCCTACCCCAAGCTCCTGGAGGAATGGGAGCTGCGGGTGATCCACAAGGGTCAATCGGCACGCAAGGTCGAACAGGAATTGTTTGGCGTGCCCCTGCTGGCACTGTGCCTGGAGCTGACCGAGGCCTGGCGCTTGCCGATCTGGGTATCCCAGGGCTACCAACTGCTGCTCAAGGAACAACGCTTACTGGTCAAGGCCCTGCACATCGCCCGCGATGAAGTGCCGTTGAGCCAGCAGCAAAAACTCGATGCCGACCCGGCGCTGCGGCGCTGGCTGAACCAACCGGCCAATACCGTGCTACTGGCCAATGGCATGGCACTGGCGGCCCAGGAATCCTGGGCCTGCCCCCATACCCAGCGCTGGCAGTACCTCACCGCGTTGTACCTGCAACAACCACTGGCCGACGTGCAGCAACAGGTGCACCAACAGGCGGTCATCAGCGCGCGCCATACCCTGACCGCCGGTCTCTGGCATCCGGCACTGGCGTTGATCTGGCCCTGGCATGTGCAACGAGTGCATCGCGGCCTGCTGCCCGCACCGCCGCCGACCGCCGAAGCCCTGGCGGTGTGGCGCAAGCGTTGTACTGAGCTGCTGGTGGAGCCCAGCCGCTTCGCCAATGCGATGCACTTGACCACCTGCGCCAAGGAGGCCCTGGTTGCCAGTGGCATGCAGCGCGTGATGTTGCTGATGGCCGACAAGGCCTTGGCCACTTTGCGCGTGCATCAGGTCGACGGCCTGCCCAAGGACGCTGCCAACCTGAGCCTTGAGTCCGCACAAAGCACGCTGCTGCAACGCTTGCTGGAGAAGCCTGCGCAAGTGCGCCTCAACCCGGAAAATCACGCACAATTCGCGGTGCTGCTGCCTGCTTCATTGCGGCGCCTGTTCGTCGGCGAGCATTTGCTGCTGCGCTCCCTGAGCTGTAACGGCCGGGTGGTGATGCTGATGATTGCCGACCAGGGGGGCGGGCCGTTCTCCGAAACCACCGTGCAGGCCTTCGGCAAAACCGCCCAATGCATCGAGAAAGCCCTGCACTGCTTTACCAACCGCACCGCTTGATGCTTGCGTTACAATCGCCCTCTTTTATCACCCAACCTAGCGCCCGGGAGACCTCACATGCCTGACTTTTCTGGCTTGCCGCTGGTGATCGAACCCAGCGACCTGCTTAGTCGCCTCGCTGCCGAGCCGTTGATTCTGGTGGACCTCACCAGCGCCGCCCGTTATGCCCAGGGGCATATCCCCGGTGCGCACTTTGTCGATCCCAAGCGCACCCAGTTGGGCCAGCCACCGGCCCCAGGGCTGCTGCCGGCCAAGGCCGACCTGGAGAAACTGTTCGGCGAACTGGGCCACACCCCGGATGCCACCTACGTGGTGTATGACGACGAAGGCGGCGGCTGGGCCGGGCGGTTTATCTGGTTGCTCGACGTGATCGGCCACAAGAAATATCACTACCTTGATGGCGGCCTGCTGGCATGGCTGGATGAACAGCACCCCGTGTCCACCGAGGCCACCGTTGCCGTCGGCGGCCCGGTCAGCCTGACCCTGCACGACGAGCCCACGGCCACCCGCGAATACCTGCAAAGCCGCCTCGGTGCTGCCGACCTGGGCATCTGGGATGCCCGTGGCCCGCTGGAATACAGCGGCGAAAAAGTCCTCGCGGCCAAGGGCGGGCATATTCCCGGCGCAGTCAACTTCGAATGGACGGCGGGCATGGACAAGGCACGCAACCTGCGGATCCGCCGCGACATGCCGCAGATCCTCGAAGGCCTGGGCCTGACCAAAGACAAAGAAATCATCACCCACTGCCAGACTCACCACCGTTCTGGCTTCACCTACCTGGTGGCCAAGGCGCTCGGTTATCCGCGAGTCAAAGGTTATGCCGGTTCCTGGGGCGAATGGGGCAACCACCCCGACACCCCCGTCGAGATTTAAGGTTTAAGGACAGTTCATGAAAAAGCGTTTGTTTATCCTCAGCCAGTACCTGCTGCCCCACCACCTGCTGTCGCGCCTGGCCGGCTGCATTGCCGAATGCCGTGTGCGCTGGTTCAAAAATGCCTTCACCACCTGGTTCGCCAAGCGCTACCAGGTGGATATGTCCCAGGCCCTGGTAGAAGACGTGACCGCTTACGAGCACTTCAACGCCTTCTTCACCCGCGCCCTGAAAGACGGCGCCCGCCCCCTGGACTCAACCCCGGGCGCAGTGCTGAGCCCGGCAGACGGCGCAGTCAGCCAGCTCGGCCCGATCGAGCACGGCCGCGTGTTCCAGGCCAAGGGCCACAGTTTCAGCGTGCTGGAACTGCTCGGTGGCGACGCCGCCGTTGCCGCACCGTTCATGGGCGGCGACTTTGCCACCATTTACCTGTCGCCGAAGGACTACCACCGCGTGCACATGCCACTGGCCGGCACCCTGCGGGAAATGGTCTACGTGCCTGGGCGGATTTTCTCGGTCAACCAGACCACGGCCGAAAACGTGCCGGAGTTGTTTGCGCGTAACGAGCGTGTGGTTTGCCTGTTCGACACCGAGCGCGGCCCGATGGCCGTGGTATTGGTGGGCGCGATGATTGTCGCGTCGATTGAAACCGTATGGGCCGGCCTGGTAACGCCGCCCAAGCGCGAGCTGAAAACCGTGCGCTACGACGAAGCCGCCCGTGCGCCGATCCACCTGGAAAAAGGTGCGGAACTGGGACGCTTCAAGCTGGGTTCGACCGCTATCGTGCTGTTTGGGCCGGATCAGGTGAAGTGGGCGCAAGAGCTGGCGGCAGGCACGCCGGTGCAGATGGGCCAGGGTATCGCGCTGCCAAAAGCCTGATCCGAATACAGCGAAAATCAAATGTGGGAGCGGGCTTGCTCGCGAAGGCGGTGTGACAGTCGACACCTTAGTTGACTGACACACCGCCTTCGCGAGCAAGCCCGCTCCCACATTTTTGACCGCGTTCCTGTCGTTATTGGCCGTCGCGGTCGCGAAAGCCCAACAGATACAACACACCGTCCAACCCCAAGGTCGAAATCGCCTGCTTGGCCGACTGTTTGACCAACGGCTTGGCCCGGAACGCTACGCCCAACCCGGCGATAGCCAGCATCGGCAAGTCGTTGGCGCCGTCGCCGACCGCAATGGTCTGCTCCAGACGCAAACCTTCCTTGTGCGCCAGCTCCTTGAGCAAGTCAGCCTTGCGTTGCGCATCGACAATCGGTTCGACCGCCACGCCCGTCACCTTGCCATCCACCACTTCCAGCTCGTTGGCGAACACGTAGTCGATGCCCAGCTTGGCCTGCAATTGCTTGGCGAAGTAGGTAAAGCCACCCGAGAGGATCGCGGTCTTGTAGCCCAGGCGCTTGAGTTCGGCGAACAGGGTTTCGGCACCTTCGGTCAAGCGCAGGGAGGCGCCAATGGAATCGAGGACGCTGACGTCCAGGCCCTTGAGCAATGCCAGGCGCTCCTTGAAGCTGGCGCGAAAATCCAGCTCGCCGGCCATGGCGCGCTCGGTGATCGCCGAGACTTGCTCGCCCACGCCTGCGGCCTTGGCCAACTCGTCGATGACTTCGGCTTCGATCAGAGTCGAGTCCATGTCGAACACCGCCAGGCGCCGGTTACGACGGAACAGCGAATCTTCCTGGAAGGCGATATCCACGTTCAGTTCCTGGGCCACGCTGAGGAACTCGGCGCGCAAGGCTTGCGGGTCAGCCGGCTCACCGCGCACGGAGAACTCGATGCAGCCCTTGCCCTGGTCCGCCGGGGTGTTCAGGGGCATGCGACCCGACAGACGGTCGATATGGTCGATATTCAAGCCATATTGCGCAGTGATCGAGCTGACCCGCTGCAATTGTTCAGCCGTGACCTTGCGCGTCAGCAGGGTGACGATGTGGCGTTTCTTGCCTTGGCCGGCCACCCAGTGCTGGTAATCCGCTTCGGATACCGGGGTAAAACGCACCTGCTGGTCCAGCTTATAGGCGGTAAACAGGATGTCCTTGAGCACAGACGACGCCTGTTCGCTATCTGGAATCTCCACCAGGATGCCGAACGACAGGGTGTCGTGGATCACGGCCTGGCCGATGTCGAGAATGGTCACGCCACCCTGGGCCAGAACACCGGTAATGGCTGCGGTAAGACCCGGACGGTCAACACCGGTGATGTTAATCAGGACAATTTCGCGCAAAGCGCACCCCCGAGCTGGAAAAAAACCGCATTCTACCCACTTTCAGTGACCATCGGGCACAGCCAACGCTTTGCCGGTCTTGGGCCTGTCGCTATACTGCGCGTCAACTTCACGGACCAAGAGCCGAGCGCAAGTGAACCGGCCCACGCCAGTAAAAACCGATAACTTCTTCCTGCTGATCTTCCGGGCACTGCGCCACCGCCGTGTACCGATCGCATTACGCATCGCCAGCCATAACGTGATCCTGGTCGCCCTGGCCCTGGTAATCTACGCCTGCGTGATGGGTTTGCAGTTCAAACAGGCCATGCACGAGCAAGCCGACGCCCTGGGCGAGAGCTTGACGACCCAGACCGCCACCTCGGCGACCGAGCTGTTGGTGTCCAATGACATCCTCAGCCTCAACGTGCTGCTCAACAACCTGACCAAGAACCCGCTGGTGGCCCACGCGGCCATCTACAGCGTGGACAACCGGATCATGGCCGAAGCCGGGCAACGCCCGAGAAACGGCCTGCTGGGTGAGGCCGAAGGCCTGTACCAGAGCAATATCACGTTTCAGGATGTGAAAGCCGGCCAATTGCGCATCAGCCTGGACATGCAACAGTTCCAGCAGCCGATGACCATCAGCCTGCAAAGCATGGGCATCCTCAGCGCGATCCTGCTGGCCTTGGCCCTGGCCTTGAGCCTGCGCCTGGGCCGGCATATCTCCACGCCGCTGATGCAGTTGCGCATCTGGCTGCGCGACATCGACGAACACACCCCGGCCACCGACCGCCAGGATGAGATCGGCGACCTTGCCCGCCAGTTGCACACCAGCTTTGCCCCGGAGCCGGTCATACCTGAAGCCAAGCCCGAGCCGGAGTTCGACGACACCGACTATGACGACGAACCCGAGTTCGAAGTGCGCAACCTGCGCGATCCGAACTTCGACGAGTCGACGCCGATGGCTGGCCTCAAGCCTGCACCGCGCACGGCCATCAAGGCCGAAGAAGACAGCCTGGACGATGACGACCCGTTTGCCGACCTGCGTGACGAGTCGGCGCCAAGCCCGGTGGTCGCGCCCCGGCCTGCGAGCAGCCAGCCCCAGCACAGCGCGGTGTTGGCCGTGCAACTGGGCGCCCAGGAGCAATTGCGCCGCCTGCCACGGGCACGCCTGACCGAGTTGCTGGAACGCTACCGCGATTGCCTGGACCAGGCAGCCTCGCTGTACCAGAGCGAACTGCACACCTTGAACGACGGCAGCACGTTGATGCTGTTCCACAGCGAAGACAGCGGCGAAGACTACCTGACCAATGCCATCTGCTGCGGTGAACTGCTGCGCGCCCTGGGCCATGCCTTGCAGATCGAAGTCGCCGACAGCGGCATCACCCTGCAACTGCAACTGGGCCTGACATTGGGCGATGATCTGTATGGCATGAGCCAGATTGATCTGCTGCTGACCGAAAACGCCCAGGACGCCCTAGCCTTGTCGCAACACAGCCGCAACCTGCTGCTGGTGGAGCGCAAGATCAGCGACGACGCCTTGATCCGCCAACGCGCACGTATCCGGCCGATTGCCAGCCCTGAAGGCGCGTGCTGTGTAGAGCGCTTGATGGAGCCTTACCCGTCGATGCTGGAACGTCAGCTGGCACGGATGCATGAGACCCGCAACAAGCCAGCAATGTGACACAGGCTTGTGTGGGAGCGGGCTTGCCCGCGATAGCGCTGGATCAGTCAATCAAGTGTCGACTGACACTGCGCTATCGCGGGCAAGCCCGCTCCCACATTGGATCTGCGCCAAACAAAAAGGCCCGCTTACTCAGCGGGCCTTTTATTTGGCTGCGATTCAGGTCAGAACCTGAACACTTCCATATCCGTACGAATCGGCGATGCCATCGGGATCTTCGGCTTTTCCGGGGCTGCCGGCTTGGCCGGCGCCGGGGCCTGCTTGCGCGGGGCCTCGGCAATCGGTGGCTGGTTGGCCAATGGCTTGAGGGCAACCGACAACTGCTCAGCCAAACGCTGCAACAACACGCCCTGGGCCTGGACCTGGGAAGCGGTGCTGCCGGCATGCTGCTCCTGCAGATGCACAATGCGGTTGTCCCGCACCTGGCCACGGCGGTCGATCAGGCGCCATTGCGCGTCAAGGATGGCCGGCTGCGAAGCCCCGGAGTCCAGGCGCGTGATAGTCAGCAACACCTGCACATCCGGCGTGAAGCTGGTGGGCGCCGGCGACAGCACCACACGCTGGCTGTCCAGATGGCCGGCCACCTGGCGCAGCATCAACTGGTTGATATCCGAAGACAGGCTACCGGCCCAACGGCCGTCGATGGAGCCTTGCAGGCTGCCATCGTCCTGGCGTTGCAGCAGGGTTTCACGTTGCAGGTAATCGGCAACCACGACCGGCCCGAGCAAGACCGCCATGCCAGCACTTTGCGCAGGTTGCGCCGGATTTCCGCTATCCAGCTGGTACAGCGACACCGGTTGGTGCGTAGTGCAACCCGCCAACCCCAAAAGGCCAGCGAGCATCAAAAATAAAGGAAGGCGTGGAGCAGTCATCATCCCATCCAGGTGGCTGCCACAAGGCAAACCACAATGTAATACTAAAAATAACCTATACGCGCTCAGCCACGCCGGCGCTGGAAAGGCCATATCATCCGTGAATATGCGCCATGACTCCAGCGCGAAAGCGCCGATCTACGCGTTAAATCGTAGATCGGGTGCTCTATATCGCTTTAAGCAGGTGTTTCTACCAGCAAAGCATCCACCCGCTGGAAGCCACGGGGCAATTTGTTCCCGCGGCGTCCACGTTCACCCTTGTAATGCTCAAGGTCATCAGGGCGCAGGGACAGCGTACGTTTACCGGCCTGCAGCACCAGGGTAGAGCCTTCCGGGATCACCGCGATGTCGGTCACGTACTCTTCGCGACTGGCCACCCGCTCCCCTGGGATACCAATGATCTTGTTGCCCTTGCCCTTGCCCAACTGCGGCAGGTCGCTGATCTTGAACACCAGCAAACGCCCCTCGGTGGTCACCGAGGCCAGCCAATTGCCTTCACGGTCCTCGACCGGACGCGGCAGGATCACCTTGGCGTTGTTCGGCAGGCTCAACAGCGCCTTGCCCGCCTTGTTCTTGGCCTGCAAATCCTCGCCCTTGACCACGAAACCGTAGCCGGCGTCAGAGGCGATGACGTACAGCGAGTCATCATCGGGCAGCAATACACATTCAAAACTTGCCCCTGGCGGCGGCGCCAGGCGGCCGGTCAACGGCTCGCCCTGGCCCCGTGCAGATGGCAGGGTATGGGCCGGCACCGAATAACTGCGCCCGGTGGAGTCGATAAACACCGCGAACTGGTTGGAACGCCCGGCTGCGGCGGTCTTGAACCCATCGCCGGCTTTGTACGACAAACCGGTGGCATCAATATCATGCCCCTTGGCGGAACGAACCCAACCCTTTTCCGACAGAACGACGGTAATTTTCTCGTTGGGCAACAGCTCGGTTTCGGTCAGGGCCTTGGCTTCGGCACGCTCGACAATCGGCGAGCGGCGGTCGTCGCCATAGGTTTCGGCATCTTTGATCAATTCGCTGCGCACCAGCTTCTTGAGCTTGGCTTCGCTGCCCAGCAGGGCTTGCAGCTTGGCTTGTTCCTTGAGCAGCGCGTCCTGTTCGTCGCGCAGCTTCATCTCTTCCAGGCGCGCCAACTGACGCAGGCGGGTGTCGAGGATGTAGTCGGCCTGGATCTCGCTCAGCTCGAAACGCGCGATCAGCTCGGCTTTCGGGTGCTCGGCGGTGCGGATAATGTGGATCACTTCATCCAGGTTGAGATAGGCGATCAGCAAGCCGTCCAACAGGTGCAGGCGACGCTCGACCTTGTCCAGGCGGAACTGCAGGCGGCGGCGCACGGTATTGACCCGGAACTCCAGCCACTCCACCAGCAGGTTGCGCAGGTTTTTCAACTGCGGCTTGCCGTCCAGGCCAATGATGTTGACGTTGACCCGGTAGCTGGATTCCAGCTCGGTGCTGGCAAACAGATGCTGCATCAGCACTTCGTGATCGACCCGGCTATTGGTCGGGATGATCACGATGCGGCAAGGGTTCTCGTGGTCGGACTCGTCACGCAGGTCCGCCACTTGCGGCAGCTTCGACGGCTTGGCCTGCATCAGCGCGGCAATCTGTTCCAGCACCTTGGCGCCGGAGACCTGGTGCGGCAAGGCGGTGACGATGATGTCGCCATCTTCGATGTGGTACACCGCACGCATGCGCACCGAGCCCTTGCCGGTCTCGTACATTTTCAGCAGGTCGGCACGCGGCGTGATGATTTCCGCTTCGGTCGGGTAATCCGGGCCCTGGATATGCTCACACAGTTGCTCAACCGTGGCCTTGGGCTCATCGAGCAGGCGCACGCAGGCCGTGGCGACTTCACGCAGGTTGTGCGGTGGCACATCAGTGGCCATGCCCACGGCGATGCCGGTGGTGCCGTTGAGCAGGATATTGGGCAGGCGCGCCGGCAATACCAATGGCTCGTCGAGGGTGCCGTCGAAGTTCGGGCCCCAGTCTGCCGTGCCTTGGCCCAGCTCGCTGAGCAGCACTTCGGAGTAGCGCGACAGGCGCGCCTCGGTATAACGCATGGCAGCGAACGACTTGGGATCATCCGGCGCCCCCCAGTTGCCCTGGCCATCGACCAAGGTGTAGCGGTAGCTGAACGGCTGGGCCATCAGCACCATGGCTTCGTAGCACGCCGAGTCGCCGTGGGGGTGGAACTTGCCGAGCACGTCACCGACGGTACGCGCCGACTTCTTGTGCTTGGAGTCCGCGTCCAGGCCCAACTCACTCATGGCGTAGATAATGCGCCGCTGTACCGGTTTCAGGCCGTCGCCGATGTGCGGCAAGGCACGGTCCATGATCACGTACATGGAGTAGTTGAGGTAGGCATTTTCGGTGAAGTCAGCCAGCGACCGGCGTTCTACGCCGTCTAAGCTGTCTGCAAGGATGTCACTCATGCGGGCCTCATCATTGTCTGGTCTGGCGTAGCAGCAAGGTGCCGCCACGCTGGGTAAATTCAAGTTGTTTCAATGCGCTCATGCCCAACAGCACTTGCTCGCCACCCAGCCCCGGCGCCACCAGGGCGCGCACGTCCTGCAGGACGATATCGCCCAACTGCAGGCGGTCGAGGTGGGTGCGATAGCCCTGGCTGCGGCCGTTGGCGGTGCTCAAGGTCACCGGCAAACCGCGCTTGAGCCCCAGGCGTTCGGCCAACTCGGCCGGCACCGCCACATCGGTGGCGCCGGTATCGAGCATGAAATCCACCGGCTGGCCGTTGATCTGGCCAGTGGCGACGAAATGCCCTTGGCCGTTACCGACCAGTTTCACTTCGATATAACCCTCGTGTTGCTGTGAGGTGACCACGGCATTGGGGTTTTCCTGCCGCGCCTCCCATTGCCCGAAAAACCGCGTGGCCAGAAACAGTCCGGCACCCCAGGCCACGAACATCAACACCCGCCCGGCACGCTTGCCCGGTGGTTGCGCACTCAAGGCTGGGCGCTCCAGCCACCGGCCGGGGCGGCAAAACGATAGACCATCGGGCGTTTTTCAGCATCGGCCCGAGCGCCGAAATTATTGTCGATGCCAATCCAGGCGCCGTCGGCGTCAATCAACAGGGCTTCCGCCAGGCCGTAGTTCTGGGGGTAACGTCGATTTGGCACCAGGGCCTCATCGGCATACGACCAGCACAACTCGACCGTGGCCGTCACGCTGTCGCGCCGGCAGATCTGGAACGCGTTGCGCTCCAGGGTAAACAGCTTGCCGTTGAACAACGCCAGGTCAGCAAAGTCCTTGGACACCGCCCTGGCCCCCGGAAACTGCGCCGGTTGCATTTCCTGGCCGGCTTCGCTCAACAGTACGCACGGGCCATCACAATCCCAAACGCTTTGCCCGCGCTTGATCGAGATCAGCCCGCGCCGCTCACGCTCGGCTGCCAGCCAGATCTGGTTGCCCTCGGGGTTGACCGCCAAGCCCTCAAACAGGGCATTGAAGTGCAACAACAGGCCACTGGCCCGCGCCTCGCGGACCATGCCAGGGGCAATCTTCAGCCACTCGGGATCACCGCTTGCCGGCACCTGCAGCACGGCCGCATGGGCTTCGCTGACGATATAGCGATTACCCGCGGCGTCACAGCTGATGCCTTCAAAATCCAGGTCGCCGCCGCGAATTACCGACGCCGCCGTGGTGCGTGCGCGCAAGCCCCAGGGCAGGCCAGACTCGGGCACCGGCGGCACGTTGATCGTTACCGTCTCGGCCTGCCAGGTGTCGGCGCGGGTATCGAGGCGGTAGATCTGGTCGTCGTCGCGGTCAGAGACCGTCCACAAGTCCTTGCCACACAAGGCCAGGCCCGACAGGTTGCCGCCGCGCATGCCGTCTACAGGGTGTTCGGACAACAACTTGAGCTCGGCCGCAGGCTGGGCAACCACTGGGGTAGCAGCCAACCCGCTCAACAACAGTATCGCCAGGGCGAAACCGCTGCGCATCAGCCCAATACCTCGGCCAGGTTGCCTTTGGACTCCAGCCAGGCCTTGCGGTCGCCGGCGCGCTTCTTGGCCAGCAACATGTCCATCATTTCCGAAGTGGCGGCATAGTCTTCGAGGGTCAACTGCACCAGGCGCCGGGTGTTCGGGTCCATGGTGGTTTCGCGCAGTTGCGGCGGGTTCATTTCACCCAGGCCCTTGAATCGGGTGACTTGTGGCTTGCCGCGCTTCTTCTCGGCCACCAGGCGGTCGAGGATGCCGTCGCGTTCGGCCTCGTCCAGGGCGTAGAAGATTTCTTTGCCCAGGTCGATGCGGTACAGCGGCGGCATGGCCACGTAGACGTGACCGGCATCCACCAGCGGGCGGAAATGCTGGACGAACAGTGCGCAGAGCAACGTGGCAATGTGCAGACCATCGGAGTCGGCGTCGGCCAGGATGCAGATCTTGCCGTAGCGCAACTGGCTCATGTCCTCGGCGCCTGGATCGACGCCAATGGCCACGGCGATGTTGTGCACTTCCTGGCTGGCCAGGACTTCGCTGCCATCGACTTCCCAGGTGTTGAGGATCTTGCCGCGCAGCGGCAGGATCGCCTGGAATTCCTTGTCCCGCGCCTGTTTGGCCGAACCACCGGCGGAATCACCTTCGACCAGGAACAGTTCGGAGCGCATCGGGTCCTGGCCGGCGCAGTCCGCCAGCTTGCCGGGCAACGCCGGGCCCTGGGTAATGCGCTTGCGCTCGACCTTTTTGCTGGCCTTGAGGCGACGGCCGGCGTTGTTGATCGCCAGCTCCGCCAGGGCCAGGCCCAGTTCCGGGTGCTCGTTGAGCCACAGGCTGAACGCATCCTTGACCACGCCCGAGACAAACGCCGCGGCCTCGCGGGACGACAGGCGTTCCTTGGTCTGGCCGGAGAATTGCGGCTCCTGCATTTTCATCGACAGCACAAAGGCGATGCGTTCCCAGACGTCTTCCGGCGCCAGCTTCACGCCGCGCGGCAACAGGCTGCGGTATTCGCAGAATTCGCGCATGGCATCCAGCAAGCCCTGGCGCAGACCGTTGACGTGGGTACCGCCCTGGGCGGTGGGGATCAGGTTGACGTAGCTTTCCTGGACGCTGTCGCCCCCTTCGGGCAGCCACAGCAAGGCCCAGTCCACGGCCTCCTTGTTACCTGCCAGGCTGCCGCAGAACGGCTCGTTGGGCAGGCGTTCGAACTCGCTGACCGAGTCTTCGAGGTAGGAGCGCAAGCCGTCTTCGTAGTGCCACTCGACCTTTTCGCCGGTGCCTTTGTCTTCAAAACTGACCAGCAAGCCCGGGCACAGTACGGCCTTGGCCTTGAGTACGTGCTTGAGGCGGCTGATGGAGAATTTCGGGGAATCGAAGTATTTCGGGTCCGGCGCGAAGTACACGCTGGTCCCGGTATTGCGCTTGCCGACCGTACCGACCACTTCCAGCTCGGTGGCCTTGTAGCCATCGGCGAAGGTCATCTGGTATTCGTTGCCGTCGCGCTTGACCTTGACCCGCACCTGCGTGGACAAGGCGTTGACCACGGAAATACCCACACCGTGCAAGCCGCCGGAAAACTGGTAGTTCTTGTTGGAGAACTTGCCGCCCGCGTGCAGCTTGGTGAGGATCAGCTCGACACCCGACACGCCCTCTTCCGGGTGGATGTCCACCGGCATACCGCGCCCGTCGTCGGACACTTCCAGGGAATGGTCGGCGTGCAGGATGACCTGGACCGACTTGGCATGCCCGGCCAAGGCTTCGTCGACGCTGTTGTCGATGACTTCCTGGGCAAGGTGGTTCGGCCGACTGGTGTCGGTGTACATGCCGGGGCGTTTGCGCACCGGGTCGAGGCCCGAGAGGACTTCGATGGCGTCGGCGTTATAAGAGCTAGCGCTGGGAGTGGCCATGGGGTCTCGTCGTGAGTCGTTCGATTAAAAAGTAACCTGCGGTTTCACAATGCGGTGAAATCGAAGGATTGGTACTGATCTGCACCAATGCCGGCAAAACTCAACAGCGCCGGCAACTGTCGGCCAAAGCCCTGGTAACCGTGGTCGCCGCCAGCCTGGATACGCAAGGCACAGGCCCGGTAATACTGCTCGGCGAGGCGATAATCCAGTGTTTCGTCCCCGGTCTGCAACCACACCTGATAGCGCTGGGCATCCTGGGGCGCTGCAACCTCAAGCTCAGCCAGGGCCGCGACGTGATCGTGGGTCAGTTCCCAGGTTTCATCGGTGTAGAGGTTCGTCTGGGTGCCCAGGTAACCGTCGAACATGCGATGGGGGCTGACCGCCGGGTTGACCAACAGCGCCTTGAGGCCATGGCGTTCGGCAAGATGGGTTGCATAGTAGCCGCCGAGTGAGCTGCCGACCAGCAGCGGCCGCCCCAGCTCGCCGATCGCCTGCTCCAGCTGGACCATCGCCTGGCGTGGGTGGTGATGCAAGGCCGGCACCCGCAGTTGGTCGGCCAGACCGAGACTGTCCATCACGCCCATCAGTAAGCTGGCCTTGGTCGAGGCCGGCGCACTGTTGAAACCGTGGATATACAAGATCGAAGCGGACATGCAGGGCTCTCCGTGCGTTATCAGCCAAAGGGGCGCAGTTTACAGGGAACGCGGGGGTTGTGGGTGCAGCCCATCGCCGCTGGCGGTACTATCGCTGACGCCGCGTTGATGAGCCGCCAGGCAGGAAAACCGCATGCAACTAGAATGGCTTGAGGATTTTATCGAACTGGCCCGCACCCGCAGCCTGTCGCGGGCCGCCGAAAATCGCTGTGTCACGCACCCGGCGTTCGGCCGACGTATCCGCGCCCTGGAAGAATGGGTCGGTACACCCTTGATCGAGCGCAAACAGCCCCTGTCACTGACGCCTTGCGGCGTGCTGTTCCTGGACGCCGCGACACAATCATTGCAACTGCTGACCACTGTCAGGGCGCAATTCAAAGGCACCACCCTGAGCCGCGACGAGCCTGTGCGCATCGCCACCGGCCGGACCCTGGCCAGCGATTTTTTCCCGGACTGGTACGAGTCATTGCACCAGCGCCTGGGCAATTTTGCAGTGTCATTGGTCACCAGCGGGGCGCAAGAAGCGATCAGCAAGCTGTCCGCCGGTGAGGTCGACCTGCTGTTGAGCTTTTCCAGCCCATTGACCCAGACACTGCTGGGCGCGGAGCGTTGCGACTCCCGGGTACTGGCCAATGAGGAACTGTTGCCGGTCAGTGCGCCGGACGCCAATGGCCTGCCGCGCCAGCAGATCTGCACCGCGCCCTGCGCCATGAGCATCCCCTGGCTGGCCTTTTCTCCGTCCCTGGCACTGCGCGGCGTGCTGGCCCAGCACCTTGAGCGGCTGCCACAGCACCTGGCGCTGCGCATGGTCTACCAGGCGGACTCTTATGACGCCATCCTGGAAATGGCCAAGCGTGGCAGAGGCCTGGCATGGCTGCCGCGCATGGTGGTCAAGGATGCGCTGGCCTCGGGCGAGTTGCTGATTGCAGGCGGCCCCGAGTTTCACGTCGCCTTCGACGTCTCGCTGCATCGCCTGCACGCCAACCAGAGCGAAATGGTCATGAAGATCTGGGAAGGTCTGTGAACCTGTCGTTGCGCCAACAGCGTTTGCGATCATAGCGCCAGGCATTGCATCAACTCCAAGATGCGTAAAACCCAATGCCTGTCGGCCCCGTGCCAAAACAGCTCAAACCTGTGCCGAAACGGCAATTGCTGTTCGTGCGCACTTGATTCAATTTCACCCGGGCTTTCACCCATAACAATTAATGCCTTCGATCTCGTCAGGCCGCGCTGCGGTTCGGCGAATCCGAATGCCAACTGTGAAACAGACCCGGTGCACACCCATGACAGTCCCATCATCCGTCTTATCATCGGCACAGGCTCCAACCCAGCGAGGTCCATGGAAGGAGATCGTCGCTGCCAGTGTCGGCAACGCCTTGGAGTTTTATGATTTGCTGATCTACGGCTATTTCGCAGTAGTGATCAGCAAACAGTTTTTCCCATCCGATAACGAAACCACCTCACTGCTGCTGGCCGTAGGCTCGTTTGGCATTTCCTTCCTGATGCGCCCCCTGGGCGCCATCGTGCTCGGTTCCTACACCGACAGGGCCGGGCGAAAGGCATCGTTAACGATGTCGATCATGATCATGCTGATCGGCACCGCAATGATTACCTTCGCCCCGACCTATGAGCAGATCGGCTTGGCAGCGCCGCTGTTGATCATCGTTGCGCGCATGCTCCAGGGCTTTTCTACGGGCGGTGAGTTTGGTGCGGCGACCGCATTCATGGTCGAGCACGCCGATGCCAAACGCCGTGGCTTCTTTGCCAGTTGGCAATTGTCGACCCAGGGCCTGGCGACCGTACTGGCCGCGGGGGTCAGTGCAATCCTCAGCTATGTGCTGTCGGATGTGCAGTTGAACGACTGGGGTTGGCGTGTGGCCTTCGGCTTCGGCCTGCTGATCGGGCCGGTGGGTTTCTACATTCGCACGCAAATCGATGAAACCCCAGACTTCAAGAAAACCGCCGCCAGCACAAAGGTGAAGACGCCGCTGCGCGATGTGTTGGTCAAAGGGCACGTCAGCCTGTTGCTGGCTATCGGCGTGGTGGCCGGGGCCACAGCATTCAACTATGTGCACAAGCTGTACATGCCCATTTATGCCCTTAAACAACTGAACATCACCGCCACCTCTTCGTATCTCGGGGCGCTGATGACTGGCGTGACCCTGATGTTGATGGCCCCGGTATTTGGTGGCTTATCCGATCGCTACGGACGCTTTCGGGTACTGACAATCGCCTTGCTGCTTACCGGGTTTTCGTCCTATCCGATGTTCGCCCTGCTCAACGCCTTCCCCAGCTTTTCTACGCTGCTGACCGTGCAGGCGATTGTCGGGTTGTTGATCGCTGCCTGCCTGGGGCCCATCCCGGCGATGCTTGCCGATATTTTCCCAACCAGCATTCGCGGGACCGGCCTGGCGCTGAGCTACAACTTTTCCGTCACCCTGTTTGGTGGTTTTGCGCCCTTGATCGTGACCTGGATGATCGACGCCAGCGGCAGCAAGCTGGCCCCCAGCTTTTATGTCATGGCGACCATTCTGATCAGCGTACTGGCGATTATCTGCCTGGGCCGACGCATGCGCGGCACCCACCCCGCTGCCCATTAAACAAACCCTTCCTGCTTGTCGCGCGCCAAGCCCGCGCGGCAAGTGCACACCTCGGTCAGTCGGAGACTGAAATGAAAACCCTTGAGCAGGTTCGTGCAGCACTCAAACCCTACCCCGTGGAGGTCCAGTTCCCTGATCTGAGCCAATGGAAAACCGGTAACTGCGGGATCGACTACATCCACAGCTTCGACAGCGGCACGCCAGGGCCCCATGTGCTGATCATGGCGCTGACCCATGGCAATGAAGTCAGCGGCGCAATCGCGGTGGACGCCCTGTTGCGCAGCGGGGTGCGCCCGCGCCAGGGGCGATTGTCCCTGGGCTTTGCCAACATACAGGCCTATCAACGCTTCGACCCACAGGACATTGATGCGACCCGCTTTATTGACGAGGACATGAACCGCGTCTGGCTGCCATCAACCCTCGACGGCCCGCGCGACTCCGCCGAATTGCGCCGCGCCCGGGAGCTGCGCCCGCTGATCGACAGCGTCGATTTGCTGCTCGATATCCACTCAATGCACGAAGAATCACCGCCGCTGATGATGTGCGGTGCATGCGCCAAAGGCCTGGCGTTCGCCCAATCATTAGGCGTACCGGCAACCATCGTCGCAGACGCCGGCCACGCCAACGGCCGGCGCATGCGTGACTACGGCGGATTCGGCGATGCCGCCAGCCCCAAGAATGCGCTGCTGATCGAGACCGGCCAGCACTTTTCGAAAAGCAGTGAACGGGTCGCCCTCGACGTCGCGGCCCGCTTCCTGATTGCGACTCAGGCAGTCGTCGAGGCGGATGTATCGACGTTTCTCAGCCAGGAAAAACCTGCAGCCCAGCAATGTTTGCAAGTCACTGACCCAGTGATTGCCCACAGCATGGACTTCAGTTTCACCGATGACTTTCGTGGCCTGGAGCGGATCAGCCACGCGGGAACGGTGATCGCCCGGGATGCCCAGCGCGAAATCGTCACGCCGTATGACAACTGCGTGTTGATTCAGCCTTCGCTGCGGCATCTGGGGCAAGGCGTTACGGTGGTGAGGTTAGCGCGGGACCACCGTCAATAGATCAGTAGCCATTGCTGGCGTAATCGACGGTGAAGGCAAACCCCTGGACCCGCTCTACGCCTGTTTCCAAGCGTCCATCGGCATGCAAACGCAGCCAGCGATAGCCAGGGGCCTGTTCGCTGACGTTGAAATCCTCACTGCCCGGGGTGAACTGGATACAGGTCGACGGCGACGCCAGCAGGCGCACGCCATGGCGTTCGCGGTCGATTTCCTGGTGCACATGCCCCCACAGCACCGCCCGTACCTGGGGAAACCGGTCGAGGACAGCGAACAGCGCCTCAGGGTTACGCAGGCCAATCGGCTCCATCCAGGCACAGCCGATAGGCACGGGGTGATGATGGAAGCACACCAGGTGATGGCGGCCCGGTGCTTCGCTCAACGCCTGGGCCAAGAGCTGCAGTTGCACATCCGCCAGATAACCCGGCACCGAGCCCGGCACGGCGGAGTCCAGCATAATGACCCGCCAGTTGCCCACATCCACCACCGGCTCCAGCAACGCACTGCCCATGGTGGCCTCGGCCATGACCTGCGGCTCATCGTGGTTGCCCGGGATCCAGCGCGCCGGGGCCCCGACCTGCTGGCTCAGTTCGCGAAACAGCTGGTAGGACGCAAGCGTGCCGTCCTGGGACAGGTCGCCGGTGGCCAGCAGCAAATCAATCTGCGGCTGCTGGGCGCGGACCAGGTCAATCACCCGCTGCAGGCTGTCACGGGTGTTCATGCCCAGCAGCGTACCGTCGGCCTCGGCAAACAGGTGGCTGTCAGACAGTTGCACCAGCAACGCCGGCGCATCAGGGTTCACGATGGATACGCTCGGCAAGGCGTTCTCCCAGGGCGATCACGAAAAATGGACAATGGGCGCAATTATGCTGGGGCAGGATACAAAGAGGAAACCCGTGAAGCAGACGCAGTTCACATCTACCGCACGACTTCAAACTCATGGCCCAACGCCAGGCAATGGCTCAACCACTCGCCGAGGAACACATTGAGCTGGGCTTTCTCATCGGGCTGGTGCATGAACACATTGGGGTAAGGATAGATGCTGCGAAAGCGCCGTGCATGTTCGGCGCTGACTACTTCGGCCATCTGTGCATCGTGATACACCTGCACTTCCAACTGCGGCACCGGCAGCCACGGCAGGCTGTGCTCCTGGCGCACCCGCAGGGTGCTGGTGTAGGGGCAGGTGAGGATCACTTCCAGGTTCAACACGCCGAGCATCTGGTCGCCGTGGGTCACGGCGATCCGGCGCGCTTCGGGCGCGTGGCGCATGTCCGGCAACAGGCGCATCAGCCGCGCGTAGTTAGCCTCGCAAGCGGCTTGCAAGCCGATCAGATCAACCCGGTAGCGTTCCCGTACCTTTACTGCCATAGCCCCCTCACTTCCGCGCGATTAAGCGCAAGCCATTGCAGGGCGATAATGCTGGCTGCGTTGGAAATTTTACCGTCGCGTACCGCTTGCAGGGCATCTTCAAAAGCCCAGACGGTGACACGGATATCTTCTGCCTCCTCGGCCAGGCCATGGATACCGCCGGCACCGGCACTGTCGCAACGCCCCAAAAACAGGTGGACGAATTCGGTGCTGCCACCCGGCGAGGGGAAATATTTGGTGATCGGCCACAGCGCGGAGAAGGTCAGCCCAGCTTCCTCTTCGGCTTCGCGGTGTGCAACCTCCTCCGGTTGCTCGTCCTTGTCGATCAGGCCGGCCACCATTTCCACCAGCCAGGGGTTGTCGGTGCGACCCATGGCGCCCACACGAAATTGCTCGATCAACACCACTTCATCGCGCTGCGGGTCGTAGGGCAGTACACACACGGCATCGTGGCGCACAAAAATCTCACGGTTGATAACCGGGCTCATGCCGCCATCGAACAACTCGTGACGCAGTTGCACGCGATCGAGCTTGTAGAAGCCGCTGTAGGCATTGTCGCGCTGAACCTCTTCGAATCTGGTCGGCGTCGATTTCGCACTGTCGGTCATATCAACCCTCGTTTAATCCGGTGTGTGTCTTAGCATCGCGCCATCCTACAGCGCTCGCGCGCCTCGGTGCAGCCTCTTTGCGGTTGCCGGGACGGGCGGCGGCGGTCACACTCACTGTAATCAGCTTAGTGGCGAACTGACTGGGATGCCGATAGTCGAAGCCCCATATCTTTCGCTCTTCTCCGCTTTATGAAGGACGCCCATGTCGCTGTTAAAAGTCGCCTCCGTGGCCTGTATTGCCCTGACGCTCGGTGCTTGCCAGAGCCTGTTCCAACCCAGCTACCGTGCGCCGCTGGAAGCCACTCGCGATGCCTCAGAGGTGGTGCAACCCGGCTGCACCACTGCCGATTGCCCGCTGGTGAACATCGATACAGTGCATTTCGCCAGCGAGCCCAAGCTCGATGCGCTGATCGAGCAACGCCTGCTGGAAATGACCCGCACCACCCCCGGCGCCCCGGTGCCGGCGACCTTGAATGCCTATCGGGAAAAATTCCTGCGTGAGTCCGGCCCGCGCAACAGCATGTATTTGCAGGCCAAGGTACGGGAGCAGCATGACGGCTTGGTGATCATCGAGCTGTCCAGCTACCTGGACACCGGCGGTGCCCACGGCGAACCCGGCCGTGGCTTCATCAACTACTCGCGCCAACAGCAAAAAAACCTGACCCTGGCGGACATGCTGCGCCCCGGCAAGGAAGACGCGTTCTGGAAAGCCGCCCAGGTGGCCCACAACAGCTGGCTGATCAGCACTCGCCTGAGCCTGGAGCCGGAGTACGTGAAAAGCTGGCCCTTCCAGAAAACCCCGAACGTGGCGCTGACCTACGGTGCCGTGGTGCTCAAGTACCCTACGACCACCATTGCGCCTTACGCCATGGGCCACGTCGAGTTGCAGATTCCTTACGCTCGCCTCGACGGCATCATCAAGCCTGAGCTGGTGCCCGTGCGCCGCTGAAAGCGCGCCCAAGGATAAATTGCAACAGCCCTGCCAGCGTCAGTGCCGGCAGGGTCGCGCCAATATCCGGGTACAGATTGACCAGCAGATGATAGGTACTGACTCCTCCCAGCCAGGCCAGCAATGCCGGCCAGCGCAGGCTTGTAGCCAGGGCCTGGCCACGCCGGCGCAGAATGAAGTGGTCCACCAGCACCACGCCAAACAGCGGCGCGAATACCGAGCCGATCAACAGCAGGAAGTTCTGATACTGGGCCAAGGGCGCAAAGCAGGCGATCAGCGTGCACACAAGCCCAATCGCCAGCGCCAGGTGCTCGACTTTCAGGCGCAATAGCATGCCGCTGGACACCGCCGCCGAGTGAATATCAGCGAAGGCGTTTTCTGATTCATCCAACAGAATCAGCAACAGCGGAATCCCCAGGCCAGCCCCGGCCAACGCCAGCAACAGCGCATTGACTTCGCCACTGGGCGCAAACGCCAGGGTGTAGGCCACGCCCAGGCTCATCAGCCAGAAACTACCGATAAAAAAGCCCAGGGCGGTGCCGCCGAACACACGGGTGGCGCGCTGGCCGAAGCGTGAGTAATCGGCAATCAGCGGCAGCCAGGACAACGGCATGGCAATGGCGATGTCAAACCCGACGGCAAACGGCAGCGAACCATCGCCGGCCTGGGCCCACAGCGCGGCCAGGTCGGCCTTGGCGAACAGGTTCCAGGTCAGCCACAGGCACGCCGCCAGCAACAGCCAGATCCCCCACTTGCGCAGGATCTGCCGCACGAAGGTCAACGGGCCGCTGACCGCGAGCAACGTGGCGAGGCCGCCGAAGAACACGGTCCAGAGCAACGGGCTGGCCCACAGGCTGCCGGCGCTGAAAGCCCGGGTACCCAGCAGGCTGGCGGCATCGCGCATGACAATAATCTCGAACGAGCCCCAGCCGATCAGTTGCAACAGGTTCAACAGCGCCGGCAGGCTCGCCCCCTTGGCGCCGAGGCTGAGCTTGAGGGCGGCCATGGACGACAGGCCGGTGTCACTGCCGATCACCCCGACGGCGGCCAGCAACAGCACGCCCACCAGGGTACCGAGCAAGATCGCCAGCAACGACCCCGACAGGCCCAGCCCCGGCGCCAACAGTGCACCGGTTTGCAGGACCATCAGGCCGATGCCGAGGGAGAACCATAGGGAAAACAGATCGCGGGCGCCGAAGACTCTTTTATCGGCAGGCACCGCGATGTCAGGGGAATAGGTGCTGGGTTGAATGCTCAAGGGGGTTATCTCAGAGGGACATGATCGTTCCCACGCTCTGCGTGGGAATGCCGCTTTGGACGCTCCGCGTCCGCTTTGTGACGCGCAGCGTCACGGGATGCATTCCCACGCGGAGCGTGGGAACGATCATTGGGCTCAGACCTTTTTGTAGAGCTGACTGCCTTCCTGCTTGAACCGCTCCGCCTGCTCGGCCAAGCCCTTGGCCACATCCACGTCCACCGCCTCGATGCGCTGGTTGGCCGCGTACTCGCGCACTTCCTGGGTGATTTTCATCGAGCAGAATTTCGGCCCGCACATCGAGCAGAAATGCGCGACCTTGGCCGAGTCCTTGGGCAGGGTTTCATCGTGATAGGAACGTGCGGTGTCCGGGTCCAGGCCGAGGTTGAACTGATCTTCCCAGCGGAACTCGAACCGCGCCTTGCTCAAGGCGTTGTCGCGGATCTGCGCGCCCGGATGACCTTTTGCCAAGTCGGCCGCGTGGGCCGCAATCTTGTAGGTGATGATCCCGGTCTTCACGTCATCCTTGTTCGGCAGGCCCAGGTGTTCCTTGGGCGTGACGTAGCAGAGCATGGCGCAACCGAACCAGCCGATCATCGCCGCGCCGATGCCCGAGGTGATGTGGTCGTAGCCCGGTGCAATATCGGTGGTCAGCGGGCCCAGGGTGTAGAACGGCGCTTCGTCACAGCACTCCAGCTGCTTGTCCATGTTTTCCTTGATCAACTGCATCGGCACATGGCCAGGGCCTTCGATCATGGTTTGCACATCGTGTTTCCAGGCGATCTTCGTCAACTCGCCGAGGGTTTCCAGCTCGCCGAACTGCGCCGCATCGTTGGCGTCGGCAATCGAGCCTGGGCGCAGGCCATCGCCGAGGGAGAAACTGACATCGTAGGCCTTCATGATTTCGCAGATTTCGTCGAAATGCGTGTAGGTGAAGTTCTCTTTATGGTGCGCCAGGCACCACTTGGCCATGATCGAGCCGCCCCGGGACACAATGCCGGTGACGCGCTTGGCGGTCAGCGGTACATAGCGCAGCAACACGCCGGCGTGGATGGTGAAGTAGTCGACGCCCTGCTCGGCCTGTTCGATCAAGGTGTCGCGGAACAGCTCCCAGGTCAGGTCTTCGGCGGCGCCGCCGACTTTTTCCAGGGCCTGGTAGATCGGCACGGTACCGATCGGCACCGGCGAGTTGCGGATGATCCACTCGCGGGTTTCGTGGATGTGCTTGCCGGTGGACAGGTCCATCACCGTGTCCGAGCCCCAGCGAATACCCCAGGTGAGTTTCGCCACTTCTTCTTCGATGGACGAACCCAGGGCGCTGTTGCCGATATTGCCGTTGACCTTCACCAGGAAGTTACGGCCGATGATCATCGGCTCCAGTTCGGTGTGGTTGATGTTGGCCGGAATGATGGCGCGGCCACGGGCGATTTCTTCGCGCACAAACTCCGGGGTGATGATTTTCGGCACGCTGGCCCCGAAGCTGTGCCCGGCGTGTTGCTGGTCGAGCAGGCCAGTGGCGCGAGCCTCTTCGAGCTTCATGTTTTCGCGGATGGCGACGTATTCCATCTCGGCGGTGATGATGCCTTTGCGCGCGTAATGCATCTGGGTCACGTTGGCCCCGGCCTTGGCGCGGCGCGGGTTTTTCACGTGGGCAAAACGCAGGGCGGTCAGCTCGGCGTCGCTCAGGCGCTGCTGGCCGAAGTGCGAACTGAGGCCCGCCAGGCGCTCGGTGTCGCCACGGGATTCGATCCACGGCGAGCGCACATCGCCCAGGCCTTTGCGCACGTCGATGATGATATTCGGGTCGGTATACGGCCCGGAGGTGTCGTAGACCACCACTGGCGCATTGATTTCGCCGCCGAAGTCGGTGGGGGTCACGTCCAGGCTGACTTCACGCATCGGCACGCGGATATCCGGGCGAGTGCCCTGCACATAGACTTTTTGCGAGCGGGTAAACGGCTGCACGGATCCGGAATCGACCTTGGCCGACTCACTCAAATGCACGGTGTTTTTTAGTTTTGTACTCATCACGGGCTCTCCAGACACATCCAGGCAGTGGATTTTTGTCGGAGTGAACCTGTGGCGGACGGACGCACTGGAACCAGTGCTGTGCTTGGCGCACGAGGGCTGTTCGATTGTCGAACAACATCCCGGACGAAGCACAAGAGGACTCGCCGGGTGACGAGAAATCTTGTTCCCTACGCAGGCGCTAACCTGATCAGGTTCAACGGGATCCGGTATTTACCGATCTCAGCCTCATAGCAAGGCACCCCGACAAGAACGAGGCCAGTCTAGACCATGGAGCAGGCAAATTGCCAATAGCGGTGCATTCAGCGTGATGAATGGCGCAATTACAGGATTGTTGTGCCGGGGTACGGCCACTACACTCGGCTCCTGCCTCAGCGGCTTGACGCTATGGATTGCTCGTCGTAGCCTTGAACGCTAAATTATTGTCGTAATATTTATCTAGGGATCGCCTCATGCTGCGCAAACTTTCACTGGCTCTTGCCGTGTCTTGTGCGACCAATGGAATGGTCTGGGCAGCAGAAGCGCCCTTGTCGACCAAAACCGACCTGGTCAGCGTCTACCAGGAAGCGGTGGACAACAACGCCGACCTGGCCGCCGCCCGCGCCCAATATGGCGCGCAAAAAGAAGTGGTGCCCCAGGCCCGTGCCGGCTTGCTGCCCAACCTTTCGGCCGGCGCCGACGTGAACAACGTACGCACCCAGATCGACACCCCGTCAGCCACCGCCAATCGCGATGCCCACACCTGGCGTGCGACCCTGAGCCAGCCACTGTTCCGTGCCGACCGCTGGTTCCAGTTGCAGGCGGCCGAAGCGGTCAATGAACAGGCCGCACTGCAGCTGTCGGCCACCGAGCAGGAACTGATCCTGCAAAGCGCGGAAAACTACTTTGCGGTGCTGCGCGCCCAGGACAACCTGGCCTCGACCAAGGCCGAAGAAGCCGCTTTCAAGCGCCAGCTGGACCAGTCCAACGAGCGTTTCGACGTGGGCCTGTCGGACAAGACCGACGTGCTGCAATCCCAGGCCAGCTACGACACCGCGCGGGCCAACCGGATCCTCGCCCAGCGCCAGGTGGATGACGCGTTTGAAGCGCTGATCACTCTGACCAACCGCCAGTACAACGCGATCCAGGGCATTGTCCACACCCTGCCCGTTTTGCCGCCAGCGCCGAATGACGCCAAGGCCTGGGTCGACACCGCCGGACGGCAGAACCTGAACCTGCTGGCCAGCAACTATGCGGTCACCGCTGCCGAAGAAACCCTCAAGCAACGCAAGGCCGGCCACGCGCCGACCCTGGACGCGGTGGCGCAATACGAAAAAGGCGACAACGACGCCCTCGGTTTCAGCAACCCCAACGCGTTCGGCCAGCCCTATCGTGGTGATGTCGAGCAACGCACCATCGGCCTGCGCCTGAATATCCCGCTGTACAGCGGCGGCCTCACCAGCTCCCAGGTACGTGAATCCTATTCGCGCCTGGGCCAGACCGAACAGCAACGCGAAGGCCTGCGCCGCCAGGTGGTGGAAAACACCCGCAACCTGCACCGCGCGGTGAACACCGATGTGGAACAGGTACAGGCACGCCGCCAGTCGATCATCTCCAACCAGAGCGCAGTGGAAGCCACGGAAATCGGTTACCAGGTGGGCACACGCAATATCGTCGACGTGCTCGACGCCCAGCGCCAGCTGTACACCTCGGTGCGCAACTACAACAACAGCCGTTATGACTACATCCTCGACAACCTGCGCTTGAAGCAGGCGGCAGGGACGTTGAACCCAGGGGATCTGCAGGATCTGGCGCGGTACCTGAAGGCTGACTACAACCCGGACAAGGATTTCCTGCCGCCGGATCTGGCCAAGGCCGCGTCCGAACAACTGAAGGCCCGCCCCAACAATTGAGCCACACCACAACAGCCGTGTGAGAGTTGGCTGGTGTGGGAGCCGGGCTTGCCCGCGATACAGGCACCTCGGTTTATCTACACGTCTCTTTAGTGATTCTTAGGTTTGTGTACATATCCGTTGCTGCGGTCATGGCCACTTAGGGTTCCGCCCTTACGGCGGCTCACTTTGGGGCTTTCCAAAGTGAGCCGCCGTAAGGGCGGAACCAATAGCCGCCGTAACCGCAGCAACGGATATGTACACAACCCCAATAAGCACTAGATAAAAGAGTTATGTAGATACCTATGGCTATCGCAAGCAAGCCAGCTCCCACATTTTTGACCGAGCGGGGGTCAGGGTTTGATTAGTCTGTCCAAGCCATCGAGCAAACGCTTCAACGCGCCCTGATTAGCCTGCATCACCTTAAGCCCCGCCAGCGCCCGCTTGCGCGCATCCTGCGGTAGCTCGAACAGCTGCCGCACCACCTCGGCCAACCCCTCGGCATCATCCACTTCCTGCAACGCTCCGGCCTCGCGCATCATCGCGGCGATTTCGAGGAAGTTGAACAGGTGCGGGCCACTGATCACCGGTTTGGCCAGCGCCGCCGGCTCCAGCAGGTTGTGCCCGCCATTGGGCACCAGGCTGCCGCCGACAAAGGCGCTATCGGCCAAGGCGTAGAGAAACAGCAACTCGCCCATGGTGTCGCCAAGCAATACCGAGGTGTCGGCACCGACCGGCGCGCCGCTGGAGCGCTGCACCGTAGCAAAACCCTGCTGTTGGCAAAGCTCCAGCACTGCGTTGAACCGCTCCGGGTGACGGGGCACCAGGATCAGCAGCGCATTGGGGTAACTGGCGAGCAGTTGCCGATGGGCAGCCAGCACCACTTCATCTTCGCCCTCGTGGGTACTGGCGGCGATCCATACCGGGCGCTCGCTGGCCTGCCATTGCTCGCGCAACGCAGCGGCGCGCGCCAGCAGTTCGGGGTCGATGGTCAGGTCAAACTTGATCGAGCCGGTGACTTCGACTGTTTCCGGGCGCGCGCCCAGGCTGCGGAAGCGCTCGGCCTCGGTGGCGGTCTGCACGGCAAACAGGCTCATTTCTGCCAGCATTGGCGCAGTCAGCTTGGCGAAACGCCCGTAACCCTTGGCCGAACGTGCCGACAGCCGCGCATTGGCCAAGGCCACGGGAATCCCGCGCTTGGCACATTGGTGAATATGGTTGGGCCACAATTCGGTTTCCATGATGACCGCAAGCCTGGGCTGCACCCGGTCCAGAAAACGCTTGGCGGCACACGGTAAATCGTAAGGCAGGTAGCAATGCTGGATGCGCGGTTCATCGGCGAACAGCGCCTGGATCCGCTCGGAACCGGTGGGCGTCATGCAGGTGACGGTGATCGGCAACTGTGGATGCCGCTCCAGCAAACCGCGGATCATCGGCGCGGCGGCGATGCTCTCGCCCACCGACACCGCGTGCACCCAGATCCCGCCGGGCTTGAGTACCGGCAAGCCGTAGGAAAAGCGCTCGCTGACGCGCTTGGCGTAGGCCGGCGCCTTGCGGGCCCGCAGCCATAGACGTAAGGCCACCAACGGCAGCGCCAGGTAAAACAGACAGCTATAGAGAGTTCTATTCATGGCGGCGGAGTTTATCGGCTTTTTCAGCCGATCGCCTGCAAACACGCGGTAAAACGTTCGGCCAGAAAGCGCGCCGCCGGGCCAAGGGGCTCATCGCGCCGCCACACCAATTCCACCACCAGGGCCGGCGGCGTCCACTCGCTGTCCAACTCGACCATCTGCCCCTGATACGTCGGGTACTGCACCACATGCCGGGGCAACCAGGCCCAGCCCAGGCCGCGCACCAACCATTCGGCCAGCACGTAGAAACTGTCGGCGCGCCATACCTGGGGGCTGGCCGCCTCGCTGCCGGGGTAGACGCTGGTCTGGGTCGACATCAGCAATTGGCGAAACTGCGCCAGACGCTGGCAATCGACAAACCCACCCCTGGCCAGCGGGTGCCCGACGCCACACACCGTGACCATTTCCACACTGCCGACCACCCGCCGTTCAAGGGCCTCAGGGATCTGATCGTGGTAGAACAGCAACCCCAGGTCGGCCTTGCGCTCCACCAACTTGCGAGCGACATCGCCCTGGGCCGTGCTGGACAATTGCACCTCCAGACTGGGAAATTTCCCGGCCAGCGCGTCAAGGCTGTCGAGTACCGGCTGATACAGCATGGCTTCGTCCTGGGCCAGGCGCAGCCGCGCTTCTTCGCCGCGCATCAGGGACAGGGCGCGGCCGTTGAGGCGCTCACACTGGCGCAGCACTTCCCGGGCTTCCTCCAGCAATACCGTGCCGGCCTCGGTCAGGCGTGGCTGGCGACCGCTGCTGCGATCAAACAGGCTCACGCCCAGGTCGGCCTCGAGCAGAGCAATGCCATTGCTCACCGCCGATTGCGCCTTGCGCTGGTCCCGTGCCACCGCCGAGAACGAGCGCTGCTCGGCGACGCTGACAAACAGGCGCATCTGCTCCAGATTCCACTGCACGCTCATTGGCTCAACCCATCTTGAATTCGGATAGGTAATGACTTTACCCCATCTGCGGATTCTCTAGAATGCCGGCCTTATTACACGCCCCAATTCCGAGGAACACCCCATGAACGCCGCCTACTACTACCTGGCCATTGCCATCTGCTCGGAAGTGATCGCCACCGTTTCCATGAAAGCGATCAAGGGCTGGAGCACGCCAATCCCCCTGCTGCTGGTGATCGTCGGCTATGGCGTCGCATTCTGGATGCTGACCCTGGTGGTGCGCACCGTGCCCGTGGGCGTGGCCTACGCAGTGTGGGCGGGGCTGGGGATCGTCATGGTCAGCATCGCGGCGCTGTTTATCTACGGGCAAAAACTCGATCTGCCGGCGATGCTGGGGATGGGCATGATTGTGCTGGGGGTGGTGGTGATTCAGTTGTTTTCGAAAACCGCGGGCCACTGACCTTCTACAGTTGTTGATCCTGGGCAAAGATCCCGCTGTCGAGTCTGTATACTTGGCCTCTTGTTCCGAACACTGAGGTCGCCCCATGCCATCCGTTATTTCCACCGACGTCCTGATTGTCGGCGCCGGGGTTGCCGGCCTCTGGCTCAATGCGCGCCTGCGCAGCCAGGGGTTCTCCACGATTGTGGTGGAGAACGCGACCTTGGGTGGCGGGCAGAGCGTGAAGTCCCAGGGGATCATTCACGGCGGTGCGAAGTACGCCCTGCATGGCGCCCTGACCGGCGCCTCCGAAGCCATTGCCGATATGCCGCGACGCTGGCGGGAAGCGCTGGCGGGCAGTGGCGAGCTGGACCTGACGGGCGTGCGCCTGTTGTCCCAGGCTCATTACCTGTGGTCGCCGGGCACCCTGGCCGGCAACCTCACCAGCTTCTTCGCCAGCAAGGCGGTGCGTGGCCGCGTCGATCAGGTCAAGGGTGACGATTTGCCGCCGGCCCTGCAAGACCGCCGCTTCAAGGGCAAGGTCTATCGCCTGGCCGAACTGGTGGTGGACGTGCCGAGCCTGATCGAGCGCCTGGCACAACTGGCCGGCGACGGCCTGCTCGCCGGGCAACAGATCGAACCGCTGCTGGAAGATGACATCCTCGTCGGCCTGAAAGTCGACGGCCGGGCGATCCGCGCCCAGCGCATCGTGCTGAGTGCCGGCGGCGGCACCGCCGAGCTGCTGACGGCCCTGGGCCTGAGCCAGCCGGCCATGCAAAAACGCCCGCTGCATATGATCATCGCCAAGGGCCCCGGCCTCAAACCTCTGTACGCGCACTGCCTGGGTGGCGGCACCAAGCCTCGGATCACCATCACCACGCACCCGGCCGCCGATGGCCGTTGGGTGTGGTACATGGGCGGTGATATTGCCGAGACCGAAGGCGTGCACCGCACGCCCGCCGAGCAGATCGCCACGGCGCAAAAGGAACTGGCGCACCTGCTGCCATGGATCGACATGAGCCAGACCCAATGGGCGACCCTGCGAGTAGACCGCGCCGAACCCCTGCAAACGGGCCTGACCCGGCCGGACAACGCGTTCCTCGCCGAACAGGGCCGCTTGCTGGTGGGTTGGCCGACCAAGCTGGCCCTGGCGCCGGACTTCGCCGACCGGGTGCTCAGCGCCCTGCAACGTGACGGCATCCAGCCAACGCCAAGCACACCGCTGCCCGAACTGCCGCGCCCGGCCATCGCCCAACCTGCCTGGGAGCAATTGTTGCCATGAGCCTACCGACCCTGCATGACCTCCATCGCCCCCTGGGCAGCACCGGCCTGCTGGTGTCGCCACTGGGCCTGGGCACCGTGAAGCTGGGGCGCGACCAGGGGGTGAAGTACCCCAATGGTTTCCAGATCCCCAATGATGAAGAAGCGCGCATGTTGCTGCGCCAGGCCCGCGAGCTGGGGATCAACCTGATCGACACCGCCCCCGCCTACGGCCATAGCGAAGAGCGCCTGGGGCCGTTGCTGCGAGGCCAGCGCCAGGACTGGGTGATCGTCAGCAAGGTCGGCGAAGAGTTTGCCGACGGTGTGTCCCATCACGATTTCAGTGCCGCCCACACCCGGTTGTCCGTGGAGCGCAGCTTGAAACGCCTGGAAACGGATTTTATCGACCTGGTGCTGGTGCATTCCGACGGTAATGACTTGCATATCCTCAACAACTGCGAGGTGTACCAGACTCTGGCGGAGCTTAAGCGCGAGGGCAAGATTCGCGGTTTCGGCTTCTCCGGCAAAACCGTCGAAGGCGGGGTGAAGGCTCTGGAACAAGGCGATTGCGCCATGGTCACCTACAATCTGAGCGAGCAAAACGAAAAAGCCGTGATTGATTACGCTGCCGCCCATGGCAAAGGCATCCTGGTGAAAAAGGCCCTGGCCAGTGGCCATGCCTGCCTTGAACCGGGAGTGGATCCAATTCACGCCAGTTTCACCTTGTTGTTTGCGCAAACGGGCGTGGCCAGTGCTATTGTCGGGACCATCAACCCGCTGCACCTTGCCCATAATGTGGCAACCGCTGCCAAGATCATTCGCCAATCCTGATGCCGCCGACGCGGCCGACCCCGACGCAAGAAGGAGCCGACATGCCGCGAACGCTCATAAGAAAAAACCCCAGTAATTTCAAAACACTGCCGCTGTACGTCGAAGCCACCCCCGAAGGCCTGAGCTACCAGAGCGTGGGCATGCCGCTCAACTTTGCCCAGACCCTGCAGCGGCGCAAGCCAGTGGACGTAGCAGACGCCGAACGCTTTGCCCTGGAACTGGCCAACCTCGGGGTGTCGGTGCGCCTGACGCTGCACTGGCAAAACCGCGATTACTGGGTGTTGGTGCGCCAGCGCCGGCAGGACCGTGGCGATGTGGTGCTCAAGCTGATTTCCGGCTACGTGCCAGCCCATGAACTGAACCTGCCGCTGCACACCGCTATTCAGGAAATCGCCGAGGAATGCCTGCTGGAAACCCCGGAGGGCTGGCTCGGCGGACGTTTCAATGACACTTGGCTGCCGGCGCCCTACTCCAGCGCCCTGCACTACCGCGAGGCATTGCCGTTTCGCCTGTCGCCGCTGTCCGGCGCTGCCCGCCCGGTGCGCTGCGCCAGCATGCAGTTGATCGAACGCCCGCGGGCCTATGTGCACCTGCCCACGGCCTCACTGCAATTGATCTATGACCTGCGCCTGGAAGTGCCCAAGGAAGCCAAGTCCCTGAGCCTGTTCCATGTGGACGAACGCCTGGAGGGCGACCAACTGGTGGCCCGCCTGGACCGCCAGCGCCCGGATTTGTACCTGATGCCCCTGAAGGACGGCCAGCCGTGCGCCGAGCTGTATACCCTGAAGAAGGATCAACTGATCCCGGCGAGCACCCGTGGGTTGTACCTGGCGGAGAGTTTTGCCCAGCAGGAGGGCTGGTTGGTGCGTGATGAGCGGATCCGCTGGAAGGACTGGCTCAGGCAACAGGGCCTGAGCGCGCCGGAGAAGGAATCGAAGTTGAAGCAATTGACCGGGCGGGCCAGGCAGATCTTGCGCAAGATGGTGCCGAAGAAGGCGGGTCGCTGAAGCAGCCCCGCCTGTGGCGAGCGGTACCTACTGGTTGAGTAGTCGCTCCAGACCAACCTTCAGCGGCGTCGGCTCAGGCAATGTGAAGCTTGCCGCCAAGCGCTGGTTGTTGGCTCTGGAGTGCCGGATATCCCCCGAGCGCGGCGCTGTGTAGCTGACAGCCGGCAACGAGCCGATGATTTCCGACAGCGCCTGCAGCAACTGCTTGAGGGTGGTGGTGTGGTTCCAGCCGACATTGATCGCGCCCAGGGGGGCATCCGCCATTTCCACGGCTTGCACCAGTACCGCTACCAGATCCCCTACGTACATGAAGTCACGGGTTTGCTCACCGTCGCCGAATACGGCAATCGGCAGGCCTTTTTGCGCGCGCTCGCTGAAGATGCTGATCACCCCGGAATACGGCGATGACGGATCCTGGCGCGGGCCAAAAATATTGAAGAAGCGGAAAATCACCGGCTCCAGGCCATGCTGGCGGCGATAGAAGTCAAAGTAGTGCTCGCTGGCCAGCTTGTCCGAGGCATATGGCGTCAACGGCGCCTTGGCGGTTTGCTCGTCGATCGAGTCGCCCTCGCCGTTATTGCCATACACCGCCGCACTGGAGGCAAACACCACGCGCTTGACCCCAGCCTGGCGCATGGCCTCGCAGACATTCAGGCTGCCCACGAAGTTGCTCTGGTGCGTACTGACCGGGTCATCCACCGACGCCTGCACCGAAGCAACCGCCGCCAGATGCACCACCGCCGTCGCCCCCACCGCTGCGCGGGCGACCAGTGCGGCATCGGCCACATCGCCTTCGAGCAGTTGCAGGCGCGGGTTATCCAATGGCAGGTTACTGCGCTTGCCGGTGGACAGGTTATCCAGCACACGCACCGCATAGCCCTTGGCTAGCAGTGCATCGACCAGATTGGAGCCGATAAAACCAGCGCCGCCGGTAATCAGTACGAGAGCATCAGACATAGCGGTAAACCTATTGGGCGGCATCGTTGGTTTGACGAATTTTATCGACAATCGCGGTGGTCGAGCTGTTCTCCACCAACCCCAGGACTTTGACCTTGCCGCCATAGGCATTGACGATATCGGCGCCGACCACCTGGTCGACCGAGTAATCCCCGCCCTTGACCAATACATCTGGCTTGACCTGGGCCAGCAGGTTTTCCGGGGTGCCCTCGGAGAAGCTGATCACCCAGTCCACCGCGCCTAACCCAGCCAGCACCGCCATGCGCCGATCCACGCTGTTGATGGGCCGGCCAGGGCCTTTGAGGCGGCTGACCGAAGCATCGTCGTTGATCGCCACGATCAGGCGATCACCCTGGGCACGAGCCTGCTCCAGGTAAGTCACATGGCCGGCATGCAGGATGTCGAAACAACCATTGGTGAAGACAATGCTTTCGTTATGGGCGCGGGCATCGTCAATCGCCAGCAGCAACTGCTCAAGGCTCAACACGCCACGCTCCGAACCTTCCTCACGCTGGATCGCGCGACGCAGTTCCGGGGCGCTGATGGACGCCGTACCCAGTTTGCCGACCACGATGCTCGCCGCCAGGTTGGCCAGGGCCACCGCGTGGGGCAACTCCTCGCCGGCGGCGATCGCCGCCGCCAGGGTGGAAATAACGGTGTCGCCGGCGCCGGTGACGTCGAACACTTCCCGCGCTCGCGCAGGCAGGTGCATGGCCGGGTGACCGGGGCGCAACAGGGTCATGCCGTGTTCGCCACGGGTCACCAGCAACGCGCCGAGGTCGAGATCGGCCATCAGGCTTGCGCCTTTGCTCACCAAATCGTGCTCATCGACGCAGCCGCCGACGATGGTTTCAAATTCGCTGAGATTCGGCGTGATCAGGCTGGCGCCCCGGTAGACCGAGAAGTCCTTGCCCTTGGGGTCGGCCAGCACCGGGATACCCCGGGCCTTGGCGGCCTGGATCAGCACCTGGTGGTTTTTCAGTGCGCCTTTGCCGTAGTCCGACAGCACCAGCACCTTGATGCCTTCAAGCAACGCGTCGACCTGGTCACTGAGGGCCAGGGCGTCGGTGGCAAAGGGTTCTTCAAAGTCGATACGCAGCAATTGCTGGTGACGGCTCATGACCCGCAGCTTGACGATGGTCGGCTGGTGGGCAATGCGCTGGAACAGCGCACGCACGCCAGCGCCGCGCAGGCTGTTGGTCAGGCTGTCGGCGGCTTCGTCGTCGCCGGTCACGCCGACCAGGGAGGCCGGGGCGCCGAGCGCGGCGATGTTAAGGGCAACGTTGGCGGCGCCCCCTGGACGGTCTTCGATTTGCTCGACCTTGACTACCGGTACCGGTGCCTCAGGGGAAATCCGTGAGGTACCGCCATGCCAGTAACGGTCGAGCATGACATCGCCGACCACCAAGACAGGGGCTTGATCGAATCGCGGCATGGACAACTTCATGGAGCAACCCACATACAAAATGAACAGGGGCGCGATATTAGCACAGGGAAAAGCATCGACCGATTCAATCCTGGCGGTCAATGCCAGCCTGGCTGCAATGGCGCCTCAATAGGCATCTGTCACGTGGGAGGGCGCCACCGGGTCACCTTCTTCGAACTCCTTGGCGTGCAACCGCGCGTAGTAGCCATTCTTCGCCAGCAACTCGACGTGGGTGCCGCGCTCGACAATCTGGCCGTCATCCATCACCAGGATCAGGTCGGCTTTCTCGATGGTGCTCAGGCGGTGGGCAATCACCAGGGTCGTGCGGTTCTTCACCACATGGTCCAGGGCAGCCTGGATATGGCGCTCGGACTCGGTATCCAGGGCCGAGGTGGCCTCGTCGAGAATCAACAGCGGCGCATCCTTGAGCAGGGCCCGGGCAATCGCGATGCGTTGGCGCTGGCCACCGGACAGCAACACGCCGTTCTCGCCCACCAGGGTTTCATAGCCCTGGGGCATCTTCACGATGAACTCATCGGCATAGGCTTCGCGAGCGGCATGATGCACCGCGTCGGTGGGCGCGCCGGCCAGGTCGCCATAGGCGATGTTGTTGGTCACGGTGTCGTTGAACAAGGTGACCTGCTGGGTCACCAGGGCGATTTGCCGGCGCAGGTTACGCAGGGTGAAATCCTGCACGCGTACGCCATCGAGCAGAATCTGCCCCTGTTCGTGCTGATAGAAGCGTGGGATCAAGCCCGCCAGGGTGGATTTGCCGCTGCCCGAACGCCCTACCAGTGCGACCATTTGCCCAGGCTCGACGATAAAGCTGATGTCGTTGAGCACCTTCTTGTCGCTATCCGGGTATTGGAAGCTGAGGTTGCGCACTTCAATGCGCCCCGCCAGACGCTCATGTTCAATCACGCCCTGGTCAACTTCTACCGGCTCATCCAACTGCTCGAAAATACTTTCGGCGCCCGCCACACCCTTCTGGATGGTCGAGCTGACTTCGGAAAGCTGGCGAATCGGCTTGGGCAACAAGCCAGCCATGGTGATGTAGGCCACCAGATCACCCGGCGAGGCATCGCCACGCAAATACAGGACCAGGAACATGACCACGGCCATCGCACTGTAGGTCACCAACTGCAGCATCGGCGTGTACACCGCGCCGGTCTTGGTCATCGCCAGCTGCTTCTCGGTGTTGCTCAGGCTCGCCTGCTTGAAGCGCACCTTTTCATACTGCTCACCGCCAAAGCTGCGGACCACGCGGTAGCCGTGGATCGTCTCGGATGCCACATGGGTCACGTCGCCCATGGACACCTGGATTTTCTTGCTTTGCTTGCGGAATTTACGACTGGTGCTGTTCACCATCATGCCGATCACCGGCAGGATCGCCAGCATCACCAGGGTCAGTTTCCAGTTCATCCACACCAGGGTGCAGAACAGGAAAATCACGGTCATGCCTTCACGGATAACCACCTTGATCGCATCGGTGGCAGCACCGGTGACCATGGTCACGTTAAAGGTAATGCGCGAGATCAGATGGCCGGAGTTGTTCTTGTCAAAGAAGCGGTTGGGCAACTCCAACAGCTTGTTGAACAGCACTACACGCAGGTCGTGGACCAACCCCAGGGAAACCCGGGCCAGGAAGAAGTTGCCGAGGAACGAACCTACGCCCTGCCAGGCCGCGATCAGCACGATCATCAGCGGCACGGTTTCCAGCAACTGCAACTTGCCCAGATAGGGGTTGCCGGGGAACAGACTGGCCTCGGGGTTCGCCAAGCCATCGACAAAATACTTGAGGATATAAGCGAGCATCGGCTGGGTCGATGCGAAGATCAGGAACCCGACGATACTCAGGATGAACAGACCCACATAAGGCCGTACGTAAGTCAGGAGGCGAAAGTAAATCGCCAGCGTCGACTGGGTTTTCGGTTCAGGACTGCTCATGGGAATCCGCGCAAATCAGTAAGGCGCGGATCATATCACAGGCCTCTTCAGCCCAAAAAACATGAGCAGGGGCCAGCCTTGCACCAAGTCGGTTAAGATAACCGGCTATTGATGGGAGTCAGGCATGCAAGTAATCGATCACAACACCTATGAGGCACTGCGCGCCGGCGCGCAGGTGCTGGAAGCCGATGGTTCTGGCGACAAGGTGCTCCGGTTGACCGATGGTTGCATGCTCAAACTGTTCCGGCGCAAGCGCCTGCTCAGTTCGGCGCTGTTCTACCCGTATGCACAACGTTTCGCCAATAACACCCGCGCCCTGCAGCAACGGGATATCCCCTGCCCGCGCATCATTGCGGTGTATCGCATCCCCAGCATTGCGCGGGATGCGGTGTACTACAGCCCGCTGGCCGGGGAAACCATCCGCCAGTTACAGCTTGCCACAGCCGAGGCCGACGCCCTGCGTGTGCGTCTTGGCAGCTTCATTGCGCAATTGCATGAGAAGGGCGTGTACTTTCGCTCGCTGCACTTTGGCAACGTGGTCCTGACACCGGAAAACACCCTGGGGCTGATCGACATTGCCGACCTGAGTTGCCAGACCGCCCCCCTGAGCCAGAGCAAGCGCCTGCGTAACTTCAGCCACCTGCGACGCTACCCTGAGGACCGCCAGTGGCTGCTGGGCGATGATGCCGGGCAAGCCTTTTTCGATGGCTATCGCCAGGGCTTGCCGGCAGGCAGTCAACAGGCGCCGTTGATTGAGCGCCTGCGGCAACTACTGGACTGATCTTACTGGGTGATGACCAGTACCGTGGCGCCTCGACGATTGGCGAAGCGCTCGACGATGCGCAGGTTGCGCTCGGCCAGCCAACTGGTGAGCCAGGGCTCGTTGCCGCGGGCTTCGATCAGGAAGTAGCGGAATTTACCTGCGTGCGCCGGAGACATCGCAGCTTCACGGGTCAGTTTCTTGAGCAGATAACCCCGTCCAGCGTAATAGCCGATACGGCCATCATCGAAGTAAGCAGGCACATCCGGCTCGACATTCGCCGCCATCCAGCGCCCCGCCTCGACGTACTGGACCTTGCCCGGCCCGGTGGACACCACATTGGACAGCATCACCAATAGGCATATCGCCACCAGCGCCTTGCCCAGGCGCGGGAACTGCTGGGCAAACATCTGCAGCGCCATCGCCAACGCTGGCACCAACAGCAGGTTCAAGAAGCTCATGTAGCGCATGTTCATGAACTGCTGCTGGATAAAGAACAACAACAATACCAGCAGGTACAACACCGCCGCCCAGGCAAAAGGCCGGTATTCATGCCAGTAGCGCTTGATCGCCTGCCAATTGCGGCCCCGTAAAAACGGCACGGCAAACGGACCGCAAATATTCACAAAGCTGATGGCCATGGTCGCCAGGATGCCAAAGAAGATGATGCGCCCTGCTTCATCCCGGGAGTACTTGTTGATCAGCGAGTTGGCGAACTGCTCGCGCAGCAAATCGAATGACGCCAGGACACTGCTCGGGTTGATCATGTCCATATAGTAGGCAACGCGCGCCGACGAAAAACCACCCGTTGCCGTGACCAACACCATCCCCGCAACCACGCCGAGCAGCGGTAGCGCAATAAACTGCAGGAGTGCCAGGCGCCGCTCACGCACCCACAGGCCAGGCAACTGCCATAAGCCCAGCGCAGGCAACAGCAACAACGCTTCCAGCCGGAAGGCTGCCGCCGCGACAATTGCCAGGTGGATGGTTGCCGCACGCAGCCACCCCCCTCGAGCCTGCCAACGCATGGCCAGCCAGAGCGTCAGGGTGCAGAAAAACCAGAAGCCGAACTCACGCAGGATCTCACCGCGAAACTCGTTGAACGCCGGCATCGCCAGCACCACCAGGCAGGCCCAGGGCGCAACCTGCACCGAGCGCTGGCGAACGCAGTCAACCAGCAGGGCACAGGTCCCGGCGGCAAACAGCGAACACCATAAGTGGGCACTCAGTTCTATGGGCAGGGCTGTAACCGAATGGGTGCCGGCCAGGAGCAGCGAGAACCAGGGCCAGTTGAACAGGGCAAAGGCGGCTTTCGGGCCGTGGACGTAAGCGGTCTGGGCAATGGTCAGGTAGAAAGCCGCATCACGCCCGACCGTCGCTGCGCCCAATATGGCGATCAGGGATAGCAGCAGACTCCCGAAAAATGCCACTCGAACGGGATGTTCGACGACAACACTCAACACCCGGGCCCAAAATTTACTGCCTATTCCAACCACACCCCCCCCTTAAAACCTGGCGTCACATCGTGCGCACAAGATTTGGAAACATATATTCCAGAAAAACCACCACGCCACAAAAAACCAACGCCCGGTCATTGCAATCAACTCAGGCGCTTCATAGGTCATTCCAGGCGTAGCGTAACAGGCTATAAAACGCTTACTTGAACATCAGCTGAAGCGCCTTGCGTGTGTACGACCAGCGAGTCAGGGCACGCCAGTCTGTACGTACCGCCTGGCAGTAAAACTGCCTGGCAAGCGTGTATTCACCAGCACTGAAGCAATTGCGAAACAAAGACAGGCAGCGCTGCGCGAGAAACGCACGGCGCAAGCCTTGCAACTCTGCCGGCATACGCACTGGCGAAAACACCTCGTCAACCAGGCTCACACCCGCCGCCACACTGTGCTTGATGTCATGCCGCAAGCTGTCTGCATGTTTGTAGATCAAGGCCAGCGGCTGGTCGATAACCGTGCAGGGCACGCGCGCCAGGGCCTGGGCAAACACCGGGATATCCTCGGCGTTGCGCATGCGCTCCGGGTAGTTGCCTACCGCAAAAATCTCCCGGTGCATGGCGCAGGCGCCATTGGAGATGGCGATGGTCTTGTCCAGCAAATACCCGCGCACCCGCAGATAAGGCGTAGCAGGCAACGGCTTGACGGCATGCAGGCGGCGCTTGCCATCTTCAAATACCGACCAGTGGCCACCGATGATCAGGCGGCTATCCGGGTGAGCAGCAATATGCTGCGCAACCAGGGCCAGGGCGCCCGGGGCCATTTCATCATCGGCGTCCAGGAACATCAGGTACTGGCCCGCAGACTCCTCAATGCCACGATTGCGCACCGAGGCCAGGCCGCCATTGGGCTTGCGCAACACCTGGAAGCGTCCCGGATGCTTGGCCAGCAGAGCGTCCAGCACCTGCGGCGTGTCGTCGGTAGAGCCGTCATCAATCACCAACAACTGCGCATCGGCTTCGTCGAGTTGCGCCAGCACCGACTCAACCGCGCGCCCCAGGGTGCGCGCGTAGTTGTAGGCAGGGATGACGACGCCAATCAGTGCTTCAGTCAACGGCTTGCCCTTCCACACCATCTTTGACGACCAGGATGTCTTCCATGATCAGGTACTGCAGGTCGGAGCCGAAGAACATGTTCAATGCGTCGGTCGGCGAGCAGATCATTGCTTCGCCACGGCGGTTGAGCGAGGTGTTCAGGGACACACCGTTGCCGGTCAGCACTTCCAGCTCTTTCATCATGTCGTAGTAGCGCGGGTTGTACTCGCGCTTGAGCACCTGGGCGCGGGAGGTGCCATCTTCATGGACCACTTCCGGCACGCGGGTTTTCCACTCTTCGGCGACTTCAAAGGTGAAGGTCATGAACGGGGCCGGGTGATCGACCTTGATCATCTGCGGGGCCACGGTGTCGAGCATCGACGGGCAGAAGGGCCTCCAGCGCTCGCGGAACTTGATCTGGTGGTTGATCCGGTCAGCCACGCCCACGGCGCTCGGGCAACCGATGATCGAACGACCGCCCAAGGCGCGCGGACCGAACTCCATGCGTCCCTGGAACCAGGCTACCGGGTTGCCGTCGACCATGATCTGGGCGATGCGCTTGGGCATATCGTCGATCTGGCGCCACTTCGGCTTGCTCGGGTGCTTGGCACACGCGGCAATCACTTCTTCGTTGCTGTAGGACGGGCCGAGATAGACGTGCTCCATCTTCTCTACCGGTACCCCACGGGCATGGGACACATAGGCCGCCGCGCCCACGGCGGTGCCGGCATCGCCGGACGCCGGCTGCACGAACAGCTCCTTGACGTCATCGCGGGCAATGATCTTCTGGTTCAACTTGACGTTCAACGCGCAGCCGCCGGCGAAGGCCAGCTTGCCGGTTTCCTTGAGGATATCGCCCAGGTAATGGTCGATCATCTGCAACGACAGCTTCTCGAACAGAGCCTGCATGCTGGCCGCGTAGTGGATGTACGGCTCGTCGGCGATATCGCCTTCGCGCTTGGGGCCCAGCCACTCGATCAGTTTTGGCGAGAAGTAGAAGCCCTTGCCCTTCTCTTTATAGCGGCGCAGGCCGATGACGTTGGCATAGTCGGTGTTGATCACCAACTCGCCATTTTCAAAAGAGGCCAGGCGCGAGAAATCGTACTTGCTGGCATCGCCATAGGGTGCCATGCCCATGACCTTGAACTCGCCGTCGAGCATCTCGAAACCGAGGAACTCGGTGATCGCGCCGTACAGGCCGCCCAGGGAGTCCGGGTCGTAGAATTCTTTGATCTTGTGGATCTTGCCGTTCTCGCCATAACCGAAGAAGGTCGTGGCGTACTCGCCTTTACCGTCGATCCCGAGGATCGCGGTCTTCTCCTGGAAGCCCGAGCAGTGATAGGCGCTGGAGGCGTGGGCCAGGTGGTGTTCAACCGGTTCGATCTTGATCTTCTTCGGATCGAAGCCCAGTTGCTCCAGGCACCAGACAATCTTGTTGCGATAGCGCTTGTAGCGCCGGTTGCCCATCAGGATCGCGTCAAGGGCGCGGTCCGGGGCGTACCAGTAACGCTTGGCATAGTGCCAGCGAGCCTCGCCGAACAAGCTGATCGGGGCAAACGGGATCGCCACCACATCAACGTCGGAGGGTTTGATGCCAGCCTGTTCCAGGCAGAACTTCGCCGATTCGTAGGGCATGCGGTTCTTTGCATGTTTATCACGTACGAAGCGCTCTTCTTCGGCCGCCGCGATCAGCTTGCCGTCGATATACAGGGCTGCGGAAGGATCATGGCTAAGGGCGCCGGACAGGCCAAGAATCGTCAATGCCACTGGGGTCTAGCCTCTTTTAGTCTGCATGCAGGCGCTGGCGCCTGAAAAATATGTGCCCCTCGCCTCGGCGAGAAAAGCTAAAGGGCGGGATTATAGCTTAAAAGCGGCAAAACGCCTCTAGCCGCAAATGGCAGGGAGAAACAAGAGGCATCATCGGAAAATCTCGATACTGCCATCGCGGTTCTGTCGGTAGACGGTGTAGGGCAGTACCAAAGTATCGAGGACACCCGACAGGGCAAAATCAATGGCAATCCAGGGTACCGAGGCAATCTGCTGGTCTTCCAGGCTTTTCTTGCCGTTGGGTTCGCCATTCAGGGAGCAGAAGTCATACACCACCCCGCTGTAGATACGGGGCACGCTCTCGCAGTGGCTGCGCAGGTCCTTGAGTTTCTGGCTGGCTACTGCGTCTTCGCGAAACACCGTGTCGAGGGTGCCGCAGGCGGTGGTCGAAAGGACAATGGCGGCAAGCAGCAGAATATTTGTAGGATTCACGGGCAACCCTCTTTGGCATGGGGCGGACAGCCTAACCCAAGATGGCGTAAGACGAATATGCCGGCATTTTGCGGGAATATTCGTCGGAAACGCCACGCAGAATCGTTAAACTCGCGCCCTTTTTTCCGCGCCCGCGCTGCGCGTCATAGAAGTTGGTTCGCTCATGAAAGTTGTTGCTCCCACCTGTTTTGCGATGTTGCTCCCCAGCCTGCTGGGCCTGCAGCAAACGGCCCTGGCCGAAGAGGCCCCACTGATTCTCGACCCCAGTGTGGTGACGGGCTCGCGTAGTGCCAGCCGCAGTTTCGACCTGCCCTACTCGGTGGACAGCATCAGCCGTGAGCAGATCAGCGACGGCCAGCTGGGCATCAATGCCTCGGAAGCCCTGTCCCGCGTGCCGGGGCTGGTGGTGCAGAACCGCCAGAACTATGCCCAGGACCTGCAGATTTCCTCCCGTGGTTTTGGCGCGCGCTCGGCGTTTGGCGTACGCGGGATCAAGCTGATTGCCGATGGCATCCCCGCCAGCACCCCGGATGGCCAGGGCCAGGCCGCCACCTTCAACCTCGACACCGCCGACCGCATCGAAGTCCTGCGCGGCCCGGCAGCCACCCTGTATGGCAGCAACGCCGGCGGGGTGATCCAGATGTTCTCGCGCAACGGCGAAGGCCCACCCCGTATCGGCGCCGAAACCCTGGTCGGCAGCGATGGCCTGAACAAGCATCACCTCAGCGCCGAGGGCGCGGTGCAGGGCGCCGGTTTTGTCCTCGATGCCTCACGCATGGACACCGACGGCTACCGCGACCACAGCAGCGCCCGCCGCGACCAGACCTTCGCCAAGCTCAACCTCGAGCCCGATGACGACAGCAAGCTGGCCCTGATCTACAGCAGCCTGGAGCAGAACGGCACCCAGGACCCGCTGGGGCAGACCTGGGCAGGCTACAAGGCCGACCCGCGCTCGGTGAGCAGCAATGCCCTGGCGTACAACACACGCAAGAGCATTGATCACCAACAGGTAGGGATGAATTACGAGCGGTACATTGGCGATGCGACATTGCAGGTGAATGCCTACACCGGGCGCAGGAGTGTGATTCAGTATTTGTCGATTCCCAAGGGTGTTCCGAGCAACGAACGCGGCGGCGGCGTCGTGCAATTCGACCGCAAGTTCTACGGCGGCGGCGTGCGCTGGATGCAGCCCATCGACAGCGTGCCGGGCGAATTGATGATCATCACCGGCCTGGACTTCGACCAGAGCGAAGATAGCCGTCACGGCTACCAGAACTACAGCGGCAACACCCTCGGCGTGAAAGGCGAATTGCGCCGCAATGAAATCGACACCGCCCGCAGCCTCGACCCGTACATCCAGGCCAACTGGGCCATCGACCGCTGGACCCTGCAAGCCGGGCTGCGCCACAGCACCATGGAAATGGACGTCGATGACCAGTTCCTGAGCAATGGCGATGCCAGTGGCAACAAGACCTACCAGAAGAACACGCCGTCGATGAGCGTGATGTACGCGTTTACCCCTGAGCTGCACGGCTATGTCAGCGCTGGCAAGGGCTTCGAAACGCCGACCCAGGCCGAAATGGCCTACGCCCCGGGCGCCATCGAAGGTTTCAACTTTGGCCTGAAGCCGTCAGAAAGCACTCAATATGAAGTGGGTTTGAAGGCGCAGGTGAACAACAGCACGCGGGTCAATGCCGCTGTGTTCCAGATCACCACCGAGGATGAGCTGGTAGTCGCACAGTCCAATGGCGGACGCACCAGCTACCAAAACGCCGGCCGCACCCTGCGCCGTGGCTTTGAGCTGGGTATCGAAAGCCAACTGAGCGAACAGTGGAGCGCCAACCTCGCCTACACCCGCCTGCAAGCCACCTACGACAGCAACTTCAGCAACAGCGGCAAAACCGTGGAGAAGGGCAACTACCTACCCGGCGTCCCACAGACCACGCTCTTTGCCGAACTGAACTGGAAACCACGGGACTGGGTCAGCACCGCCGTCGAAGGCATGTACCGCAGCAAGATCTATGTCGAAGACACCAACCAGAAGCATGCTGCTCCGGCTTACAGCGTTTTCAACTGGCGTGCACGCTTTGAACAGAAAGTCGAACACTGGACCTTTCACCAGACCCTGCGCCTGGACAACCTGCTGGATCGCCAGTACATCGGTTCGGTGATTGTCGGCGATGGCAACGATCGTTATTACGAAGCCGCGCCCGGCAGGTCGTGGTATGCGGGCGCAGGAGCCCAGTACAGCTTTTGAGTGATAAAAACCAATGGGCAAATAACATTGCCCATTTGGCTCCCACATTAATAACAGAAACTTCCTATAACCCGCCCCCTACACTTTGAAAAGTACCCACCAAAATTACAAAGAACCACAAACAAAAATACCCACTCAACTTTTAAGCAATCATCCATCAGCTTTTAATTGCCACTCCCCATTGGTTCCGTAAACCAGCTCATGATCTATGGGCTCTCGATAGGGATCACCGAAGTTCACATAACCGCCATCACCTTTGCCATTAGAGGCGGTTGGCTGCCATTCCTGGGTATCGGCGTTAAAAAATTCGGCATCATCACCAGCGGTTGTGTCCTTTGGATTGCGCACACCCGACTGCACTTTATCTATTGGGCTTGTTGGATTCACCGGATCTATCGGCTTATTTTTACCGGCCAGATCACTGTAAAAAGAAAACGGATGAAAGCCTGTTATCGAAGTCATTTGCACACCCCCGGAATTAACATTTCGACCACTCAATAAACATCTATGTAAGATATTCCTATCAAGCGTCGATACAACCTATTAACCCCAACAAACAATGTCCAGAGCACTACTTAATCAAAATATTAAGTAATGCCCCTTGCCTTCGAAAACACTGTGATTTCCCAGACCTGAAGAAATCGCTACGACTTATGACGGCCTAACGCGGATCACCCAACTAACTCGCTCACCTTGGGCAAGCGCTGATCAATCACACGATACAAAGCACTATCAGCCGGCCAGTTGCGCATAAACCGCGCACGGTCCTTGGCAAACGCCGGTGCGAAGCTGCTCAGCGAGCCATGCTGACACATCGAATCCAGATCAATCAGCACCCAACGCCCTCCTTGCCAGAACAGGTTGCGCCCCTTGAAGTCGCCATGGCTGATCCGCTCGCGAATCAGCTCGCCAAACAGGCGATCCAGGGCCAATAGCTCAGGCTCGGGCACCTCGCCGCTGTCCACGTAAGGGGCCAGGTGTTCGATCAGGTCGGGCCCGGACAGGTGCTCGGTGACCAGATAAGCCCGGCTGCGCAGCCAGAAAAAGCGTCGCTCCAGAAGCGCCAGGGGCTTGGGCGTGGCAATCCCCAGGAATGTCAGGCGGTTGCCTTCGCTCCAGGCGTGCCAGGCGCGGCTGGGCCTCCAGAAGCGCCTGAGCCAGTGCATAAAACCCTTGATGTTGTAGCGCTTGATCACCAGCGCTCGACCCGCAGCATCAACCCCGGCCACCGTGGCCGAGGCGCCGGCCTTGTACATTTGGCCCTGGTCGACAAGCCTATCGACGTTTGCCAGTACCGGCAGCAGGGTAGCTTCTTCTTCACGCCGGATGGCGCGCAGCCCAAAGGCCCCGCGCACTACGCTGAACAAGGTGCACTCACGGCCAATCTTGCCCATGAAGTCTTTCAGGCGCCAGGCGCGCACTTTGCGCACCTGTTTTTGCAAGGCTTCCAGGGGCAACGCGTGCTCGCCGTTGCTTAACAGGTAGTGCACCAGTAATTCTTCGGTAAACGGTTCGAGGTCGCTCGGTAACTGGGCAAAAAACACCCCGAGGTTTTCCAGCACCCGGTTACGTGACAGGGGTTTACCCGCCTGTTCGACGCAGATCCCCCCCCCGTCGATCAAATACAGCTTGTCAGCCTGACGCATCAAGTTGTCCAGGTGCAGATCTTCCTGCCACAAACCCTTGGCGTGCATCTGGGCAATCGCACCCAGCGCTTCGGCCAGTACCGCCTGTTGCTCATCGGCCAAGGGCGGCAAGGCTTCGACTGCCGCCCAGGCGTCGGCCAGGCTTTGGGCCCCTTCCAGAAACTCGAACAGCAGCCAGCCACCCTCACCGTCTTGCAGGCCGTCGGCGAGCAACAGCGGGGTAGTGAGGCCTTGCTCGGCGAGCAGGCGCACGCCCTGGAGTTCGCGCTGGAAATGTCGCGCGGCGTTGCTACCCACCAGCAACTTGGCCAGCACCGGCCGGCCACGCCAGATGGCCGCGCCCACATAACGCTGGCCGGGCAACACCCGCAACAGGCTCAGCAGTTGCAACTGCCCAGGGCCCGCTGCATCCGCCAACTCAATACTCAAGGGCAACGTGGGCGTACGCCCGGCGTTTTTGAGCTCAGACAACCGCATCAGCGGGCCTCCTTGTGACTGCGCCGCCCCGCCAGGTACTGCGCCCAGGTATCCACCAGCGAACTGTCCTCCGGCTGGTCGAGGTAGGCCGCCAGGAATTGCCGCACCTGCGCTGCCGTCCATGCGCCAGCACGGCGCAGCAATGGCTCAAGGTCTTTGACCCGATCACGCCGGCCCAGCAACAGCGGCCGGGTTTTTTCCAGGTCGATCAACTGCGCCGCGTAACCGTCGCCGGTGGCCTGCAGGAAGATATGTTTAGGGTAAAAACAGCCATGCACCTGGCCGACGCCATGGAGCTTGCGCGCCAATTGGCCGCAAGCCACGAGGATCGCGTGGTGCTGGGCGGCACTCAGGGCCGGCCACTGCTCAAGCAATGAGTCCAGGTCATTCCAGCCATCCAACGCGCGGGTCAGCAGCAAGGCGCGGTATTCGCCGGCAACCTTGCGCTCGCCATAAAAGGCGGCCTGCAAGGCCGGGATCGCCTTCTGCCGATAGCGGCTGATATTGCGAAACTCACGGGCAAAGGTCGGCTCGCCAAAGGGCCGATGCAGGGTGCGCGTCAGGTAGTTGCTCTGGCGCTTGAGGTAAAAGCCACGGCCTTCCAGTTCCAGGCGGAACACACTGCTCCAGCCGCCGCGACTGGTGTTGGGCTCATCCACTGCGTCCAGTTGCCTGGCCCACAGGGCGTCGAAGTCAGCCAGGCCATTGCGCTCCAGCAAGGCCCGGTCTTCAGTTGCCAGGAAGTCATTCATTCGCGTCCCTCGAAAAACTTCAGCACATGGCGAATCCGCTGTTTATCCGACGTATTCAGGTGCTTGCGCCGACAATATTGCATGTAGAAGCGTAGGCGCTGGGTGGCCGACAAGTGGTATTTGGCAACCTTGTCCAGGCACGCCAGGTCCTTGGTGATCCGGTACTTGAGCCAGAACCCGCGCCAGAAGTCGCCGTTGGGGCAGTCGATCAGGTACAGGGTCTGCTGGTCGTCGATCAACAGGTTGCGCCACTTCAAATCGTTGTGGGTAAACCGGTGGTCGTGCATGGTCCGGGTGTATTCGGCGAGCTGGCGGCTGACCTTGTCGACCCATACCGGGTCGGACAATTGCGGATCCTTGCGTTCGGCCAGGGCCGCCAGGTCTTCGGTGCGGGGCAACTCGCGGGTGATCATCGCCCCACGATCATAGGCCAGGCCCTTGCGCTCCAGGCCCCAGGCCACGACTTCGGCCGTGGGAATGCCCCACTTGGCGAAGCGCTTAAGGTTCTGCCATTCGGACTTGACCCGTGGCTTGCCCAGGTAACGCCGCAACCCCTTGCCGGCGCCGGTGTAGCGCTTGACGTAATAGTTGACCCCGCCGCGCTGCACACGAATGACTTCGGACAGCGGATCACGGGTCAGCCGCTCGCCTTGCAGGGCAAACACCGCATCGAGGCTACCAAAATCGTCCACAAGCTCCGAGTAAGCAGGTTCCAGGTTCCAACCCGCCATCAGAGCGCACCTCCGTACCGGACTTTACGGTCATAGAGCTTGCTGGCCTTGCGCTCCAGCCACTGCAGCAGCGCGCCTTCCTCGGCCAGGATCTGGCGCAGGGGTTGCTGGAAGTAGCCTTTGAGGAAGCGCAACTTGTCGCGGCGGGTCAGGCCGATATCCAGAATCGAGAAATACAGGGCCGCCAAATCCTTGTTGCGCCAGCGCTGACTGATGCGCGGGCGCACTTGGGCACGGTGCAGGTCGATCACCGACAGTTTGAAGTCATCGGCCGTCACCGGTTTGTCGGTGTGCAGCAGGAAGTGGCAGATGTAGCAGTCACGATGGTTGACGCCAGCGCGATGCATCATCCCGGTCATGCGGGCCACTTCGGCAATCAGCGCGCGCTTGAGACGCGGCTCGGGTGGCTGCTTGAGCCAGTCCATGCTCAAGTCTTCCAGGCTGATGGTCGGCGCCAACTCTTGGGTGACAATAAAGGAATGCTGGTCGGCCGGGTTGGCGCCGCGCTCGCCGTAGGCCACGGCGGTCATGGTCGGTACGCCCACTTCATGCAGGCGCTGGATTGCCTGCCACTCCTGCCCGGCGCCCAGCACCGGCAGTTTGGCGGTGAACAGGTTCTTGAAAATTTCACCCCAGCCGATGCCACGGTGGATTTTCACAAAGTAGCCGCGTCCATCCACCTCGGTGCGCAAGGTGCGACGGGCTTCCAGTTCACGGTAAACCTCACCCTCCAACAGCTCGACTTCGGCGAACGCATCGCGCCCGGCCCAAAGGCTCTTGAACGGTTCGGCAAGAATCAACTTCATCAGTGTTGCTCCGCCAGAATTACATCCGCAGCGTGCTGCGGCATGCTATAGAGGTCGGCCGTCTCGGCGAAGGCCAGACCATTGCGGCTCCAGGCCGCACGTTGCTGCTGATCACTGAGCATCCCGGCCAGGTACTGGTTGAGCTGGGCCTGCTCGAAAGGCTCGTCCAGCACACGCCCGCAATCAGCTTCGCTGATGTAATGGGCATAACCACACACCGCTGTGACCAGTACCGGCAACCCGGCCACCAGGGCTTCGAGCAGCACGGTCCCGGTGTTTTCGTTGTACGCCGGGTGAATCAACAGGTCGGCGCCCAGCAGGAAACGCGGGATATCACTGCGCCCCTTGAGGAACTGCACATTGTCGCCCAGGCCCAGGGTAGCACTCTGCAATTGGAATACTTTGGGGTCGTCCTGGCCAATTACAAACAGGCGGGTGCGCTTCTTCAGGTCTGGCGGCAGTGCGGCCAGCGCCTTGAGGCTGCGGTCCACGCCCTTGGTCTTGAAGCCCGAACCGATCTGCACCAGCAGCAGATCGTCGTCCGCGAGGTTGAATTCGGCACGGAAGCCGGCGCGGATCTCGGCCGCATTCGGCGGCGCCCGACGGTCCTGGGCGATGCCCGGTGGCAGCAGGTGGAAGCGCGCCAGCGGCGTGTCGTAGTGTTTGATAAACAGCGGCTGCTGGACCTCGGAGATCATCAGCACTTGGGTCTTGGCCTCCTTGGCAAACACCGCGCGCTCGTACTCGGCAAAGTGCCGGTAGCGGCCAAAGCTGCGATACAGCGAATGCCGCAGGTTCTGTGCCTTGTCCTCAAAACAGCCGTCTGCCGCGTAGTACACATCCAGGCCGGGCATTTTGTTGAAGCCGATCAAGCGGTCCACCGGGCGTTTGGCCAGGTCGGCCTGCATCCAGGCGGTCAACTTCTCGTTGCGCCGATGGTTGAAGAACGCCTTGACCGGCGCCACCAGCACTTCAAAACCGGGTGGCACGTCGCCTTCCCAGATCAAGGTGTACACACGAATCTGGTGACCGCGCTGCTGACACTCCAGGGCGATGCGCATGAAGTCGCGCTGCAAGCCACCAAAGGGGAAATATTTGTACAGTACAAATGCCAGTTGCATCAGTGCAGCTCCTCAGCCAATAACAACGTGCTCAGTCGGCTGGCCACACGCTCAGGGTTCAGGCGAGTAAAGCACAGTGGCCACTCGCGCTTGAGATCAAACCGGCGCTGGTCTTCAGCGCTCGGTTGGTAGGTGCATTTCTTTTGCAGGCAGGGCGCGCAGGGGAAATCGCTGCCCAGATGAATCTGCGCCTTGCCATAGGCACCGGTCAGGCCCGGGTTGGTCGGGCCGAACAGGGAGATCGTCGGCACATCCAGCGCAGCGGCCAGGTGCCCGAGGCCGGTATCCACCGCCACACAGGCCCTGGCGCCGGCCAATACCCGCGCCACACCGGCCAGGTTCAGCTTGGGCAAGACTTCGGCATTGGCCAGGCCCTGGGCCAGGCGTTCGGCGCGGGCTTTTTCCGCGGCATTGCCCCACGGCAGTTTCACATCCACTCCCAGGCTGCCCATGCGCTCGGCCAACTCGCGCCAGTAGGCTTCGGGCCAGTGCTTGGTGTCCCAGGTGGTGCCGTGCAGCAGCAGCACAAAAGGCTTCTTCGGCGGCAGGCCGAGCAGTTTCTCAGTGCTCAGGCCGTAATCCCCAAGGCCTTTGGGCAGGTCATAGCCCAGGGCCACGGCGAACAGCTGGCGCAGGCGCTCCACCGCATGCTGGCCACGAGCAACCGCCAGGCGCCGGGAATAGAAGCGCGCAGCAATGGGTTCGCGAGCTGAATCTCTGTCAAAGCCCGCCACCGGCGCCCGCACATAGCGGGTCAGCCAGGCGCTTTTAAGCAGGCCCTGGGCGTCGATTACCAGGTCGTATTTAGTCGACTGGATCTGCTTCTTGAAGCGGCGCCACTCGCCACTCTTGAAGGTCTGCCAGAGGTTCTTGCGCCAGCGGCGAATCGCCACGGGGATCACCTTGTCCACCGCCGGGTGCCAGGTGGGGATTTCGGCGAAGCCTTCTTCCACCACCCAGTCAAAGCGAATCCCCGGGATCGCCCGGGCCGCGTCGGTCAATGCCGGCAAGGCGTGGATCACATCGCCCAGGGATGAGGTCTTGATTACCAGTACCCGCAACTCAATGAACCTCGACCACGTTGCCCTGCAAACGCTGCAAGGCTTCGGCTACCGCATCGGGCAGCAACTGGCGCAGGCAATTGTAGTGGCCGAAACGGCAGGTGCGGTCAAAGCACGGGCTGCAATCGAGGCCCAGGCGCACCACTTCGACCTTGTCGGCCAATGGTGGGGTAAAGCCCGGCGAGGTGGAGCCGTACACCGCCACCAGCGGGCGGTTGAGCGCGGCGGCCACGTGCATCAGGCCGGAGTCGTTGGACACCACCGAGTCGGCGCAGGACAACAGGTCGATGGCCTCGGCCAATGACGTATCGCCACTGAGATTGACCGCTTCTTCGCGCAGGCCGGGGATCAGGCGCTGGCGGATATCCTCGCCCACCGAGTGATCGTTTTTCGAGCCAAACAGCCAGACTTGCCAGCCTTCGCGGATTTTCAGCTCGGCGACCTTGGCGTAATGCTCCGACGGCCAGCGCTTGGACTCGCCAAACTCGGCGCCTGGGCACAGCGCCAGCACCGGCCGATCGAGGCTCAGGCCGAACTTGGCCAGGGCCGCGTCGCGGGTGACCGGGTCGATGAGCAGGCTCGGCCGTGGATACGGCGTCGGCAACTCGGCATTGGGCGCATAGGCCAGGGCCATGAAGCGCTCGATCATCAGCGGGTAGCGGGCCTTATCGAGCTTGCGCACGTCATTGAGCAAGCCATAGCGGAACTCGCCGCGCCAGCCGGTACGCTTGGGGATGCCGGCGAAGAACGGCACCAGGGCCGACTTCATCGAGTTGGGCAGCAGGATCGCCTGGTCGTACTGGCCGGCCAGGGACTTGCCGATCCGCCGCCGGGTCGCCAGCTCCAGCGCGCCATGGCCGAGCGGGAAGCTCAAGGCCTGCCGTACCTCGGGCATGCGTTCCAGGATCGGCCGGCTCCACTCGGGGGCGAGCACGTCGATTTGGCAGTCGGGATGACGCTGTTTCAGGCACTGGAACAGTGTCTGCGCCATTACCATGTCACCGACCCAACTGGGCCCAACGATCAGAATATTCATGTAGTTTCCACAAACGATTCGGGGAGGCTCATGCCTCCCCGCCTCGATAATTACTGTAGGTCACGGTTTGTGTGGGAGCGGGCAGGCCCGCGATAGCATCACCGCGTGCTGTCAGCCAGACCGCAGCGCCTGCATCGCGGGCCAGCCCGCTTCCACCTAAAGCCGGTCTCCACATTCAATTGGGGTCGCCGTAGTGTTTTAGCTTAACCCCAGTTCTTGCCAGATCCGTTTCACCTGCCGCCGTTCGTCGGCAAACTGATCCCCGGCCACCACACCCGCCTCGTTCTGCAAGGCCTGGCGATGGGCTGCCGAGCGGTAGGCCTTATACACCTCGCGCAACAGGTGGGCATCGGCGGCGGGCATCAGCCCGACCTGCTCCAAGCCTTCCAGGATGCGGATATTGTCGGTATAGCGCAGCAGCAATGGATGTTGCGCAGACCACGCCAAAGCGGCGTATTGCACCATAAATTCAATATCGACGATACCTCCTGCGTCCTGCTTGAGATCGAACAGCGCCGTGGGCTCGAAGGCATTCGCCGCGGTGCCGGCTGCGGTCGACTTAGTGCCCAGGTTGTCACGCATCTTGGCGCGCATCTCGCTGACCTCCTGGCGCAGCTTCGCCAGGTCCTGCGTGCGCCCCAGTACCCGCGCCCGTACGGCCTCAAACGCCCGGCCCACGTCCTGGCTGCCGACCAGCACCCGCGCGCGCACCAGGGCTTGATGCTCCCAGGTCCAGGCCTCGTTTTCCTGATAACGGGCAAATGCCCCCAGGGAGCTGACCAGCAGGCCGGATGCGCCAGAAGGTCGCAGGCGCATATCCACTTCGTACAATTGCCCAGAGTTGGTCTGGGTGGTCAGCAGGTGAATGATGCGCTGGCCCAGGCGGGTAAAGAACTGCGCGCCATCAATCGGCTTGGCGCCGTCGGTTTCGGCCTGGGGGTCACCGTCGTGGATAAACACCAGGTCCAGGTCCGAGCCATGTCCCAGTTCGATACCGCCGACCTTGCCATAACCGACGATGATAAATCCGGGGTCGCACAAGGTACCGTCCAGGCGTTGCGGCGTACCGTGGCGGGCCACGGTCTGGCGCCAGGCCAGGGCCAACACCTGCTCCAGAATCGCCTCGGCGAGCCAGGTCAGGTAGTCGCTGACCTTCATCAGCGGCAGGCTGCCAGCGATTTCCGAGGCCGCGACCCGCAACCGGTGCGCCAGCTTGAAGTGGCGCAGGGCTTCCATTTGCTGCTCAAGGTCATCCTCAGGGATGCGTGTGAGGCGCTCGCGCAGTTCGGCGGCCAGTTCCGGCGCCAAGGGCGGCTTGAACAGGCGGCCTTCGTTAAGCAATTCGTCCAGCAGCAGCGGGAAGCGGGTGATCTGCTCGGCAATCCACGGGCTGGCGGCGCACAGGGTCAACAACCGACGCAAGGCGTCAGGGTTTTCCGTCAACAGCACCAGATAAGCAGAACGCCGCGCGACGGCCTCTACCAACGGCAGCACACGCTCCAGCACCAGGTCCGGGTTGGCATGTTCGACAGCCTGGGCCAGCAGGCGCGGGATAAACGCATCCAGGCGCTCACGCCCCAGGCGCTGCATCGCGCGCAATTGCGGGCTGCCGCGCAGGCTGGCCAAGGCTTTCAGGGCCTTAGGCGCGTCGGCAAAGCCGCCTTCGGCCAATTGGCGACAGGCGGCCTCCTCATTTTGGGATTCTTCCCACAAGGGCAGCCACTCGCCACCCACCACCAATTCGCTTTCCACCCCCTCCTCTTCGTCCGGATCGGCAATCACCTGGCGGAAATGCCAGTCCACCCGGCCACGCCAGTACATCAACTGTTCATGGAACGCCGTCCAGTTGGCAAAACCCAACATAAAGGCAATGCGCGCCTGGTCCTCGTCCGTGTTGGGCAGCATTTGCGTCTGGCGATCGGCAATGGCCTGGATCGCATGCTCGGTGTAGCGCAGGAACTCATAGCCGGCACGCAACTCGGCAATCACCGCCGGCGGCAGGTAGCCCTGGCCTTCCAGGGTGCCCAGCACCTTCAGCAGCGGCCGTTGTTGCAGGCTGAGGTCGCGGCCACCGTGAATCAGCTGGAACGCCTGGGCGATAAACTCCACTTCGCGGATGCCGCCAGCCCCCAGCTTGATGTTGTCGGCCATGCCCTTGCGCCGCACTTCCTGCTGGATCAACTGCTTCATGGTGCGCAGCGCTTCGATCGCAGAAAAGTCCAGGTAACGCCGATAGACAAACGGGCGCAGCAGGTCGAGCAGTTGCGCGCCGGCCACCTGGTCGCCGGCCACCACTCGCGCCTTGATCATCGCGTAGCGTTCCCAGTCGCGGCCCTGGTCCTGGTAGTACTGCTCCAATGCGTTGAAGCTCAACACCAGCGCCCCGGCGGAGCCGTAGGGCCGCAGGCGCATATCGACCCGGAACACAAAGCCGTCGACAGTCATCGGGTCCAGGGCCTTGATCAGCTTCTGGCCCAGACGGATAAAGAACTCCTGGTTGTCGAGGGCCCGCTTGGCGCCCACGGTCTCGCCGCCTTCGGGGTAGGCGAAGATCAGGTCGATGTCCGACGACAGGTTCAGTTCCACCGCACCCAGCTTGCCCATGCCGAGGATGACCATCTGCTGCGGCTCGCCGCTGCGCCCGCCGATGGGGGTGCCGAATTGCGCGCAGTGGCGCTGGTACAGCCACTGGTAAGCCTGGTCGATGCTGGCGTCGGCCATGTCCGACAGGTCGCGGCAGGTCTGTACCAGGTCCGCCTGTCGGGTCAGGTCGCGCCAGATGATCCGCACTTGCTGGCGGGTGCGCTGGCGACGCAGCACACGCCCCAGCTCATCTTCTGTTTCAGCCTGTTGCACGGCTGCGGCAATCTGCCCACACAGCTCATCAGGCGCAAAGCCGCGGTCCAGCTCGCCCCAGGCCACCAGCTCAAGCAACATCAAAGGGTCACGAACACTCTGTTCAATCACAAAATCGCTGGCGGCACACACCCGGGCGAAGTCGGCCCAACGTTGCGGCGTCCACGCAGACAGGCCATGATCGGCATCCAGCATGGCCGCCGCGTCACGAAATGACTGCTCGGCCCGGTTGGCAAATGGCAACAGAACGGCTGGGAGTTCAACCAGCGTTGGAAGGCTCATGGTCTATCCTTGATCGGCGCGTGAATGGCGAGTGGCTGTGAACGCAAGAACCACGCTCGATGAAGGACTGTCGAACAAAAGTTAGAAATAGCTGAAAAATCATTAATTTTGGCAGGCAACATTAAACTTCTACCTTTTCTTGTTCGCAAAAGATCAACAATAACGATTATGCTCACCAGCCAGACCGAGCAACCACCTCGGTCTTGTGTAGTTTTACTACTCGTATATACATTCGAAAGGCTGAAATGGCCGACGATTTGTAGTAAAACTACAGGACGCCGAAGCAACCTTCGGCCATCCAAGAATTTATGTCGTCTGCCCACAAGGCCAGTCGCAAACTTCAGGCAACCGATTCTGGTAGCCTTTCCGCCCTGGAGCAAGCCATGCAAGACCTCGATCCCGTCGAAACCCAGGAATGGCTGGACGCCCTGGAATCGGTTCTCGACAAAGAAGGCGAAGACCGTGCTCACTACCTGATGACCCGTATGGGCGAACTCGCGACCCGCAGCGGCTCGCAACTGCCCTACGCCATCACCACGCCATACCGCAACACCATCCCCGTTACCCACGAAGCACGCATGCCTGGCGACCTGTTCATGGAACGCCGCATTCGCTCGCTGGTACGCTGGAACGCGATGGCGATGGTTATGCGCACGAACTTGAAAGACTCTGACCTGGGCGGTCACATCTCCAGCTTCGCTTCCAGCGCAACCCTGTATGACATTGGCTTCAACTACTTCTTCCAGGCCCCGACCGAAGAACACGGCGGCGACCTGATCTACTTCCAGGGTCACACCTCGCCAGGCGTCTACGCCCGTGCGTTCATGGAAGGTCGCATCACCGAAGACCAGATGAACAACTTCCGCCAGGAAGTCGACGGTGGCGGCCTGTCGTCGTACCCGCACCCTTGGCTGATGCCTGACTTCTGGCAGTTCCCGACCGTATCCATGGGTCTGGGCCCGATCCAGGCGATCTACCAGGCACGTTTCATGAAGTACCTGGAAGCCCGTGGCTTCATCCCCGAAGGCAAGCAGAAGGTCTGGTGTTTCCTGGGCGACGGCGAGTGCGACGAGCCGGAATCCCTGGGCGCCATCTCCCTGGCCGGCCGCGAGAAGCTGGACAACCTGATCTTCGTCATCAACTGCAACCTGCAGCGCCTCGACGGCCCGGTTCGCGGCAACGGCAAGATCATTCAGGAACTCGAAGGCGTGTTCCGCGGTGCCCAGTGGAACGTAACCAAAGTCATCTGGGGCCGTTTCTGGGACCCACTGCTGGCCAAGGACGTCGACGGTATCCTGCAACGCCGCATGGACGAAGTCATCGACGGCGAGTACCAGAACTACAAAGCCAAAGACGGCGCGTTCGTACGTGAACACTTCTTCAACACGCCTGAACTCAAGGCGATGGTTGCCGACCTGTCCGACGACGAGATCTGGAAACTCAACCGTGGCGGCCACGACCCGTACAAGGTCTACGCGGCGTACCACGAAGCGGTCAACCACAAAGAACAACCGACCGTCATCCTGGCCAAGACCATCAAGGGTTATGGCACCGGTGCCGGCGAAGCGAAGAACACCGCCCACAACACCAAGAAAGTCGATGTCGACAGCCTGAAGTTGTTCCGCGACCGCTTCGACATTCCGGTCAAGGACGAAGAGCTGGAGAACCTGCCGTTCTTCAAGCCCGAGCCAAACAGCGCCGAAGCCCGCTACCTCAGCGAGCGTCGCACTGCACTGGGCGGTTTCGTGCCACAGCGCCGCGCACAGAGCTTCAGCGTACCGACGCCGGACCTCAGCACCCTCAAGGCAATCCTTGACGGTTCGGGCGACCGTGAAATCTCCACCACCATGGCCTTCGTGCGGATCCTCGCGCAACTGGTCAAGGACAAGGAAATCGGCCCGCGCATCGTCCCTATCATCCCGGACGAAGCCCGTACCTTCGGTATGGAAGGCATGTTCCGCCAGTTGGGCATCTACTCCTCCGTCGGCCAGCTCTACGAGCCAGTCGATAAAGACCAGGTGATGTTCTACAAGGAAGACAAGAAGGGCCAGATCCTCGAAGAAGGCATCAACGAAGCGGGCGCCATGAGCTCCTTCATCGCTGCCGGTACTTCGTACTCCAGTCACAACCAGCCGATGCTGCCGTTCTACATCTTCTACTCGATGTTCGGCTTCCAGCGTATTGGCGACCTGGCTTGGGCAGCAGGCGACAGCCGTACCCGTGGTTTCCTGATCGGCGGTACCGCCGGGCGCACCACGCTGAACGGCGAAGGCCTGCAACACGAAGACGGTCACAGCCACATCCTGGCTGCCACCATCCCGAACTGCCGCACCTTTGATCCAACCTACGGCTACGAGCTGGCGGTGATCATCCAGGACGGCATGAAGAAGATGACCGAAGAGCAGCAGGACGTTTTCTACTACATCACCGTGATGAACGAGTCCTACCAGCAACCTGCCATGCCGGCCGGTGTTGAAGAAGGCATCATCAAGGGCATGTACCTGCTCGAAGAAGACACCAAGGAAGCGGCACACCACGTGCAACTGATGGGCTCCGGCACCATCCTGCGCGAAGTGCGTGAAGCGGCGAAGATCCTGCGTGAAGAGTTCAACGTCGGCGCTGATGTGTGGAGCGTTACCAGCTTCAATGAACTGCGTCGCGACGGCCTGGCCGTAGAGCGCAGCAACCGCCTGCACCCAGGCCAGAAGCCTGCGCTGAGCTACGTCGAAGAGTGCCTGGCTGGCCGTAAGGGGCCGGTTATCGCCTCTACCGACTACATGAAACTGTTTGCTGAACAAATTCGCCAGTGGGTCCCGTCCAAGGAATTCAAAGTCCTGGGCACCGATGGTTTCGGCCGCAGTGACAGCCGCAAGAAGCTGCGTCACTTCTTCGAAGTCGACCGTCACTTTGTGGTGTTGGCAGCCCTGGAAGCCTTGGCTGACCGTGGTGAGATCGAACCCAAGGTGGTGGCTGACGCCATCGTCAAGTTCGGGATCAACCCGGAAAAACGCAACCCACTGGACTGCTGAGGAGACTTTTTGTGAGCGAACTCATTCGCGTACCTGACATCGGCAGCGGTGAAGGTGAAGTAATCGAGCTGTTTGTAAAGGTCGGCGACACCGTCGAAGCCGACCAGAGCATCCTGACCCTGGAGTCGGACAAGGCGAGCATGGAAATCCCTGCTCCCAAGGCCGGCGTGGTCAAGAGCCTGAAAGTGAAGCTGGGCGACCGCCTGAAAGAAGGCGACGAACTGCTGGAGCTGGAAATCGAAGGTGCCGCTGATGCGGCCCCGGCGGCGGCGCCTGCTGCCGCTGCTGCACCGGCACCAGCCGCCGAAAAACCTGCTGCTGCCGAGGCGCCTGCTGCCCCGGCCGCAGCTCCGGCCGCTGCCACTGTCCAGGACATTCACGTCCCGGACATCGGCTCGTCGGGCAAGGCCAAGATCATCGAGCTGCTGGTCAAAGTCGGCGACACCGTCGAAGCCGACCAGTCGCTGATCACCCTGGAGTCCGACAAGGCCTCCATGGAAATCCCATCGCCGGCTGCCGGCGTAGTGGAAAGCATCGCGGTCAAGCTCGAAGACGAAGTCGGCACTGGTGACTTCATCCTCAAGCTGAAAGTACAAGGCGCTGCGCCTGCTGCTGCTCCGGCGCCTGCCGCTGCCGCTGCTGCTCCGGCCGCCAAGACTGAAGCTGCACCGGCTGCCGCCGCCCCGGCTCCTGCGGCAAAAGCCGAGGCCGCACCGGCCCCGGCGGCTGCCCCTGCGCCAAGTGGTGCCAAGGCTCACGCCGGCCCTGCCGTGCGTCAACTGGCCCGTGAATTCGGCGTCGAGCTGAGCGCTGTCAGCCCTACCGGCCCACATGGTCGCGTGCTCAAGGAAGACGTGCAGGTCTACGTCAAGTCCATGATGCAAAAAGCCAAGGAAGCTCCGGCTGCCGGTGCTGCTACCGGTGGCTCGGGCATACCGCCGATCCGCACCGTAGACTTCAGCCGCTTCGGCGAAATCGAAGAAGTGCCGATGACGCGCCTGATGCAAATCGGCGCAGCCGGTCTGCACGCCAGCTGGCTGAACATTCCGCATGTGACTCAGTTCGACCAGGCCGACATCACCGACCTGGAAGCTTTCCGCGTTGCGCAGAAAGCTGTGGCCGAGAAGGCTGGCGTCAAGCTGACCGTGCTGCCACTGCTGCTCAAGGCCTGCGCGCACCTGCTCAAGGAGCTGCCGGACTTCAACAGTTCGCTGGCACCAAGCGGCAAGGCGATCATTCGCAAGAAATACGTGCACATCGGCTTCGCCGTCGACACCCCGGATGGCCTGCTGGTACCGGTCATCAAGAACGTCGACCAGAAGAGCCTGCTGCAACTGGCTGCCGAAGCGGCTGCACTGGCTGCCAAGGCCCGCGACAAGAAGCTGACTCCGGACGACATGCAAGGTGCCTGCTTCACCATCTCCAGCCTCGGGCACATTGGCGGCACTGGCTTCACGCCAATCGTCAACGCGCCGGAAGTGGCGATCCTCGGTGTTTCCAAGGCCACTATCCAGCCTGTGTGGGACGGCAAGGCCTTCCAGCCGAAGCTGATGCTGCCACTGTCGCTGTCCTACGATCACCGCGTGATCAATGGCGCGGCCGCTGCACGCTTCACCCAGCGCCTGAGCCAGTTGCTGAACGACATCCGCACCATCCTGCTGTAAACGGCAGCGGCCTCCCCTTCACCGGGGAGGCCTGGCTGCAACGATTTCCGAGCGCCACGCTCGTACCTCAACCCCGCCAACTTGGCGGGGCTTTTTTTGCCCGCCTCAATTGCCCAGGCGCCTACAAAGACCACGCAGGATAACCGTCCATCATTGCGACTGTAGAAATCCGCTGCACGGCCGATAACCCACTTATAGCACTTAGCCTTCATCCTCTCTTGTCAGTCCGTGCTGCATGATGCAACCTTGCCGCAGACAGCAACAAAGAGGGCGATAGCCCAGCGCGATGCGCATTTTTCCAAGCGAGCTCCCCCATGAAAAGCCAACCCGATGTCGCCCGAACGGCGGCCGAGGTCGTGACGCAATTACCGGTGCCTTCGCGCCTCGGTATGCTGCGTTTCGAGCGGCTGAATGAGGCCAGCTGGGCGCTGCTGTACCTTGACCCCAATTGTGAACGCCAATTCGGCTTGCCCGCCGTAGAGCTGTGCTCGCTGATCGGCTCGCCCTACGCCAGCCTGATGGAGCCCCAGGCACGCTACCAGTTGCATGACGCGATCCAGCAGCAACTGACCGCCAGCCCCCACTACCTGGTGCGCTACACCTTGCACACCAACGACGGCCAGTTGAGCCTGCTGGAGGTCGGCGAGGCCTACAAGCAGCACAATCGCCACCTGCTACGCGGCTACCTGATGGTGGTAGACGGCTTGTTCAGCAACCCGGCGCCGATGCCCACCGCCGACCTGGAGGACCAGAACAGCCGCCTGCAGATCGCCCTGGAGCTCAACCAGCGTGCACAACAGGAACAGTTACAGCACCTGGAGCGGGTGCGCGCCCAGCAGGAGCTGATCCTGCTGCTGGCCCGCCAGCGCTACAGCACCAACAATTCCCTGCAAGAAGCCGCCGAACTGATCACCCGCAGTGCCTGCGATATCTACCAGATCGACTGCGCCAGTATCTGGAACCTCGAAGGCCAGCAACTGGTGCCGATTTCTGCTTTTCACCGCGCCGACCAGCAGCACCATCTGCCCTTGCCGATTGATGCCAGCGGCTTCCCGGACTACCTGGAAGCCCTGCAAAGCAGCCGCGCCATCGACGCCGGCAATGCCCTGCGCGATCCCCGCACCCGGGACATGGCCGAAAGCCTGCGCCCCCTGGAAGTCCACGCCATGCTCGACGCCAGTATCCGCGTGGATGGCCAGGTGGTGGGCGTGCTGTGCCTGGAACAAAGCACTTGCACCCGAGATTGGCTGTCCGATGAAATTGCCTTTGCCGGTGAATTGGCCGACCAGTTCGCCCAGGTCATCAACAACCACAACCGTCGCACCGCCACCAGCGCCCTGCATCTGTTCCAGCGCGCCGTGGAGCAAAGTGCCAACGCCTTCCTGCTGGTCAATTGCGACGGCGTAGTGGAGTACGTCAACCCCAGCTTTACCGCAATCACCCAGTACAGCACCGAAGAAGTCCACGGCCATCGCCTGGCCCAGTTGCCGGCCCTGGAAAACCTCAGCGAACTGCTGTTCGACGCGCCCTCCAGCCTGGCCCAAAGCAACAGCTGGCAGGGCGAGTTCAAGAGCCGGCGCAAAAACCTCGAACCGTACTGGGGCCAGCTGTCGATTTCCAAAGTGTATGGCGACAACCGCGAACTGACCCACTACATCGGCATCTACGAAGACATCACCCAGGCCAAGCTGGCCCAGCAGCGTATCGAGCGCCTGGCCTACACCGACAACCTGACCAACCTGGGCAACCGCCCGGCGTTTATCCGCAACCTCGACGAACGCTTCGCCCGCGACAGCGACGCGCCCATCAGCCTGTTGCTGGTGGATATCGACAACTTCAAGCGGATCAACGACAGCCTCGGCCACCAGACCGGCGACAAGTTGCTGATCAGCCTTGCCCGGCGCCTGCGCAACAGCCTCAATGCCGGCGGCAGCCTGGCGCGTTTTGCCAGTAACGAATTTGCGGTGCTGCTCGACAACGCCGACCTTGAAGTCGGCCAGCAAATGGCCTGCCAGTTGTTGATGACCCTCGACAAACCGATGTTCGTCGACAACCAGTTGATCAGCGTCACCGGCTCCGTGGGCCTGGCCTGCGCCCCGCTGCATGGCCGCGACCCACAGACACTGATGCGCAACGCCGGCCTGGCGCTGCACAAGGCCAAGGCCAACGGCAAGCACCAGGTGCAGGTGTTTACCGAAACCCTGAATGCCGAGGCCAGTTACAAACTGTTCGTGGAAAACAATCTGCGCCGCGCCCTGACCCAGAACGAGCTGGACGTGTTCTACCAGCCCAAGCTGTGCCTGCGCAGCGGGCGCCTGCTCGGCATGGAGGCGCTGTTGCGCTGGAACCACCCGGAAAAGGGCATGATCCGTCCGGACCAGTTCATCAGCGTCGCCGAAGAGACCGGCCTGATCATCCCCATCGGCAAATGGATCGCGCGCCAGGCCTGCCGCATGAGCAAGCAGTTGAGCGCCGCGGGCATGGGCAACTTGCAGGTGGCGATCAACCTGTCGCCCAAGCAGTTTTCCGACCCGGACCTGGTGGCATCCATCGCCAGCATCCTCAAGGAAGAACAGCTACCGGCCAACCTGCTGGAGCTGGAGCTGACCGAGGGCCTGCTGCTGGAAGCCACCGAGGACACGCGCCTGCAACTGGATCAGTTGAAGAGTTTCGGCCTGACCCTGGCCATGGATGATTTCGGCACCGGCTACTCGTCCCTGAGTTACCTGAAGAAATTCCCCATCGACATCATCAAGATCGACCGCAGCTTTATCCATGAAATCCCGGACAACCAGGACGACATGGAAATCACCTCGGCGGTGATCGCCATGGCGCACAACCTCAAGCTCAAGGTGGTCGCCGAAGGCATCGAGACTGCCGAGCAACTGGCGTTCCTGCGCCGCCATCGCTGCGACGTCGGCCAGGGCTACCTGTTCGACCGGCCAATCCCCGGCTCCGAGTTGCTGGACAGGCTCAAACGCTATCCACGCGGGCCAATCGCCTGACAGCGCTGTAACACTCGGGCACACTGGTGGTCTGAACTGTTAACTCAACCTGACGAGAGGACTGATCATGGTCTTGCGCTCGGAAATCCTGGTGAATAAAAACGTGCTGCCTACTGCCGAACAAGCCCTGCCTGGTCGTGAAACCCCGATGAATCTGCCCGAGACGCACTTCGTCAACGGCAACCCGCTGCTGGGCCCGTTTATGGACGATGTGGGGTTTGCGATTTTTGGCCTCGGCTGTTTCTGGGGCGCAGAACGCAAATTCTGGCAGCGCGACGGCGTGGTCAGCACCGTGGTCGGCTACGCCGGCGGCTTCACACCAAACCCGACCTACGAAGAAGTCTGCTCGGGCCTGACCGGCCATAGCGAAGTGGTGCTGGTGGTGTATGACCAGGCCAAACTCAAGTACGAAGACCTGTTGAAAATGTTCTGGGAACTGCACAACCCAACCCAGGGCATGCGCCAGGGCAATGACATTGGCAGCCAGTATCGCTCGGTGATCTACGCGACCACGCCTGAGCAACTGGAGGCTGCGAAGGCCAGTGCACAGGCCTATCAGGAAGAACTGACCAAGGCCGGCCTGGGCGAGATCACCACGGAAATCGACGAGGCGCCCACGGTGTACTTCGCCGAGGCCTATCACCAGCAGTACCTGGCGAAGAATCCCCAGGGTTATTGCGGGATCGGCGGTACTGGCGTGACCTGCCCGATCTGACGTCAAAAGCATCGCGGGCAAGCCCGCTCCCACATGGGATCACATCACCATGTGGGAGCGGGCTTGCCCGCGATAGCACTCTAAAGAGCGATGCCGTTACTCGGCGATCAGCCAATCCATCTGCCACCCACCCTGGGTCTGCCCCAGTTTTTTCGACAGCCACGGCAACAGCTCACGCAACTCCTCCTCCAGCCCCCACGGCGGGTTGGCAATCGCCAGGCCCGAACCGGTCAGGGTGTTGGGGGTATCCAGCGGATGCACCAGCAACTCCACGCGCAGCAGCTTTGGCGCGCCGGTGCCGGCCAGGTCCTGGTAGAAACGGCGCAACATGCGCTGGTCCTTGACCGGGTACCAGATCGCGGCGACCGTCTGGCGCATGCGGCCCACGGCTTCCTTGAGGGAGGCGGCGCAACGCTGCATCTCGTCGAGTTGCTCGAACGGCGGGTCGATCAGCATCAGCGCGCGCTTTTCCGGCACCGGCAGCAAGGCCCGTGGCACATGCCAGCCTTCGCCCAGATGGACCTTCACACGGCGGTCGCCCTTCATGTTGTCCTTGAGCAACACGCCGTCTTCCGGGTGTTTTTCGTTGAGCAGCACGCGGTCCTGGGGGCGGGTCAGGCGTCGCGCCAGTTCTGGCGAACCAGGGTAATAGCGCAATTGGCCATCCGGGTTCATCTCGTGCAGCACCCGCATGTAGTCAGCGGTCAGCGCCGGCAGGTCCGCCTCGCCCCACAGGCGGGCAATGCCTTCCAGGTATTCACCGGTGCGGTTGGCCTGGTCGCCTTGCAGGTCATACAGACCAATCCCGGCGTGGGTGTCGAGATAGGCAAACGGCTGTTCCTTGCGCGACATCAGGGCGATGAGGCGGGTCAAGGTCAGGTGTTTGAAGACATCGGCGTGGTTGCCGGCGTGAAAGGCGTGACGATAATTCATGGTTGCTCCTGCGCAGGGGGCGAAGTTTACCTTTTACGCGGGCAAAGGTGCAGGGCTGCATGCCGGGCGGTGCTTATGTCGCAAATGTAGGAACAGCAGCGAAAACGTTCTAGCGAGTTATGTGCGAGCGGGCTTGCCCGCGATGCAGGCGACGCGGTATTACCCGTACTCTGCGCTGATGCCATCGCAGGCAAGCCAGCTCCTACCTTATCCGGGGCTGCCCCATGCAATCCAGGGAGGTCAGTATCCACCATGAAAGACGCCACAATCGCATTGCACCACGGCTTCAAATCGGACCCGACCACCAAGGCGGTCGCCGTGCCGATCTACCAGAACGTCGCCTTCGAGTTCGATAACGCCCAGCATGGCGCCGATCTGTTCAACCTCGACGTACCCGGCAATATCTACACGCGGATCATGAACCCCACCAACGACGTGCTGGAACAGCGCATGGCCGCGCTGGAAGGCGGGATCGCGGCCCTGGCCGTGTCGGCGGGCAGCGCGGCCATTCACTATGCCATCCAGGCCCTGACCCGCGCCGGCGACAATATCGTCTCCACCCCACAGCTGTACGGCGGCACCTACACCCTGTTCGCCCACCTGCTGCCGAGCTTCGGCGTTGATGTGCGCTTCGCCCGCAACGACTCGGCCGAGGCCATCGCCGAGCTGATCGACGACAACACCAAGCTGGTGTACTGCGAAAGCATCGGCAACCCGGCGGGCAATATCGTCGACCTGCAGGCCCTGGCCGACGTCGCCCATGCCCGCGGCGTACCGCTGATGGTGGATAACACCGTCGCCACGCCGATCCTGTGCAAGCCGATCCAGTTTGGCGCGGATATCGTCGTGCATTCCCTGACCAAGTATGTCGGCGGCCACGGCAACTCTCTGGGCGGGGTGATTGTCGACAGCGGCACCTTCCCCTGGACCGACTACCCGCAGAAATTCCCCGGCCTCAACCAACCCGAGCCGGCCTACCATGGCGTGGTGTACAGCGAGAAATTCGGCCCCGCAGCCTTTATTGCCCGTGCCCGCACCGTGCCGCTGCGCAACACCGGTGCCGCCCTGGCCCCGATGAATGCCTTCCTGCTGCTGCAAGGCCTGGAAACCCTGGCCCTGCGCATGGAACGCCACACCGAGAACGCGTTGAAAGTCGCGCAGTTCCTGCAGGCCCACGAGCAGGTGGAATGGGTCAGCTACGCCGGCCTGCCGGATCACCCGCACCATCACCTGGCGCAAAAGTACATGCAGGGCAAACCCTCGGCGATCCTGTCCTTCGGCCTGAAGGGCGGCTATGCCGCCGGGGTGCGCTTCTACGATGCGCTGCAGATCTTCAAGCGCCTGGTGAATATCGGCGACGCCAAGTCCCTGGCCTGCCACCCAGCGTCCACCACCCACCGGCAGATGAACGAGCAGGAGCAGGCCAAGGCCGGCGTACGTCCGGAGATGATCCGCCTGTCGGTGGGCATCGAGGCGATCGAGGACCTGCTCGATGACTTGCAGCAGTCACTGAACGCCTGACTCAACCCCGCTCGCCGGCCAGGTAGGCAATCAATGCCTGCTGCCCGGCGTAAGGTGGGCGCACAAAGTACGCGACCTTGTGCTGCAAGGTCGCTGGCGCGAAGGCGTCGTGCACGTCGGGATGCTCCTGGGCCAGCCATTGCAGCAGGTTATCCACCAGGGTCACGCTGGACTGTTCGCCAAGCTGCTTGAGTAGCGTGGGGGGCACCTCCCACCAGGGACTTTTCCTCGCCGCCCCCACTCCCGTGGCCGGCACTTCCTGGAGCTGGCCGTTGATCCAGTAGCGTCGAAATACCGCAAGCACCTCCCCCGCACCAGGCCCCAGCCCTTGCAGGATCGGCAGCAGATAGCCACCATCCCAGAAGCGGAAAAACACTTCCTGCCCCTCGGGCAAACGCACCTTGGTCAGGCTGGCGAGATGTTCGACCACCGTGGGCAGCGGGCTGGAGGAAATGGCCAACCAACCCCAATCGGTAGCCGCGCATTCGGCCACCCAGTCGAGAAACCCACTGCTCTCGCTGACCAATGCCACATAGGGCATCACCTCAGCCCAGGCGGCGTACTCGCTGCCGGCCCACACCGGGCTCAATGGCCCGCCATCTGCCTGGCGCCAGGCCGCCACCGGCTGACACTCACTGGTACTGGCCAGGATGACAAACAGCTGCTCGCCGTCCTGCAGCGGCTCCTGGGCCAGCCACTCACGGGGGGTCATCAGCGCAAGCCCCCCACTCGATGCTGCGGAGTGTCGCAGACGCCATTGTTGCAGCGCTCACACTCCTCACAGAACGGCGCACTGCGCCTGAAGCTGAACACCTGTGCGGCACTCAACGGTGCGGCCAACACCGCCAGCAGGGTTTCCTGAACCCCTGGACGCAGGGGTGATGGCGCCGTGGCAGCCGACGGCGCACCGCCCAACTGGATCGGTGTGCTGCTGAAAATCCCCCCGGCCGACAATGTGATCCATTGCCCACCGGCCTGCAGCGTCAGGCTGGCGCCGCCATCGACCACCATTTGCTGGCCTGCGCCGAGGCTGATCTGCTCGCCCGCCTGCAACGAATAACGCGCCACTTGCACCTGTTGCTGCCCCGCGATCACCAGGTGATCGTCCTGCTTGAGTTCCGTCAGCCGGTTGCCGTGGGTAATCCGCTGCTCTTCGCCGTGCAACTCGTGGTGCGACTCGCCGCTTACCTGCACATGCCGCTGGTGATCCACCTGCAGGCGCAGATCGTGGAGCACGTGCTGGGTCCAGTCGCGTTGGGCCCGCAGGTAGATCTGCTCGGCGCCCTTGCGGTCTTCGATGCGCAGCTCGTTATAGCCACCACCCCCTGGGCTGCTCTGGCTGCGGAAGATGCTGCGGGTCTTGTCCGCGGGCAGGTCGAGGGGCACTGGCGTCGCGCCATTGGCCAGGCAGCCGACCACCAGCGGCATATCGACATCGCCGTTGACGAACCCCACCAGCACTTCCATGCCCACCCGCGGGATCACCACGCTGCCGTAGTGTTCGTGGGCCCAGGCGCTGGCAACCCGCAGCCAGCAGCTGGAATGTTCGCTGTATTGGCCGTGGCGATCCCAGGCCAGTTGCACCTTGACCCGGCCAAACTCATCGCAATGGATTTCGCTGTCGACCGGCCCGGTGACCACAGCGTTCTGAAAGCCTGCAACCGGCGCCCTCGCCGCAGGCAGCGGCGGGCGAAACGGCACGTCCCAGGGCGTGGCGAAGAACTCGTTGCGATACCCCTGCTCATCCATCGCGCCGACAGACTCCTCCAGCACTTGCGGTTGCCGGCCCTGGTGGATCACCCGCGTCACCAGCCACAGGCCATTCCATGCCTGGCGCGGATGGTCGGCCAGTGTGAGGAACTGTCCGCTGACCAGCGCCGTCTGGTCGCCCTCGCCGTAGGCTTGCCGCTGGTCGCTGCGATGACGCTCCAGCGCCCGCTGCGCCAGGTGCTTGCCATGGGTACGGTCGGTGAAGTGCCCAGGGTAGCCCTGGGCCTCCAGCGGCGGTAGCTGCTCGCCGAGGGCGGCGCTTTCCAGCACCAGACGCGGCTTGCGAAAATCATAGTCGCGCAGGTTGACCCCGGTAGTCCGCGCCTCCAGGCGCACCGTGAAACGCTTGATCACCGGCGCCGCCGCCACCATGCCCGAACCCGGCGCATAGCCCGTCGGCTGGGCTGCCTGGGCAAACACCGTCTGATCATCGCCGAACACCAGCAGATGCCCGTCCGGCCGGTGTTGAAAGTGATAGTGAATCCCCAGTTCGGCGCACAGCCGCTGGATAAATGCCAGGTCGGTTTCATCGAACTGCACGCAGTACTCGCGCTCGGGATAGGTCGCGCCCAGTCGCCACTCAAAGGCATCGCGCTGGATGCCCTGCCCCTCCAGCACCAGGCTGACAATCTGCGGCACCGTCTTGTGCTGGAAAATGCGTTGCCGGGCACTGTGTTGCAGATAGGCCAACTGCGGCACCAGGCTCAATTGATAATGGGTCAGGCGCCGGCCCGAGTCACCTTGCGCGACCCGCTGGATTTGCCCATGGATGCCATGGCCCTGGGCATCAAAGGCGAGAAAGGCCTGGCGGTGCAGGAGGTTTTCCAGATCCAGGTCCGGCTGTTCGCTGACCAACTCAAGATCGAAACGATAGGGCTGGCTGATAGCCTCCTCGCCCTTGAACGCCAGGACCTTGAGGTCACTGGGCTGGCCATCGACAGTCAGGCTAAACGCACTTTGATTGGCAGGAGCGAACATCCGGTGTTTCTCTGCAAGTGGAGGGCCTGGAATTCTGCACCAGCCATTTGCCGAGCTGCGTACGCTGCAGGCAATTCAGTTAATCCCTACAACGCAGGCTCCATCGTCGCACCCAAAAAAAACGGCCCGACATCCAGGGATGCGGGCCGCTTTCAGTTCAGCAGGCCATCAAGGCCTGCATGAACGCCTCACTTGTTGAGGTTGTAGTCTTTCTCGGCAGCTGTGAAGCGCTCAACCATACCGGCAGTCGGGGCGCCCATCTTGCTCACGAAGTAGATCGCCAGGCTGGCGAACAGGAAGCCTGGGATGATTTCGTACAGACCCAGCAGCTCGAAGTGTTTCCACACGATCACGGTGATCGCGCCGACCAGGATACCGGCCAGTGCGCCGTTGCGGGTCATGCCTTTCCACAGGACCGAGATCAGGACCACAGGACCGAACGCGGCGCCGAAGCCGGCCCAGGCGTAGCTCACCAGGCCCAGTACGCGGTTTTCTGGGTTAGCAGCCATCGCGATGGCGATCAACGCAACCACCAGCACCATGATCCGGCCGACCCATACCAGCTCAAGCTGGGAAGCGCCCTTGCGCAGGAACGCCTTGTAGAAGTCTTCGGTCAGGGCGCTGGAGCACACCAGCAACTGGCAGCTCAGGGTGCTCATCACGGCAGCCAGGATGGCCGACAGCAGCACGCCAGCAACCCAAGGGTTGAACAGCAGCTTGGCCAGCTCGATGAACACACGCTCTGGGTTTTCGGTCACGGGACCGGCCACTTCCGGGTGTGCCGAGAAGTAGGCAATACCGAAGAAACCTACGGCCACGGTGCCGGCCAGGCACAGGATCATCCAGGCCATGGAGATGCGACGCGCCTTGGCAATCGACTTGACCGAATCCGCCGCCATGAAACGCGCGAGGATGTGCGGCTGGCCGAAGTAGCCCAGGCCCCAGCCCATCAGCGAGATGATGCCGATGAAGGTAGTGTTTTTCAGCATGTCGAAGCTGGTTGGATCCTTCGCTTCAATAGCCAGGAAGGTGGTATCGACACCGCCGGTGGCCAGCAGCACGATGATGGGCGTCAGGATCAACGCGAAGATCATCAGGGTGGCTTGTACGGTATCTGTCCAGCTTACTGCCAGGAAACCACCGATAAAGGTGTAGGCAATCGTCGCCGCAGCACCGGCCCACAGCGCCGTCTCGTAGGACATGCCGAAGGTGCTTTCGAACAGACGGGCACCGGCCACGATGCCAGAAGCGCAGTAGATGGTGAAGAACACCAGGATCACTACCGCCGAGATAATCCGCAGCAGGCCGCTCTTGTCTTCAAAACGGCTGGAGAAGTAGTCCGGCAGGGTCAGGGCGTCGCCGTTGTGTTCGGTCTGCACGCGCAGGCGACCTGCCACAAACAGCCAGTTCAGGTAAGCACCGACGATCAGGCCGATGGCGATCCAGCTTTCCGACAGGCCCGACATGTAGATGGCACCTGGCAGGCCCATCAACAACCAGCCGCTCATATCCGAAGCGCCAGCCGAGAGTGCGGTGACGACGCTGCCGAGGCTGCGACCACCGAGGATGTAATCGGAAAGGTTATTGGTGGAGCGATAGGCCATGAGACCAATCAGCACCATTGCCGCGATGTAGATCACAAATGTGATCAAGGTTGGATTACTTACGCTCATTGAGTTACGCCCTGGCTTTGTTTTTATGTAGCGGCGGTCTGTCAGGCCATCTACAACCGAGTAGTGTGTAGACGAAGCTGCGTGCCGCGCATTTATGACTGACGTTTCCCCAGGAAAGCCATCAGCCGATGAACCGAACCCTAGGGTTGGTTGCACCTTGGGCGTGAATGCTATTCAACAAAGCAAATAAGGTGCAACCAGTTTCGTGAGAATTAGTTGCACCCTGGCGCGTTTTTCGGCAAACGGCGGTTTTTTGCTCCTTTTCGGAGCAAGAACAGCCAAATCCAGAAGCAAATGCACCAATATTCAGCCGATTTGGTCGAGTGAAAATGATTTCTGACGAGCAGCGTGAATTTCATGAAGAAAATGGGTTGCACCCGGTTGCACCTCGTACGGCGCAAAGCTAATCTTGCCGCCAGCTGATGCCACACAGTAGTGGCACCCATGAGGATAAAAATATGGCTACGACCACCCTTGGGGTCAAACTCGATGACCCAACCCGCGAACGCCTCAAGGCCGCCGCGACCTCCATTGATCGCACGCCGCACTGGCTGATCAAGCAGGCAATTTTCAATTACCTGGAGAAACTCGAGGGTGGTGCAACCCTGACCGAGCTCAATGGTTCGGGCGTCAAGGACGCAGACGACGCGGGCGAGGTGCAGAACGACCACGCTCACCAGTGCTTCCTCGAGTTTGCCGAAAGCATCCTGCCGCAATCGGTGCTGCGCGCCTCGATCACCGCCGCTTACCGCCGCCCCGAGCCGGAAGTGGTGCCGATGCTGATCGAGCAGGCTCGCCTGCCGGCCCAGATGGCCGAAGCCACCAACAAGCTGGCGGCCTCGATTGCCGAAAAACTGCGTAACCAGAAGAGCGCCGGCGGCCGTGCCGGTATCGTCCAGGGCCTGCTGCAGGAATTTTCCCTGTCGTCCCAGGAAGGCGTGGCCCTGATGTGCCTGGCCGAAGCGCTGCTGCGGATCCCCGACAAGGGCACCCGTGACGCGCTGATCCGCGACAAGATCAGCACCGGCAACTGGCACCCGCACCTGGGCAACAGCCCATCGTTGTTCGTCAACGCCGCCACCTGGGGCCTGCTGCTGACCGGCAAACTGGTCGCCACCCACAATGAGGCCGGCCTGACCTCCTCCCTGAGCCGCATTATCGGCAAGAGCGGCGAGCCGATGATCCGCAAGGGCGTCGACATGGCCATGCGCCTGATGGGCGAGCAGTTCGTCACCGGCGAAACCATCGCCGAAGCCCTGGCCAATGCGAGCAAGTTCGAAGCCAAGGGCTTCCGCTACTCCTACGACATGCTCGGTGAAGCTGCACTGACCGAACACGACGCACAGAAGTACCTGGCCTCGTACGAACAAGCCATTCACTCCATCGGCAAAGCCTCTCACGGCCGTGGGATTTATGAAGGCCCGGGCATCTCCATCAAGCTGTCGGCCCTGCACCCGCGCTACAGCCGCGCCCAGTACGAGCGCGTGATGGACGAGCTGTACCCGCGCCTGCTGTCCCTGACGCTGCTGGCCAAGCAATACGACATCGGCCTGAACATCGACGCCGAAGAAGCCGACCGCCTGGAGCTGTCCCTGGACCTGCTCGAGCGCCTGTGCTTCGAGCCGCAACTGACCGGCTGGAACGGTATCGGTTTCGTGATCCAGGCTTACCAGAAGCGCTGCCCGTACGTGATCGACTACGTGATCGACCTGGCACGCCGCAGCCGTCACCGCCTGATGATCCGCCTGGTAAAAGGCGCGTACTGGGACAGCGAAATCAAGCGCGCCCAGGTCGAAGGCCTGGAAGGCTACCCGGTCTACACCCGCAAGGTGTACACCGACGTTTCCTACATCGCCTGCGCACGCAAGCTGCTGTCGGTACCGGAAGTCATCTACCCGCAGTTCGCCACGCACAACGCCCACACCCTGTCGGCCATCTACCACATCGCCGGCCAGAACTATTACCCCGGCCAGTACGAGTTCCAGTGCCTGCACGGCATGGGTGAACCGCTGTACGAACAAGTCGTAGGCAAGGTTTCCGAAGGCAAGCTGAACCGTCCATGCCGCGTGTACGCGCCGGTCGGCACCCACGAAACCCTGCTGGCCTACCTGGTGCGTCGCCTGCTGGAAAACGGCGCCAACACCTCGTTCGTCAACCGTATCGCCGACCAATCCATCTCGATCCAGGAGCTGGTGGCCGATCCAGTGGCCAGCATCGAGCAGATGGCGACGCTGGAAGGCGGCTTCGGCCTGCCGCACCCGCGTATTCCACTGCCACGCGACCTGTATGGCAGCGAGCGCGCCAACTCGGCCGGTATCGACCTGGCCAACGAACACCGCCTGGCGTCGCTGTCCTGCGCCTTGCTGGCCACCGCGCACAACAACTGGAAGGCCGCGCCGATGCTCGGTTGCGCGTCCAGCAATGAAGCCGCTGCGCCGGTGCTGAATCCGTCCGACCTGCGTGATGTGGTTGGCCACGTCCAGGAAGCCACGGTCGAAGACGTCGACAACGCTATCCAGTGCGCCCTGAATGCCGCACCGATCTGGCAGGCCACCCCGCCGGCCGAACGCGCCGCGATCCTCGAACGTGCCGCCGACTTGATGGAAGGCGAGATCCAGCCACTGATGGGCCTGCTGGCCCGTGAAGCCGGCAAGACCTTCGCCAACGCCATCGCCGAAGTGCGTGAAGCCGTGGACTTCCTGCGTTACTACGCCGTGCAGGCGCGTAACGATTTCACCAACGACGCCCACCGCCCACTGGGCCCGGTGGTGTGCATCAGCCCGTGGAACTTCCCGCTGGCGATCTTCAGTGGCCAAGTCGCCGCCGCACTGGCCGCCGGTAACCCGGTATTGGCCAAGCCGGCCGAACAGACCCCGCTGGTCGCCGCGCAAGCCGTGCGCCTGCTGCTCGAAGCCGGCATTCCGGAAGGCGTGCTGCAACTGCTGCCGGGCCAGGGCGAAAGCGTTGGTGCCCGCCTGGTGGGTGATGATCGCGTCAAAGGCGTGATGTTCACCGGCTCCACCGAAGTGGCGCGCCTGCTGCAACGCAATGTCGCCGGACGCCTGGATGCCCAGGGCCGCCCAATCCCGCTGATCGCCGAAACCGGTGGCCAGAACGCGATGATCGTCGACTCCTCGGCTCTGACCGAACAGGTGGTGATCGACGTCGTCTCCTCGGCCTTCGACAGTGCCGGCCAGCGTTGCTCGGCCCTGCGTGTACTGTGCCTGCAGGAAGATTCGGCAGACCGCGTTATCGAAATGCTCAAGGGTGCCATGGCCGAATGCCGTCTCGGCAACCCGGAGCGCCTGTCTGTGGATATCGGCCCGGTAATCGACGCCGAAGCCAAGGCGGGCATCGAGAAGCACATCCAGGCCATGCGCGACAAAGGCCGTACCGTGTACCAGGTGGCAATTGCCGACAGTGAAGAAATCAAGCGCGGCACCTTCGTGATGCCAACCCTGATCGAGCTGGAAAGCTTCGACGAGCTGCAACGGGAGATCTTCGGCCCGGTCCTGCACGTGGTGCGCTACAAGCGTAAGGAAATCGACCAGTTGATCGGTCAGATCAATGCTTCTGGCTACGGTCTGACCCTGGGCGTGCACACCCGTATCGACGAGACCATCGCCAAGGTGATCGACAACGTCCATGCCGGTAACGTCTACGTTAACCGCAACATCGTCGGTGCCGTCGTCGGCGTGCAGCCATTCGGTGGCGAAGGCCTGTCGGGTACCGGCCCGAAAGCCGGTGGTCCGCTGTACCTGTACCGCCTGCTGTCGACCCGCCCTACCGATGCGATCGAGCAATCCTTCGTACGGGGCGATGCACTGGCCGCACCGGATGTGCGCCTGCGTGACGCCATGAGCCAACCGCTGAGTGCCCTGAAAACCTGGGCCGACGGCAACAAGTTCAGCGAACTGAGCGCCCTGTGCAGCCAGTTCGCCGCGCAATCGCAAAGCGGTATCACCCGCCTGCTGGCCGGCCCGACCGGCGAGCGCAACAGCTACGCCATCCTACCCCGCGAGCACGTGCTGTGCCTGGCGGACGTAGAAGGCGATCTGCTGGCGCAACTGGCGGCCGTACTGGCTGTGGGTAGCTCGGCAGTGTGGCCGGAATCTGACCTGACCAAGGCGCTGTTCCCACGGCTGCCGAAGGAAGTTCAGGCGAAGATCCAGCGTGTAGCCGATTGGACCAAGGACGAAGTGATCTTCGACGCCGTCCTGCACCACGGCGATTCCGACCAACTGCGTGGGGTTTGCCAGCAAGTGGCGCAACGCAGCGGCGCGATTGTCGGGGTCAATGGCCTGTCCTCGGGCGAAACCAACATTGCGTTGGAGCGCCTGGTGATCGAGCGTGCGTTGAGCGTCAACACCGCTGCGGCGGGTGGTAACGCGAGCCTGATGACTATCGGCTAGTCACCACCGAGCACTCCCACGCTCTGCGTGGGAGTGCAGCCCAGGACACTCCGCGTCCGCGACGCAGAGCGTCGCAAGAGGCGTTCCCACGCAGAGCGTGGGAACGATCTTGTACATTCATCCTGCCTTTGTTTTGCTGCTCCATCACCCAGATCAATCTTGCTATCGCGCCTCTATTCGCGCACTTAGACTGCGGCCTATTCCCAAATAGGTAAGCCGCCATGTCCGAGACGCTCCTCAGTTCCCGCAATCTGGCTTTCGAGCTGTATGAAGTCCTCGATGCCGAGGGCCTGACCCAGCGCGAGCGGTTTGCCGAACACACTCGCGAAACCTTCGATGCCGCCATCGGCACCGCCCGCCACATCGCCGAAAAGTACTTCGCCCCCCACAACCGCAAGGGCGACGAGAACGAACCGCGCTACGAAGATGGCCAGGCGATCCTGATCCCGGAAGTGAAACCTGCCGTGGATGCCTTCCTCGAAGCCGGCTTTCTCAATGCGGCGCGCAGTTTTGAAGCCGGTGGCATGCAACTGCCGACGCTGCTGTCCCAGGCCTGTTTTGCGCACTTTCAGTCAGCCAATGCGGCTTCCACCTCGTACCCGTTCCTGACCATGGGCGCGGCCAACCTGATCGAGAGTTTTGGCACCGAGGAGCAGAAGCAACGCTTTCTGCAACCGATGATCGAGGGCCGCTTCTTCGGCACCATGGCCTTGACCGAACCCCATGCCGGCTCGTCGCTGTCGGATATCCGCACCCGCGCCGAGCCGGCGGCGGATGGCACCTACCGCCTCAAGGGCAACAAGATCTTTATCTCCGGTGGCGATCACCCGCTGTCGGAAAACATCGTGCACATGGTCTTGGCCAAACTGCCGGACGCGCCCGCCGGGGTGAAGGGCATTTCGCTGTTTATCGTGCCCAAGTTCCTGGTCAACGACGACGGCAGCCTGGGCCCGCGCAATGATGTGCTGCTGGCCGGGCTGTTCCACAAGATGGGCTGGCGCGGCACCACCTCCACCGCGCTGAACTTCGGCGATAACGGCGAGTGTGTCGGCTATCTGGTGGGCAAGCCGCACCAGGGTCTGGCCTGTATGTTCCAGATGATGAACGAGGCGCGGATTGGGGTCGGCATGGGTGCGGTGATGCTCGGTTATGCCGGTTACCTGTACTCCCTGGAATACGCCCGGGAACGCCCGCAAGGCCGCCTGCCCGACAGCAAAGATCCGAACACCGCGCCGGTGTCGATCATCCAGCACGCTGATATCAAGCGCATGTTGCTTACGCAAAAAGCCTATGTAGAAGGCGCCTTCGACCTGGGCCTATATGCCGCGCGCCTGTTCGATGACACCACCACCCTGGACAGCGAAACCGGGCGCAGGCAGGCCCATGAGTTGCTGGACCTGCTGACCCCGATCGTCAAATCCTGGCCCTCGGAGTTCTGCCTGAAGGCCAACGAGCTGGCGATCCAGATTCTCGGCGGCCACGGCTACACCCGCGAATACCCGGTGGAGCAGTACTACCGCGACAACCGCCTGAACCCGATCCACGAAGGCACCCATGGCATCCAGTCCCTGGACCTGCTGGGACGCAAGCTTGCGCAAAATGGCGGTTCGGGCCTGAAGCAGTTGATTCGCCTGATCGCCGAGACCGGCGCACGGGCCCAGCAATACCCGTCACTCACGGCCATGCGCGAACCACTGGAGCAGTTGGTGGCGCGCCTGCAAAGCGTGACCCTGGGGCTGTTGACGGATCTCGCCCAAGGCAAGGTCAACAGCAGCCTGGCGAACTCGGCGCTGTACCTGAAAGTGTTTGGGCATACGGTGATTGGCTGGCGCTGGCTGGAACAGGCGATCCGCGCCGAAGAAGGGCTGGCCAGGGGGAATGCGACGGATGTGACTTTCTATAAAGGCAAGCTGCAAGCGGCCCGGTACTTCCTGACGTGGGAAGTACCGGGCTGCCATCATGAACTGTCGATCCTGCAGGCGCGGGACGATACGTGCCTGGCCATGCAGGATGAATGGTTCTGATCAGGGCTGGCCGATGGCCTTGGCAATCACGTCGACCGTGGCGCTGACTTGCTCTTGGTAACGGTCGAGTTCCTGCTGGTGACGCTGCTGCATGTCGATCTGTTCGGCACATAGATTCAGCGCCGCCAGCACCAGCAGCTTGTCGCCGATCAGGGTCGGGTACTTCTGCTTGGTGGTTGCCAGGGACGCCTTGAGCAGGGTCACGGCCTTGAGCAGGGTGCTGTCTTCCCCATCCGGGGCCTTGATCGAGTAATCCTCACCGAGAATCGAAACGACCTTTATCCCTTCACTCATGCGCTGACAGGACCTGCGCTCACACGCTCAACCAACGCCTGGATACGGGCTGCGGTGGCGCCCTGCTTTTCTTCCTGCTCCATCAGGTTCAGTTGCAAGCTGTCGTTCTCATCCTTGGCGCGGGCCAGCTCGGCCTTGAGGGATTCGTTGGTGCCCAGCAGAGCTTGATTCTGCTGCACCAGGTCACTGACCAGTTGTTCCAGTTGGCTGAGGGATGTTTCTAACATTTTGAATTCTCGGGCTTTTTCAAAGGGCGGTGACGATAAAGAAAATTCACCGTGGAAGCCAGGGTTATCCTGGCGCGCAGCCCCGATTTCACGGGTCAGGCCACGCTGTGGAGCCTTAGTGACTGCATTTACGCCATCTGGTTCCTGAATCCATTCCAATCCGCGCAGGATGCGACAAAAACGCGCACCCCCTCAAGACTTTAGTCGTACGTCCGATAGGTCATGCTTACCCCGCCTCAAAGCCGCACGGATCGCGCCTCTCCCAGGACCACTGCATGTCTCTTCGTAATATGAATATCGCGCCGCGCGCGTTTCTCGGCTTCGCGTGCATTGGTGCGCTGATGTTGTTTCTCGGTGTTTTTGCGCTGAATCAGATGGGCAAGATCCGGGGTGCCACCGAAGACATCACCCTGAGCAGCGTGCCGAGCATTCGCGCCCTCGACGACTTCACCCAACTGACCCTGCGCCTGCGTGTGTTGTCCTACCGCCTACTGACCAACCGCGAGCCGGAGGTGCAACAAAAGACCCTGGAAGCCTTTGAACTGCGTAACCAGCAGATTCGGACAGCCCAGAGCGTGTATGAAAAGCTGATCGACAGCCGCGAGGAACGCTCGGCCTACGACGATTATGTGCGCCTGCTGGGCCAGTACCGGCAGATCGAAGAGCGGATGAAGAGCCTGTCGCGCAACAATCAGATCGAAGAGCTGCGCACCTTGCTCAACACCGAACTGCTGAGCAACTCCGAGGCAGTCAACGCGGTCCTGACGCGTCTGCTGGACATCAACAATTCGATGGCCAACGACAGCAACCAGAAAGCCGCCGAGCAATATGATTCGGCCTTCGAGCTGGTGGTCGCCCTGCTGGTGCTGGCCACGGCGCTGACCATGCTATTTGCCTGGCTGCTGACCCGCAGCATCACCCTGCCCATCGCCCAGGCCCTGGACGCGGCCGAGAAGATTGCCGAGGGCAACCTGACCCAGCCGATCAAGGTCGATGGCGATGACGAAGCCGGCCGCCTGTTGCGCGCGATGAATAAAATGCAGGAGAAATTGCGCGACACCCTGCAGCGCATTTCCGGCTCGGCCACCCAACTGGCCTCGGCTGCCGAAGAACTGAACGCCGTCACCGATGAAAGCGCCCGTGGCCTGACCCAACAGAACAACGAGATCGAGCAGGCGGCCACCGCCGTCAACGAGATGACCAGCGCCGTCGAAGAAGTGGCGCGCAATGCCGTCAGCACTTCCGAAGCCTCGAAAAACGCCACCGCCTCGGCCGGCGATGGCCGCGACCTGGTGCAGGAAACCGTCAGCGCGATTGAGCGCATGAGCGGCGATGTGCAGGGCACCGCCACGCTGATCGGCGCCCTGGCCGAAGAGTCGCGGGATATCGGCAAGGTATTGGATGTGATTCGCGGCCTGGCCGACCAGACCAACCTGCTGGCCCTGAACGCCGCCATCGAAGCCGCGCGCGCCGGGGAAGCCGGGCGCGGGTTTGCCGTGGTTGCCGATGAAGTACGGGCCCTGGCCCATCGTACCCAGCAATCGACCAGTGAAATCGAGCGGATGATCGGCAGTATCCAGGCCGGCACCGAACAGGCAGTGGATTCGATGCGCAACAGCACCGAGCGCGCCGAATCGACGCTCAATATCGCCAAAGGCGCGGGGATGTCCCTGGATACCATCAATAGCGCAATTATCGAGATCAACGAGCGCAACCTGGTGATCGCCAGCGCCGCAGAAGAGCAGGCGCAGGTCGCGCGGGAAGTGGACCGCAACCTGGTGAACATCCGCGACTTGTCGGTGCAGTCGGCCACCGGCGCCAGCCAGACCAGTGCGGCGAGCAGTGAGTTGTCGCGCCTGGCGGTGGATTTGAATGGGATGGTGGGTAGATTCCGTCTCTAACAGACACTGCATCATAAATGTGGGGGCTTGCCTGCTCCCACATTGGTTCTGCGTAAACCTGAAAAGCTTTTTGACAGCGCAGCAATTCAACAGGTTAGAATCGCTGGCACGCAGACTGCATGGTCAGTCTGCGCCCGCCTTATTTTCGGAGTACTGCCTTTGAATGCGACGACCATCAACAGCCTGTTCTTGATCGGCGCGTTGCTGGTAGGTGCGAGCATTCTGGTGAGTTCTCTTTCGTCCCGCCTGGGGATCCCGATCCTGGTGATCATCCTGGCCGTGGGCATGCTGGCCGGCGTCGATGGCGGCGGGATCATTTTCGATAACTACCCAACCGCTTACCTGGTGGGCAACCTGGCATTGGCAGTGATCCTGCTCGATGGCGGCTTGCGGACCCGGGTCGCGAGTTTTCGCGTGGCACTGTGGCCAGCCCTGTCGCTGGCGACCGTGGGGGTGTTGATAACCACCGGCCTCACCGGTATGGCGGCGGCCTGGCTGTTCGACCTCAATATCATCCAGGGCCTGCTGATCGGCGCCATCGTCGGCTCCACCGATGCCGCCGCCGTGTTCTCGCTGCTGGGCGGCAAGGGCCTGAACGAACGGGTCAGTGCCAGCCTGGAAATCGAATCCGGCAGCAACGACCCGATGGCGGTGTTCCTCACCGTGACCCTGATCGACATGCTTGCCAGCGGCCAGACCGGCTTGCACTGGAGCCTGTTGACCCACCTGATCCGCGAGTTCGGCATCGGCGGCATTATCGGCCTGGGCGGCGGCTGGTTGATGCTGCAACTGGTCAACCGGATCAACCTGGCCAACGGTCTGTACCCGATCCTCGTGATCGCCGGCGGCCTGTTCGTCTTCGCCCTGACCAATGCCTTGCACGGCAGCGGCTTCCTCGCCGTGTACCTGTGCGGCCTGGTGATCGGCAACCGCCCGGTACGCAGCCGCCACGGCATCCTGCATATGCTCGACGGCATGGCCTGGCTGGCGCAGATCGGCATGTTCCTGGTGCTGGGCCTGCTGGTCACGCCCCATGACCTGCTGCCCATCGCCCTGCCGGCCCTGGGCCTGGCACTGTGGATGATCCTGTTTGCGCGGCCGCTGTCGGTGGCCGTCGGCCTGCTGCCGTTCAAGGCCTTCCATGGCCGCGAAAAAGTGTTTATCGCCTGGGTCGGCCTGCGCGGCGCGGTGCCGATCATTCTCGCGGTGTTCCCGTTGATGGCCGGCCTGCCCCACGCCCAGCTGTATTTCAACCTGGCGTTCTTTATTGTGCTGGTGTCGTTGCTGGTGCAAGGCACCAGCCTGCCGTGGGTCGCCAAACTCTTGAAAGTGACGGTACCACCCGAGCCTGCGCCGATTTCCCGGGCAGCCCTGGAAGTGCACGTCACCAGCGAGTGGGAGCTGTTCGTCTACCGCCTGGGGGCGGAGAAATGGTGCATCGGCGCGGCCCTGCGCGAGCTGAAAATGCCCGAAGGCACACGGATCGCCGCGCTGTTTCGTGGCCAGCAACTGCTCCATCCGTCGGGTAGTACGGTGCTGGAAGCCGATGACCTGCTGTGCGTGATCGGCCATGAACACAACCTCGCCGCCCTCGGCAAGCTGTTCAGCCAGGCACCACAACGGGGCCTGGACCTGCGCTTCTTCGGCGACTTCGTGCTGGAGGGCGACGCCCAGCTGGGCGCGGTTTCGGCGCTGTACGGGCTCAAGCTCGACGGCATCGACCCGGACATGCCACTGAGCAGCTTTATTACCCAGAAAGTCGGTGGCGCCCCGGTTGTCGGCGACCAGGTGGAGTGGAACAACACCATTTGGACGGTTGCCGTGATGGACGGGAACAAGATCGGCAAAGTCGGCGTCAGATTCCCCGAAGGAAGTCGCCCGGGGCCCGGATTCTTCCTCTAAACTGCGGGGCGACGATGCGCCAGTGGCCATCAGCACGCCCCCTATTCTTCATCTTGTTCGATCGGTCTCTATGACATTCCTGCGCACTTTTTTAGCCACTGCCCTACTGGGTCTGACCCTCTGCGTCAGCCCCGTATATGCCGCCGCCCCGCCAAGCATCGAGAGCGTGCAACAGACCCTGGACAAGCTGCCTGACCGCAAACTGCCCGACGCCGACATGAAGGCGCTGCAAAATGTGTTGCAGCAGACCCTGACCCTGCTGGGCAACAAGCAGGATTACGAGCAACGCCTGACTGACCTCAAGCGTCAGCTCGAAGGCGCGCCCCGCCAGACCACGGAAAACTCCCGTGAACTGGCCCGCCTCAAAAGCACCAAAGTGGTGCCTGTGGCCCAGCGCTACGCCAGCCTGCCGGTGCCCCAGCTCGAACAACTGCTGGTGCAGCGCAGCACCCAGCAGGGCGACCTGCAAAAGGAGTTGGCCGACGCCAACAGCCTGAGCATCGCCGCCCAGACCCGCCCCGAGCGCGCCCAGACCGAAATCAGCAAGAGCCAGACGCGCATCCAGCAGATCAATGGCATCCTCAAGGCCGGCAAGGACAATGGCAAACCCCTCAACGGCGACCAGCGCAACCTGCTGAATGCCGAACTGGCGGCGCTCAATGCCTTGATCCCGCTGCGCCGCCAGGAGCTGGCGGGCAACAGCCAGCTGCAAGACCTGGGCAACAGCCAGCATGACCTGGCAGTGGAAAAAACCGCGCGCCTGGAGCAGGAAATCCAGGACCTGCAAACCCTGATCAACCAGAAACGCCTGGCCCAGTCCCAGGAAACCGTGACTCAGCAGTCCATCGAAGCGCAGAAGGCCGGCGGCAGCAGCCTGCTGACCACGGAAAGCGCGGCCAACCTGAAACTGTCCGACTACCTGCTCAGAAGCACCGACCGGCTCAACGAGCTGACCCAAGAGAACCTGAAAACCAAGCAGTTGCTGGACAACATGACCCAGAGCGATTCGGCCCTGGACGAGCAGATCAACGTGCTCAAGGGCAGCCTGCTGCTGTCGAAAATTCTCTATCAACAGAAACAGGCCTTGCCGCGCCTGAAGGTCGACCGGGATCTGGCGGACGATATCGCCAACATTCGCCTGTACCAGTTCGAGGTCAACCAGCAGCGCGAACTGATCAACTCGCCGAGTGCCTACGTCGATAACTTGCTGGCCAACCAGCCCGAAGACCAGGTCACCCCGCAATTGCGCCGCACCCTGCTGGAACTGGCCGTGACCCGCAGCGACCTGCTCGAGCGCCTGAGCCGGGAACTGAGCGCACTGCTCAACGAATCCATCACCCTGCAACTGAACCAGAAACAGCTGCTCAGCACCGCCGCCAGCCTGCGCGCGACCCTCGACGAACAGATGTTCTGGATCCCCAGCAACAAACCGCTGGACGTCGAATGGCTGGAAGCCGTGCCCACCCGCCTGGAAAAACAGGTCAACACCCTGCCCTGGGCCTCCAGCCTCAGCGAACTGTATGACGGCCTGACCCAGCGCCCGCTGCTGTTCTTGCCCCTGCTGCTGTTGATCGGCGCCCTGCTATGGCGACGTAACAACCTGTACGAGCGGCTGAAAAAAATCCATATGGATATCGGTCACTTCAAACGTGACAGCCAGTGGCACACCCCGATCGCCATCCTGGTGAATATCCTGCTGGCCTTGCCGGTGACCCTCGGCCTGGCGCTGTGTGGCTACGCCCTGCAAATCGATGCCCGTGGGCAGAACGCCAACCTGGGCATGGCCCTGGTACAGATCGCCCAGGCGTGGTTAGTGTTCTACACCGCCTATCGCATCCTGGCGCCGGGCGGTGTGGCCGAACTGCATTTCCGCTGGGAAAAACCCCAGGTCGAATTCCTCCAGGGCTGGATCCGCAAACTGGGGCTGGTGGTGTTGGCGCTGGTGGCCGTGGTGTCCATCGCCGAACATCAGCCGGCGGCCCTGGCCAACGATGTGCTGGGGATCGCTGTGGTCCTGACCTGCTACGGGCTGATGGCCTGGCTGCTCAGTCGCCTGTTGCTCAATAGCCCGACCCATGAAAAGGCCTCGCTGTTTCGCAAGGTGGTCGGCGTGGCGTTTACCGCGCTGCCCATCGCGCTGTTTATTGCCGTGTGTTTTGGCTACTACTACACCGCGCTCAAACTCAGCGACCGCCTGATCAACACCCTGTACCTGCTGATGTTCTGGCTGGTGATCGAAGCCACCTTCGTCCGTGGCCTGGGTGTGGCCGCACGGCGCCTGGCCTACTCCCGGGCACTGGCCAAGCGCCAGGCGGCCAAGGAAGCCGGCGACGGCGAAGTGGTGATTGAGGAACCGACCCTGGATATCGAGCAGGTCAACGAGCAGTCCATGCGCCTGATTCGCCTGGCCTTGCTCGGCGGCTTTATCGCGGCGCTGTACTGGGTCTGGTCAGACCTGATCTCGGTGTTCTCCTACCTGGACAACATCACCCTCTACGAGTACACCAGCGGCACCGGCGCCAATATCAGCATGGTGCCCATCAGCATCGGCGACATGCTCGGCGCACTGATCATCATCGGCATCACCTTCGCCCTGGCGCGCAACCTGCCGGGCCTGCTGGAAGTGCTGGTGCTGTCCAAACTCGACCTGGCCCAGGGCAGTGCCTATGCCACCACCACCTTGCTGTCGTATGTGATTGCCGGTGTGGGCTTTGTGTCGACCCTGTCGACCCTCGGGGTCAGCTGGGACAAGTTGCAATGGCTGGTGGCCGCGCTGTCGGTGGGCCTGGGTTTCGGCATGCAGGAGATCTTCGCCAACTTTATCTCCGGCATCATGATCCTGTTCGAGCGCCCGGTGCGCATCGGCGACACCATTACCATCGGCAACCTGTCGGGGACGGTGAGCAAGATCCGCATCCGCGCCACCACCATCACCGACTTCGACCGCAAGGACATCATTGTCCCGAACAAAACCTTTATCACCGGGCAGTTGATCAACTGGTCGCTGACCGACACCATCACCCGGGTGACCCTCAAGCTTGGCGTGGACTACGGCTCCGATCTGGACCTGGTGAAGGAATTGTTGCTCAAGGCCGCCAGGGATAACCCACGGGTACTGAAAGACCCGGAACCCCTTGTGTACTTCCTGAACTTCGGCGAAAGCACCCTCGACCACGAATTGCGCATGCATGTACGCGATCTGGGCGACCGCAACCCGGTGATTGATGAGGTCAACCGCTTTATCAACCGTGAGTTCAAGAAGCAGAGCATCAACATTTCGTTCCGTCAGATGGAGATTTACCTGAAAAACCTGCACGGCCAGGAATACAAGCTGGTGGAAGTCGAACCCGTGAGCAAGCCGGCGAATGACGGCTCGCCACAACCCACACCGCCGGCCAAACTCGACTAACCGCGCTATCCCCAGCAGAATGCTCGGACATTCTGCTGGAGATGGCCGGTGAAAGCCCTCGACGACCTGACCTTCGACAACCGCTTCGCCCGCCTGGGCGATGGTTTCTCAACCCACGTATTGCCCGAGCCCATCGACGAGCCACGGCTGGTGGTGGCGAGCAACGCCGCCATGGCCCTGCTGGACCTCGACCCGGCCGTGGCCGACACGCCGGTGTTCGCCGAACTGTTCGGCGGCCACACGCTGTGGGCCGAGGCCGAACCGCGGGCGATGGTCTATTCCGGGCATCAGTTTGGCTCTTACAACCCGCAACTGGGGGACGGCCGCGGCTTGCTGCTGGGCGAGGTGTATAACGCGGCGGGCGAGCACTGGGACTTGCACCTCAAGGGCGCCGGGCAAACGCCTTACTCGCGCATGGGCGATGGCCGCGCGGTGCTGCGTTCGTCGATCCGCGAGTTTCTCGCCTCCGAAGCCTTGCACGCCCTGGGCATCCCCAGCAGCCGCGCCCTGTGCGTGATCGGCTCCGACACCCCGGTATGGCGCGAGAAGCAGGAACGCGCGGCCATGGTGCTGCGCCTGGCGCCGAGCCATATCCGCTTTGGGCACTTCGAATACTTCTACTACACCCAGAAAACCGAGCTGCACCAACAACTGGCCGAGCATGTGCTGAAGCTGCACTTTGCCCAATGCCAGGAGCAACCCGAGCCCTACCTGGCAATGTTCCGCGAGATCGTCGAGCGCAATGCCGAGCTGATCGCCAAGTGGCAGGCCTACGGGTTTTGCCATGGGGTGATGAACACCGACAATATGTCGATCCTGGGGATTACCTTCGACTTCGGGCCGTTTGCCTTCCTCGATGACTTCGACGCCCACTTCATCTGCAACCACTCCGATCACGAAGGCCGCTATTCCTTCAGCAACCAGGTGCCCATCGGCCAGTGGAACCTCAGCGCCCTGGCCCAGGCGCTGACGCCATACATCAGCGTTGAAGCCCTGCGCGAGACCCTGGGCCTGTACCTGCCGCTGTACCAGGCCCATTACCTGGACCTGATGCGCCGCCGCCTGGGCCTGACCACCGCCGAGGACGATGACCAGAAACTGGTGGAGCGCCTGCTGCAACTGATGCAGAACAGTGGCGTGGACTACACCTTGTTTTTCCGCCATCTGGGCGACGAATCCGCCGCACTGGCCGTGGCGCGCCTGCGTGATGACTTTGTCGACCGCGCGGGCTTCGATGCCTGGGCCGACGAGTACAAGGCCCGGGTTGAGCGCGACGGTACTGGCAGCGAGGCAGAACGCCGCGAGCGCATGCACGCGGTCAACCCGCTGTATATCCTGCGCAACTACCTGGCACAAAACGCCATCACCGCCGCCGAGTCAGGCGACTACAGTGAAGTGCGAAGACTGCATGAGGTGTTGAGCACGCCATTTGAAGAACAGCCGGGGATGGAACAGTACGCGCAGCGGCCGCCCGATTGGGGCAAGCATTTGGAGATCAGTTGCTCGTCCTAACCCTGCTCAATGAATACGCTCATTTCCGGTCATTCCTTCCACTTGCCGTTATCGCATCTTGCTATGAGCGTTAGTCCCGGGATCAAATTATCGCAGTATGCGATAAGCGCTCAGCAGACCAGTGGTGGTATCTCATACCTGCGTAGGCAGCCTGGATACGCCGTCAAACATGTGCACAGGCAAAAATGTGAGCCCGTGCGTCGCTACCGCCTAACCTTGATAATCTTGGCCCTGGCTCCAAATAGTGTTCATTGGCAACGTCAACGGAACCCCATCATGTCCGATTCTCTTGTAATCCCCTGCCCACACTGCAACGGCCTCAACCGCATCCCCCACGAACGCCTGGGCGATGCCCCGAAGTGCGGGCGCTGCAAGCAGCCGATGTTGCTGAGCAAACCGTTTGAATTGAACCAGGGCGATTATTCCAGCCAGATCAAGGGCGATTTACCGCTACTGGTGGACGTGTGGGCCGCGTGGTGCGGGCCGTGCAAGGCGTTTGCGCCGGTGTTTGAACAGGCCGCCGGGCAGTTGGCCGGCAAGTGCCGGCTGGCCAAGCTCGATAGCGAGGCCAACCAGCAGCTTTCGGCACAATTGGGGATTCGCTCGATTCCCAGCCTGATCCTATTCAAGAACGGCCGGGAAGTAGCGCGCCAGAGCGGGGCGTTTCCGTTACCGCAACTGATGAGCTGGTTGCGTAGCCAAGGGGTGTAACCCCAGATGACAGTGGGTCAGTTGATGCCTCTGCAAGCTGGCCCCCCCTGATCGCAGGCAAGCCAGCTCCCACATTGAGCGTGTTCACTCTTCAGATCAGGCGTTTTCCAGCAAGTTATGCAGCTCCACAAACTGCAGGGTCAGTTTGTGGCGCGGGTCCAGGTGGATCAGCGGTTTGCTTTCCTGATGGGACTCGCGCATGCGCACCGAGCTGGCCAGGTACACCGGCAGCACCGGCAGGCCTTCGGCAATCAACTCGTCCAGCATCTTCTGCGGCAGGCTCGCGCGGGCCTGGAACTGGTTGACCACGATGCCTTCCACTTCGAGGCCTTCGTTGTGGTCCTCCTTGAGTTCTTCGATTTCCGCCAGCAGGCCATACAGCGCCTGCCGTGAGAAGCTGTCGCAGTCGAAAGGGATCAACACACGATCAGCGGCGATCAGCGCCGAAACCGCATAGAAGTTCAGGGCCGGCGGCGTATCCAGGTAAATCCGGTCGTAATCCTCGGACAATTCATCCAACAGCTTTCGCAACTTGTTGATCTTGTGCTTGGCCTCGAGCTTGGGCTGCAGGTCCGCCAGCTCTGCGGTGGCAGTGATGACATGCAGGTTGTCGAAGGGGGTTTCGTAGATATCCACCTGGTTTTTCTTCGAAAACGGCCCGGAAGACAGGGTCTGCTTGAAGAAGTCGGCAATACCCATGGGAATATCGTCGCCCGTCAGCCCCGTCAGGTACTGGGTCGAGTTGGCCTGGGCATCGAGGTCCACCAACAGGGTTCGATAGCCTTCACTGGCACTGACCGCCGCCAGGTTGCAGGCGATGCTGGATTTGCCAACGCCGCCTTTTTGATTGAACACCACGCGCCGCATGGAAAAACCTCCGTGTATCAATGAATGCCCGAGTGTAGAGGGCAAAAGCGCCCGCTCGCTACCTTGATCAAGCTTGTACTACAGCATCTGGGGATGGATCCCGCATAACTATCTCGTAACACGCCAACCAATACAGAGTTACCTGACACCAGACACCCGTAGCCATTGGCGGACAATCACTGATCCTTTTTCGCCGACTTTGTAATATCTCGTGAACAATTCTTTACCAAAGTTTGCTAGAACCCCACAGCACCGGGATAATGCGCGCCACTCGGCCATCGCGCCATGTCCCGTCGCGGCGGGGCAATTTGCAGCACAAGGAAGCCCGCAGGGGCGGGAAATCTTCTCAGTGATCAACTTCAACATCGCCCAATGGCGTGCCTGGGCCCCTGGGCTCGACAGCGAGGATGCCTGGCGCGACTGGTGCCATGCCAAGGTGTTGCTCGCCCAAAGCGATGCCGCGCCCGATGTGTCGTTCCTGCCGGCCATGCAGCGCCGGCGCCTGAGCCGCCTGGCGCGGATGGCCTTCAGCGTCGGCTGGCCATTGGCCGAAGGTTTGCAGGATCTGCCGCTGGTGTTTGTTTCACGTCACGGCGAAACCCCACGCACCCTGGATATTCTCAGCGACCTGGCCAATGACCAGCCCCTGTCGCCCACCCAGTTCAGCCTGTCGGTGCACAACGCGGTAATTGGCCTGTGGTCGATCCTGCGCAATGAAACCAGCGAAATGACTGCCCTGGCAGCCGCGGGCGACGGCCTGGAGCACGGCATGCTCGAGGCCGCCGCCCTGCTCAACGAGGGCGCGCCGGCGGTATTGCTGGTGATTACCGAAGAGCAGCCACCTCCAGCCTACGCACGCTGGATCGACGACGTGCCGTTCCCCTACGCCCTGGGCCTGCTGCTGACCCCAGGCGACGAATGGCAACTGGCGCTGCACACCGCGACTGTCCAACCTGCCAAGACCCAGTGGCCCCATGCCCTGAACCTGCTGTGCGCCCTGCTTACCGAGCAGGGGGCCTGCCAACATGCCTGGAAGAACCGAGTATGGAACTGGCAACGCAAACCCTGACCGACAAGCCCCGGGACGCCTATTACTGGCGCCTGTTCGCCACGGCCGCCAGCTTCGTGCTGTTCGGCCTGGGCGGCCTGTGCCTGCGCCTGCTGGTGTTTCCCCTGCTCAGTTGCCTGCCGGGGGATGCGCAGCAGCATCAGCGACGTGCGCGCCTGACCATCGGCCGCCTGTTCTGGTTCTTTATCAACATGATGTACCGCGCCGGCATTCTCACCTACAGCGTCGAGGGTGCCGAAAAACTCGGGCGCCCCGGGCAGATGATCATCGCCAACCACCCGTCGCTGATCGACGTCGTCGTGCTGATCGGCCTGGTGCGCGATGCCAATTGCGTGGTCAAGCAAAGCCTGTGGCATAACCCTTTCACCCGTGGCCCGGTGAGCGATGCCGGCTATATCAGCAATGACGGCAGCATCGACATGCTCGATGCCGCCGCAGGCGCCCTGAGGGGCGGCCAGACCCTGATTATCTTTCCCGAAGGCACCCGCACCGTACCGGGCAAAGCCCCGGCCTTTCATCGCGGGGCCGCCGCCATCGCCCTGCGCGGTGCGACAATCATCACCCCCGTGGTGCTCAAGGTCAGCCCGACCACGCTGACCAAGGCCGAGCCCTGGTATCGCATCCCCCACCGCCGCTTTCACTTCAGTTTGCAGGTGGGTGCCGATATAGACCCACAGGTGTTTGCCTCACAAGGGCCAGCGCCTCAGGCCTCACGCAAGCTCAACGATTACCTGCATCACTATTTCATTAAGGAGCTCGCCGAAGATGAGCAACCCAAACAGCCTTGAGCACGAAATCAAAACCCTGATCATCGAGGCCCTGGGCCTGGAAGATATCGACGCCTGCGACATTGGCAGCGAGCAACCCCTGTTCGGCGAAGGCCTGGGCCTGGATTCGGTAGACGCCCTGGAACTGGGCCTGGCGATCCAGAAAAAGTACGGCATCAAGATCGACGCCGACGCCAAGGACACCCGCAATCACTTTATCAACGTGGCCAGCCTCGCGGCGTTCGTCACGGCCAGACAGGCAGCTTGAGACCCAACCATGCAAACTCGTGACGATATCTTCAACACCCTGCGCGACGCCCTGGTGGAACTGTTTGAACTGGACCCGGCACGGGTCACTCTCGACGCCAACCTGTACCAGGACCTGGAAATCGACAGCATCGATGCCGTGGACCTGATCGACCATATCAAGCGCCAGACCGGCAAGAAAATCGCCGCCGAAGAGTTCAAGGCCGTGCGTACGGTCAATGACGTGGTCGAGGCGGTCTACCGCCTGGTCCAACCGGCCGCATGAGCCGGCTGATCGGCCTTGGCCTGTTGCTGGTAGGGCTGCTGTACCCTTTTGCGGTGTATTACGGCACGGAGCATTTCGCTCCGTGGCAATTCGGCCTGCTGCTGGCCAGCCTGTGGTTGCTGCGCGCGCTGACCGGCCCGCGACGCCCTGGCAGTGGCTGGATGGCGGCGGCTGCAATTGTGTTTTGCCTGCTGCTGGCCTGGTTCGACAACCCGCAACTGCTGCGCTGGTACCCGAGCCTGGTCAGCGTGTTCATGCTGGCGCTGTTCGGCCTGAGCCTGAAATACGGCCCGCCGATGGTCGAGCGCCTGGCGCGCCTGAGCGATCCGCAATTGCCCGAAAAGGCCATTGCGTACACACGCCAGGTCACCGTGGCATGGAGTGTGTTTTTCTTGTGTAACGGCCTGCTCGCCGCCGCGCTCACCCTGTGGGCACCGCTGAGCTGGTGGACGTTGTACAACGGTCTGATCGCCTATGGCTTGATGGGGCTGTTGTTTGCCGTGGAATGGCTGATACGACAAAGGGTTCGAGGCCGCGTATGAATTGGGTCAATCTTGAGCATCTGTTGCTTGAGCCTGTAGAACTGCGTTTGGTCACTACCGAACCGTCGATGAATCACGCGCAACTGTGCGAGCGGGCCCTGAGCCTCGCGTCCGGCCTGCAAGCCCGTGGCATCCAGCGCCTGGCGGTGCACCTGAACGACGCCGGCGAGCTGGCGATCGCCTTGCTGGGCGCCTGGCAGGCCGGGGTCAGCGTGTTGCTGCCCGCCGACCTGCAACCCCAGACCCGCCAACGCTGGGCCGCTGATGTTGACGCCTGGCTGACCGAAGCGGGCGACCTTGACGCGCTCTACCAGCCCGCAGTTGCCGCCGCCGCCCTTGACCTGGATACCTGCCAGTTGAGCCTGTGCACCTCCGGCTCCAGCGGCGAGCCCAAGCGCATCGACAAAACCCTGCGCCAACTGGCCAATGAGGTCCAGGCCCTGGAAGCCTTGTGGGGCGCCGACCTGGGCGAGGCCTGCATCATCGGCAGCGTCGCCACCCAGCATATCTACGGCCTGCTGTTCCGCGTGCTGTGGCCGCTGTGCGCTGGGCGCACGTTTGTGCGTGAGCAACTGCCGTTCCCCGAAGACTTGCAGCGCGTCAGCCGCCAGCACCCGCACTTTGCCTGGGTGGCCAGCCCGGCCCTGCTCAAGCGCATGGGCGATAATCTTGACTGGGCCGCCTTGAGCACGGTCAAGCGCGTGTTCTCCTCCGGTGGCGCACTGCCCGCCGACGCGGCCGACAGTCTGCATCAACGCCTGCAGCAGTGGCCGACGGAGATCCTCGGCAGCTCGGAAACCGGCGGCATTGCCTGGCGCCAGGGCCACGCGCCGTGGCAGCCGTTTGCCGATGTGCAACTGAGCCAGGATGCCGACGGCACCTTGCGCATTGCCTCGCCGTACCTGCCAGCGGGGCATGTCGAGCAGACTGCCGATGCCGCCCAGATCCACGCCGACGGGCGCTTCGAACTGCTCGGGCGCCTGGATCGGATCGTCAAGCTGGAAGAAAAACGCATCTCCCTGCCGATGCTCGAACAAGCCCTGGCGGATCACGCCTGGGTCGCCGAAGCGCGCCTGGGCGTGGTCCAGGAAAACCGCGCGTCCCTCGGCGCCCTGGTGGTGCTCAGTGGCGACGGCCTGCACGCCTTGCGCAACCAAGGCCGACGGACCGTCACCCAAACCCTGCGCCAACACCTGAGCCAGCATTGCGAAGCCCTGGCCCTGCCCCGCCGCTGGCGCCTGTTGCGGCAGTTGCCGCTCAACCCCCAGGGCAAGCTGCCCCAGGCGCAAATCGAAGCCCTGCTGCAGGCGCCGCGCCCCAAGGCGCCGGACGTCCTGGCGCAGGTCGAAAGCGACGGCGAATGGACCCTGCAACTGAGCATTCCGCCGGACCTGGCCTACTTCAGCGGCCACTTCCCCCACACCCCGGTGCTGCCGGGGGTTGTGCAGGTGGAATGGGCGTTCAATCTGGGCCAGCAACTGCTCGATCTCCCGCCGACCTTTGCCGGCATGGAAGTGCTCAAATTCCAGCAACTGGTGCGCCCGGGCGATGTGGTCGAGTTGCACCTGCGTTTTGATCGCGAGCGGGGCAAGTTGTATTTCGCTTATCGCAATGACAGTGCGGCGTGTTCCAGCGGGCGGGTTTTGCTGGAGAATTCTCATGCATAGGTTGGGTGAGCGCTGCGCGCTCAATCGCGGGCAAGCCCGCTCCCACAATGGATACACATTCCCAATGTGGGAGCTGGCTTGCCTGCGATGCAGGCAACTCGGTCCATCAGGTGTCCGCCACCATGCATAACCCCTGCGCCCTGATCCCGGTCTACAACCATGAAGCCGCCGTGCCCGCCGTGGTCCGCAGCCTGCTGGAGCATGGCCTGCCCTGCCTGCTGGTGGACGATGGCAGCAGCCCCGCCTGCGCCGCCGTACTGGCGCAACTGGCCAGCCTGGACAACGTCTCGCTGATCACCCTGCCCACCAACCAGGGCAAGGGCGGTGCGGTGCAAGTCGGTTTTCGCGAAGCCGCACGCCTGGGCTTTACCCATGCCCTGCAAGTGGACGCCGACGGCCAGCACGACCTGCGCGAAGTCGCCCTGTTTATCGACGCCTCGCGCACTCACCCCGATGCGGTGATCTGCGGCTACCCCGAATACGACGACAGCGTGCCCAAGGGCCGCCTCTACGCCCGCTACCTGACCCATGTCTGGGTGTGGATCAACAGCCTGTCGCTGCAGATCCGCGATTCGATGTGCGGCTTTCGCATCTACCCGCTGGCACCGGTGCTGGCGCTGATGGACTCGGCGCGGATCGGCAAGCGCATGGATTTCGACTCCGACATCCTCGTGCGTTTGTCATGGCGCAACCAGCCGATGCGCTGGCTGCCGACCAAGGTGCATTACCCGGCCGATGGCCTGTCGCACTTTCGGATGTTCCACGACAACCTGCTGATTTCGTCGATGCACACCCGGCTGTTCTTTGGCATGTTGCTGCGTGCGCCGCTGATCCTCTGGCGACGGTGGCAGGCATGAGCGAAAACACCCGGCATTGGGCCGACCGCCAGGAGCGCGGCAGTTTCTGGCTGATGAAGCTCACCGCGTTCGCCGCCAAGGTCCTCGGGCGCCGGGTGCTGAGCCCACTGCTGTATGGCATCGTCCTGTACTTTTTCGTGTTTGGTCGCGCCGCGCGCCAGAGCATCTGGCAATACCAGCAGCGCCTGGCCGACTGGAACGGGCGCGACGAGCTGCGCCCCAGCCACAAAAAGGTCTTCAGCCAATTCATGGCCTTCGCCGACGCCTTGCTGGACAAGCTCGACGTATGGAACGGCAAGCTGCGCCTGGAACAGATCGAGATCATCGACCCGGCCCAGTTGCGCGGGCAACTGCGCGGCGAACGTGGGCAGATGCTGGTGGGTGCGCACCTGGGCAACCTGGAAGTGTGCCGGGCCCTGGCGGAGCTGGGCGAGAAAGTCACCATGAATGTGCTGGTGCACACCAAGCATGCCGAACAGTTCAACCGCCTGCTGGGCGAAGCCGGGGCGAGCAACCTGCGGCTGATCCAGGTCAGCGAACTGGACCCGGCGGTGATGCTGCTGCTCAGCCAGCGCCTGGACGACGGTGAATGGCTGGCGATTGCCGGCGACCGAATCCCGCTGCATGGCGGGCGCACCGTGCGCGTGGACTTTCTCGGCCATAGCGCGGCCTTCCCCCAGGGCCCGTGGTTGCTGGCCGGGCTGCTCAAATGCCCGGTCAACCTGCTGATGTGCCTCAAGCACCAGGGCCGCTATCGTTTGATCATCGAGCCCTTCGCCCAATTGATCGAATGGAAACGCAGCGACCGCCCGCAAGTGATCGCCCACTGGGCCGCCCGCTACGCCGAACGCCTGGGCCAATTCTGCCTGGAAGCGCCCCAACAATGGTTCAACTTTTACCCTTTCTGGAAGACCGATGACGACGCATCTGCTTGAGCCGGTAACCTTCGGCGAACTCCCTTTGCGCATCGAAGACGTGCTGGCCCTGGCCAACCGTCAGGCGCCCACTCGCCTGCAAGACGATGCCGGGTACCGCCAGCGCATCGCCAAGGGCGCGCAGTTCCTCGATTCGCTGCTGGACAAGGAAGGCGTGATCTACGGCGTGACCACCGGCTATGGCGACTCGTGCGTGGTGGCGGTGCCGTTGCAGCATGTCGAGGCATTGCCGCGCCACCTGTACACCTTCCACGGCTGCGGCCTGGGCAAGTTGCTCGACGCCCAGGCCACCCGTGCGGTGCTGGCGGCGCGTTTACAGTCGCTGTGCCATGGCGTGTCCGGGGTGCGGGTTGAACTGCTGGAGCGCCTGCATGCGTTTCTTGAACACGACATCCTGCCGCTGATCCCGGAAGAAGGCTCGGTCGGCGCCAGCGGCGATCTGACGCCGCTGTCATACGTGGCCGCGACCTTGTCCGGCGAGCGTGAAGTGCTGTTCCGGGGCGAGCGCCGCCAGGCTGCCGATGTCCATCGCGAGCTGGGCTGGACCCCGCTGGTGCTGCGACCCAAGGAAGCCCTGGCGCTGATGAACGGCACCGCGGTGATGACCGGCCTGGCCTGCCTGGCCTTCGCCCGCGCCGACTACCTGCTGCAACTGGCCACACGCATCACCGCGCTGAACGTGGTGGCGTTGCAAGGCAACCCGGAGCACTTCGACGAACGCCTGTTCGCCGCCAAACCACACCCCGGGCAGATGCAGGTCGCAGCCTGGCTGCGCAAGGACCTGGCGATCGACGCCCCGACCGCGCCGCTGCACCGCCTGCAAGACCGCTACTCGCTACGCTGCGCGCCCCACGTCCTCGGCGTGCTGGCCGACAGCCTGAACTGGCTGCGCTCGTTTATCGAGATCGAACTCAACAGTGCCAACGACAACCCGATCATCGACGCCGAAGCCGAACGTGTGCTGCACGGCGGGCACTTCTACGGCGGGCATATCGCCTTTGCCATGGACAGCCTGAAGAACCTGGTGGCCAACGTCGCCGACCTGCTCGACCGGCAACTCGCGCTGCTGGTGGACGAGCGCTACAACCATGGCTTGCCGAGCAACCTGTCGGGCGCCCCGGCGGACCGCGCAATGATCAACCACGGCTTCAAGGCGGTGCAGATCGGCACCAGCGCCTGGACCGCCGAAGCGTTGAAAAACACCATGCCGGCCAGCGTGTTTTCGCGCTCCACCGAATGCCACAACCAGGACAAGGTCAGCATGGGCACCATCGCCGCCCGCGATGCGATCCGCGTCTTGGAGCTGACCGAACAAGTGGCCGCCGCCACCTTGCTCGCCGCCAACCAGGGCGTGTGGTTGCGCGCCCAGGTCAAGGATGCACGGCCGTTGCCGCCAGCCCTGGCTGCGATGCACGAGGCACTGGCCAAGGACTTCCCGCCGGTGATCGAAGACCGGGCCCTGGAGGGCGAACTGCGCCTGTGCCTGCAACGCATCGCCGCGCAACACTGGAGGCTGCATGCGTAGCCCCGGCGTATTGCACAGCGACACACAAATCCTCGTACCGTTCTTCGACATCGACACGATGAACGTGGTCTGGCACGGCCACTACGTGAAGTACCTGGAAATCGCCCGTTGCGCGTTGCTCGACAAGCTCGGCCACAACTACACGGCAATGCTCGAATCCGGCTATGCGTGGCCGGTGATCGACATGCAACTGCGCTACGTGCGTGGCGCCACCTTTGGCCAGACCCTCAACGTGCGCGCCAGCCTGGTGGAGTGGGAGAACCGCTTGAAGGTCAACTACCTGATCACCGACCTTGCCAGCGGCGAACGCCTGACCCGCGCCAGCACCGTGCAAGTGGCCGTAGAAATTGCCAGCCGCGAGATGCAACTGGCCTCGCCAACCGTGTTCACCACCGCCGTCGAAAGGGCCTTGAAATGCTGACCCCTGTGGGAGCTGGCTTGCCGGCGATGGACGTCAACGCTAACGCAGGGGCCCTGACACTGCGCAGCGCCCTGAGGTTTTTTGCGAGCAAGCTCGCACCTACAGCGGCAGGGTTGTTGCTGAGCTTCGGGGCTTATGCTTTTGACCTGCAACAGCTCAGCGATCAACTGGCCAAGCCTACGGTGATCCACGGCAACTTCATCCAGGAAAAACACCTGCGTGCCCTGCCCCAGCCGCTGACCAGCACAGGTACCTTCGTCCTGGCCAAGGACCACGGCCTGCTCTGGCTGCTGAAAACCCCGCTGCAGCAGGACTACCGCATCAACGCCCAGGGTATTGCCCGCCGTGATGCAAACGGTTGGCAGCCACTGCCGAACAAAAGCGCCGGCGCCGAGCAGAACCGTTTGTTCCTCGCCGTCCTGCAAGGCGACAGCAGTGGCTTGCAGCGCGACTTCGAGTTGCAGCTGCAAGGCGAAGCCAAGGCCTGGAAACTCACGTTGATCCCGCGCTCGCTGCTGCTCAAGCAAGTGTTCACCCAAATCAATATCGACGGCGGCGAACTGGTGCACACCATCGAGTTGCTGGAAACCCAGGGCGACAGCACCCTGTTGCGCATGCAGGACAGTACCAGCACGCAACCTTTGAGCGACGCGGAGCAACACGACTTTGCCCAGTGAGCGTTGGTTGCCGCGCCTGTTCCTGATCCTGCTGGTGGCCGTGCTGGCCCTGGCCGGCTGGCAATGGCGCCAGGGCGCGCCGTTGTCGGCCAACCTGATGGAACTGGTGCCAGGTAACACCCCGGACGCCCTGGAGCTGGCGGCCGAGCAGCGCATGCAGGAACCCCTGAACCGCGAGATGCTGGTGCTGGTCGGGCATGCCGAGCGTCAGCAGGCGGTGGCCATGGCCGAACAATTGGGCGAGCGCTGGCAGGCCAGCGGTCTGTTTGAAAAAGTCACCTGGACCCTGCAAGCCGACCTGCCCGCCCTGCGCCAGCAATTGCTGCAAGGGCGCCTGGCGATGCTGTCGACCAAGGACCGCGAACAGTTGATCGGCGAGCCTGCGGCGTTTATCGCAGAGCGGGTACACACACTGTTCGATCCCTTTACCGGCTTCAGCCTGGTCCCCAGCCAGGACGACTGGCTGGGCCTGACCGGACGCATCCAGAGCAGCCAGCCACAACACGGCGCGGTGCAACTGGATATCGGCAGCGGCGCGCTGATCGCCGACGCCGACGGCAAGAGCTGGGTATTGCTGCGTGCGCGTACCCAGGGCAATGCCTTTGATATGAAGCTGCCGCTGCAAGTCGCCGACTTGCTGCAAGCCAGCCGCGAACAGGCCGCCCAGCACGGCGTGCAACTGCTCGCCGCCAGCGGCCTGCTGTACGCGGCCAACGGTCAACAACAAGCCAGCCGCGAGATGACCTGGGTCGGCGGTGGCGCAACGGTGGGGATCCTGTTGCTGTTGCTGCTGGCGTTTCGTCGCTGGCGGGTGTTGCTGGCGTTTGTCCCGGTGCTGGTGGGCATGCTGTTTGGCGCGGTGGCCTGTGTGGCGCTGTTCGGCCATATGCATGTGATGACCCTGGTGCTGGGCGCGAGCCTGATCGGCGTGGCCGTCGACTACCCGCTGCACTACCTGTCCAAGAGCTGGAGCCTGCAACCCTGGCGCAGCTGGCCAGCCTTGCGCCTGACCCTGCCGGGCCTGAGCCTGAGCCTGGCCACCAGTTGCATCGGCTACCTGGCCCTGGCCTGGACGCCGTTCCCGGCGCTGACCCAGATCGCCGTGTTCTCCGCCGCCGGCCTGGTGGGCGCCTACCTGTCGGCGGTGTGCCTGTTGCCGGCGCTGCTCAACGGCATGGACCTGCGCCCGGCGCAATGGCCGCTGCGGGTCGCCGAGTTCCTGCTGGGGGTGCGTGAGTCGCTGCTCAAGCGCCTGCCGAGCCAGGCATTGCTGGTGCTGGCCCTGCTGTTCTGCGCCGGTGGCCTGTGGCATCTGAACAGCAAGAACGATATTCGCCAGTGGATCAGCGCGCCGCCGCAACTGCTGCAAGAAGCCCAGGCGATTGCCCGCATTACCGGCTACCAGCCCACCAGCCAGTTCTTCCTGGTACGCGCGGACAATCAACAGCAGTTGCTGGAACGCCAGGCTGCGTTGAGCCTGCGCCTGGATCAACTGGTGCACATGGAAAAACTGCAAGGCTACCTGGCGCTCAATCAACTGGTCAGCCCCCCCGGCGAACAGCAGCAATTGCGCGAAGCCCTGAATCAACTGCCCGCCCTGTGGCAGCCGCTGCTCGACCTCGGCATCCCCGCCAGCGCCCTGCAAGCAGAGCTGGCGCAGTTGCAGGCGCTGCCCACCGCCGACATCGACGCCGCCCTGGCTGGCCCGCTGGCCGAGCCGTGGCGCCTGCTGTGGCTGGGCAATGTCGAGGGCGGCGTGGCGGCGATGGTCAGCCTGCAAGGCTTGAACAACCCGGCGCTGCTGCGCATCCAGGCCCTTGACCTGCCGGGCGTGCAACTGGTGGACCGCCTCGGCGACTTGAACCAGGTATTTGCCGCAACCCAGATCAGCGCTGCCGAATTGAAATTATTGTCCTGTGTACTGATCGTCTTGCTGCTGATTCTGCCCTTTGGCCTGGGCGGCGCGCTGCGGATTGTCGCCCTGCCGCTGCTGGCGGCGCTGTGCAGCCTGGCCAGCCTCGGTTGGCTGGGGCAGCCGTTGACCCTGTTCAGCCTGTTCGGCCTGCTGCTGGTGACGGCGATCAGCGTCGATTATGCAATCCTCATGCGCGAACAGATCGGCGGTGCCGCTGTCAGCCTGCTGGGGACGTTGCTGGCAGCCGTCACCACCTGGCTGTCCTTTGGCCTGCTGGCGGTGTCCAGCACCCCGGCGGTGAGTAATTTCGGCCTGTCGGTCAGCCTGGGCCTGGCCTTCAGCTTTATGCTGGCGCCATGGGCCGGCCGCCAGGAACATGCGCAATGATGCCCACTAATTTTTTTGAGTTGAATGTAATGATCGCCAACCCGGCAAGGAGCCACAGTGCCCACAGTTGAAATGGAACGCCGCCAGGTCGTGGTGATCGGTGCCGGCCCGTCCGGTGCCATTGCGGCCGCGCTGCTCAAGCGTAACGGGCATGATGTATTGATCATCGAGCGCGAGCACTTCCCGCGTTTTTCCATCGGCGAGAGCCTGCTGTCCCACTGCATCGACTTTATCGAAGAGGCCGGCATGCTCGAGGCCGTCAACGCCGCCGGTTTCCAACTGAAAACCGGTGCCGCGTTTGCCTGGGGCGAGCGCTACAGCGCCTTTGATTTCGGTGACACATTCAGCGACGGCAAGCCCACGACCTTCCAGGTCCAGCGCGCCGACTTCGACAAGTTGCTGGCCGATCAGGCGGCGCTGCAAGGCGTAGAGATCCGTTACGGCCAGACCCTGGTCGGGGTGGATTTCGCCGCCGGCCACCGCTACCTGCATGTACGCCGCGAAAACGGTCGCGAATACCACATCAAGGCCGGCTTCGTCCTCGACGCCAGCGGTTACGGTCGCGTGCTGCCACGCCTGCTGAACCTGGAAGCGCCGTCGAACTTCCCGCTGCGCCAGGCGGTGTTCACCCACGTCGAGGACCATATCGAACATCCGGGCTTCGACCGCAGCAAGATTCTTATCACCACCCACCCGACCCAGCGCGATATCTGGTTCTGGACCATCCCGTTCAGCAACGGGCGCTGCTCGGTGGGCGTGGTCGCGGCCAAGGAGCATTTCGCCGGCTGCGATGGGGATCTGGATGCCTGCCTGCGCCGCTTTATCGAACAAACCCCGAGCCTGTCCAGTGTGCTGGCGAATGCCGTGTGGGATACCCCGGCCCGGACCATTGGCGGCTACTCGGCGAACGTCACCACCCTGCATGGCCCGGGGTTTGCGCTGCTGGGCAATGCCGCGGAGTTCCTCGACCCGGTGTTCTCGTCCGGCGTGACCATCGCCATGCGCTCGGCCAGCATGGCCGCCGGGCTCTTGCACCGCCAGCTCAAGGGCGAAAGCGTGGACTGGCAAACCGAGTTCGCGGTGCCGCTCAAACGCGGGGTCGACACCTTCCGCTGCTACGTCGAAGGCTGGTACGCCGGCACCTTCCAGGATGTGATCTATCACCCTGGCAGCTCGCCGGAAATCCGCCGCATGATCAGTTCGATCCTCGCCGGCTACGCCTGGGATGAACGCAACCCCTTTGTCAGCGAACCCAAGCGCCGCTTGCGGATGCTCTCGGAAATTTGTGCGGCAGAAAACCTATGAGCAGCCCACCTGTGTCAAAAGAGTACTTGAGTAAAAACTACGTCGAAGAAACCAAATTCGGCTTCTGGTTCCTGCGCAGCCACACCTGGCAGCATCATGTGCTGCGCGTGGCAATCAACGACCTGCGCAGCCTGTTCAGCACCCCGCTGCCGGAAGCTCCAGTGCTGCTGGATGCCGGTTGCGGCCAGGGCAAGTCGTTCCGTTATTTGCAGCAGGTATTCGCCCCCCAGCGCCTGATCGGCCTTGACGCCGACCCCCACAGCCTCGACCTGAGCCGTGCCGAAGCGGCGCGCCAGGGCATTGATATCGAGTTGATCGGCAGCGATTGCGCAACCCTCAAGGTGGCCGATGACAGTGTCGATATCCTGTTCTGCCACCAGACCTTCCACCACCTGGTGGAGCAACAGCGGGCACTCACCGAGTTCTATCGGGTGCTCAAGCCGGGCGGCTACCTGCTGTTTGCCGAGTCCACCGAAGCCTATATCGACACCTGGGTGATTCGCTGGCTGTTCCGCCACCCGATGCATGTGCAGAAAAGCGCCGCCGAGTACCTGGAGATGATCCGCGACCAGGGTTTCGAGTTTGGCCCGCAGAATGTGTCGTACCCGTACCTGTGGTGGAGCCGCTCGGCTGACTTCGGCCTGCTGGAGCGTTGGGGCCTGCGTCAGCCCAAGCCGTTTGGCGAGCGTGAAGAGACCCTGGTGAATGTGGTTGCACGCAAGCCACTCGCAGGCCCGCCAGCATGATCCGCGCGTTGTTGATCGGCTGCCTGTTGCTGCTGGCCGCGTGCGCCAGCCAGCCGCCACTGCCGGTGCATACACCGAGCCTGGCCTTGCCCCTGCAATTGCATATCGAGCGCGAGCAGGACGGCCAGCGCCAGGACTGGTTGCTGGTGATCCAGCGCGAAGGCGAGGCCCTGCGCTGGTCACTGATGGACCCGCTGGGCATCCCCCAGGCCCGGCAAAAGCTGGTGGCCGGCCGTTGGCAGGCAGATGGCCTGCTACCGCCCAACCCCCAGGCCCGCGAGCTGTTTGCGGCGCTGCTGTTCGCCCTGACCCCGGCCGCTGAAATGCCCGGCAACTACCCCCAAGCCCGTGAAGGCGATGGCGTACGGGTACTCAAGCCGCACTGGCAGGTGATCTACCGCGCGCCCCTGACCTTCAGCGTGAACATGCCCGGCCAGCACCTGAACTATCGCGTCACCGCGCTTGAGAGCAGCCCATGACCGCCTACCTCAATGCCCTGGGGATCATCTGCGCCCTAGGCCGCGGCCAGCAGGCCGTGCGGCGCAATCTGTTTGCCGGGGATTGCTCGGGTATGCGCGCCGAGAGCGGCTGGGTGCCCGAGCGAGTACTGCCGGTGGGCAGCGTGCCTGGCGAACTGGCGCCACTGCCGCCGCACCTGGCCCAGCAGAGCAGTCGCAATAATCAGCTGTTGCTGGAGGCCGCCTTGCAGATCGAAGGCCCGATCCGGCAGGCGATCGACACCTTTGGCGCCTCGCGTATCGGTGTGGTGCTGGGTACCAGCACCTCGGGCATTGATGAAGCCAGTCGCGGCATCGCCCATTACCTGCGCGAAGGGCAGTTCCCCGAGGCCTATGACTACCGGCAACAGGAACTCGGCGCCCCGGCCAACTTCCTCGCCGACTGGCTGCAACTGAGCGGCCCGGCCTATGTGATTTCCACCGCCTGCACCTCCAGCGCCCGCGCAATGATGAGCGCACGCCGCCTGCTGGACCTGGGCCTGTGCGATGCGGTGCTGTGTGGCGGGGTCGATAGCCTGTGCAAGCTGACCCTCAATGGCTTTACCTCGCTGGAAGCGGTCTCCAGCGAACGCTGCAACCCGTTTTCGGTGAACCGCAACGGCATCAATATCGGCGAGGCGGCGGTGCTGTTCCTGATGAGCAAAACCCCGGCGCCCATCGCCCTGCTGGGTAGCGGCGCCAGTTGCGATGCGCACCATATTTCTGCGCCGGAACCCAGCGGCAAGGGCGCATTGCAGGCCATGCGCAAGGCCCTGGCCAGCGCGAAACTGGCGCCGGCGCAGATCGGTTACCTGAACCTGCACGGCACCGCCACCCAGCATAACGACGCCATGGAAAGCCTGGCCGTGGCAAGCCTGTTCCCCGCCGGTGTAGCCTGTTCCTCGACCAAGCCCATGACCGGCCATACCCTCGGCGCCGCCGGGGCGCTGGAAGCGGCATTCTGCTGGCTGAGCCTGATGGAAGGTGCTGTGCCGCCCCATATCTGGGACGGCCAAGCCGACCCGGCGCTGCCCGCCCTGCGCTGGGCCAAGGTCGGCGACCTCCTGGAAAAACGCTGCCTGATGAGTAACTCGTTTGCCTTCGGCGGCAATAACGTCAGCCTGATTATCGGAGACGCCCTATGAGCCATTGGCCACTCGCCGAACTGCTGCCCCACGCCGGGGACATGATCCTGATCGACCAGGTGTTGGCGTTCGATGAAGAACAGATCCGCACCCGCGTCACCGTCAAGCCCGGCGGCCTGTTCAACCGCCCTGACGGCAGCCTGCCGGCCTGGGTCGGCGTCGAGTTGATGGCGCAAAGCGTGGCCGCCTATGCCGGCTGCCGCGCACGCCAGAACGGCGAAGCAGTGGAGTTGGGCTTCCTGCTGGGCACGCGCAAATTCGAATGCAATGTCGAGCACTTTCCCGCCGGCAGCGAACTGACCATCCACGGCCTGCGCTCCCTGGAAGACGACAACGGCATGGGTGTGTTCGAATGCCACCTGACCGGCGACGGGATCCAGGCCAGCGCCCGCCTGAACGTATTTCGACCGCCCCAGGCGGCCAACTATTTAGCTGAATCGAAGGACACGCGTCATGACTGAATCCGTACTGGTCACCGGCTCCAGCCGGGGTATCGGCCGCGCTATCGCCCTGCGCCTGGCCCAGGCCGGCCATGACATTGTGCTGCATTGCCGCAGCGGCCGCGCCGAGGCAGATGCCGTACAGGTCGAAGTCGAGGCCCTGGGCCGCAAGGCGCGGGTACTGCAATTCGACGTGGCGGACCGGGCCACCTGCAAGCAGATCCTTGAAGCCGACGTAGAAGCCCACGGTGCCTATTACGGCGTGGTGCTGAATGCCGGGCTGACCCGCGATGGCGCGTTCCCGGCGTTGTCGGAAGACGACTGGGACGTGGTGATGCGTACCAATCTCGATGGTTTCTATAACGTGCTACACCCAGTGATGATGCCGATGATCCGGCGTCGTGCGGCCGGGCGCATTGTATGTATTACCTCGGTCTCGGGGCTGATCGGCAACCGTGGCCAGGTCAACTACAGCGCGTCCAAGGCCGGCCTGATCGGCGCCGCCAAGGCCCTGGCCATTGAGCTGGGCAAGCGCAAGATCACCGTCAACTGCGTGGCCCCGGGCCTGATCGACACGGCAATGCTCGATGAGAATGTGCCGGTGGAAGAACTGATGAAAATGATCCCCGCGCAACGCATGGGCACCCCCGAAGAGGTCGCCAGTGCGGTGAACTTCCTGATGTCAGCCGAGGCCGGCTACATCACCCGCCAGGTCCTGGCCGTGAACGGGGGCCTGTGCTGATGAAACGTGTGGTAGTCACCGGCATGGCCGGCATGACCTCCCTGGGCAGCGACTGGGACACCATCGTCGCCAACTTCCGCGCCCGGCGCAGCGGTATCCGGCGCATGGACGAGTGGGATCGCTTCAGCGAACTGAACACCCGCCTGGCCGGGCCGATTGACGACTTTGTGGTGCCGGCCCACTGGACCCGCAAACAATTGCGCAGCATGGGCCGGGTCTCGCGCCTGGCGGTGTGGGCCGCCGAGCAGGCGTTGCAGGACGCAGGCCTGCTGGGCGATGCGTCGATCAAGGATGGGCGCATGGGTGTCGCCTGCGGCTCATCCACCGGCAGCACCGACGAGATCAAGGCATTCGGCAATATGCTGCTCAACTCGGTGGCCGAGGGTCTGAACGCCAACTCCTACGTGCGCATGATGCCGCACACCACGGCGGCCAATATCAGCATCTTTTTTGGCCTCACCGGGCGCCTGATCCCCACGTCCAGCGCGTGTACCAGCGGCAGCCAGGGCATCGGCTATGCCTATGAAGCGATCAAGTTCGGCCGCCTGCCACTGATGCTAGCCGGTGGCGCCGAAGAACTGTGCCCCACCGAAGCCATGGTGTTTGACGCGCTCTACGCCACCAGCCTGAAAAACGACGCGCCGCAAACCAGCCCACGGCCCTACGACAGCGGTCGCGACGGCCTGGTGATCGGCGAAGGCGGCGGCATGCTGGTGCTTGAGGAGCTGGAACATGCCCTGGCCCGTGGTGCGCATATCCATGCCGAAATCGTTGGTTTTGGCAGCAACGCCGACGGCCAGCACACCACGCGACCTGAACAGACCACCATGCGCCGCGCCATGGAGCTGGCCCTCGAAGATGCCGGCCTGGCGCCGGATGCCATCGGTTATGTGAACGGCCACGGCACCGCCACCGAACAAGGTGACATTGCCGAAACCCTGGCCACCAGCAGCCTGTTCGGCAGCCGCATGCCCATCAGCTCGCAGAAGAGTTTCCTCGGCCATACCCTGGGCGCCTGCGGGGCGCTGGAGTCGTGGTTCAGCATCGAGATGATGAACCGCGACCAGTACGTGCCGACCTTCAACCTCGATCAAGTGGACCCGCGCTGCGGCGAGCTGGATTACCTGCGCGGCGAGTTCCGCCAGATGCACAACGGCTACGTGATGAACAACAACTTTGCCTTTGGCGGCGTCAACACGTCGCTGATCTTTCGCCGCTGGCAGTAAGCCTTTTATTTGATTGGAGAGAACGCAATGTCTTCGTTGCTACGCGCCACCCTTATCGCCCTGACGCTGCTGACCGCTGCCGGCTGCACCAGCAAGCCGGTGCTCAACACCCAGCACGCGCTTGCCGCCAACGAGCAGGTCAGTGAAGAGAAAATGAAACAGAGCATCCTCACCGCCCTGGACAAGCGCAACTGGACCGTGCAACGCGCCGACCCACGCCTGATCCAGGCCCAGATCAATGTGCGCAACCGCTACTACGCCGAAATCGACATTCGCTACACCGGCACCAGCTACGCCATCACGTATCGCGACAGCCAGGAACTGGGCTACAAGAACGGCAAGATCCATCGCAACTACAACCGCTGGGTGAGCATGCTCGACCGCGACATCATGGCCGCGTTGCGCTCTAACGGCGCCGCGCAAGCGGGTACCGCGGCGCAGTTGTTCAAGGAGACGGGGACGTCGAAGCAGAACTGATCGGCGCCTGAAAAACCGGCATCTACCTTGCACCAGAAACGACAAAGGGCGCCTTTCGGCGCCCTCTTCACAAGCAGGCTGGCTTGGCCTTAACAGCTAAAAACTGCTCACTGGAAAGTTCAGCGATTTTGTAAGTTCGTTTGCCATGCCGATCCTTACGCTTGATTCGATCAAGTCGTCCAAGGCTGACGGTGGCAACGCTGTCGCATTTCGCCCAGCACACTGGGTTAGCTTTCAAGCTGCAAGTGGTGTGCGAGTACCGTCTGCGGCGCCGTGGTACTTAGGGGCACAACCGTTACCAACAGCTTATTGGTCCTGTGCCTGCGTATCACAATGACGGGTCTGATCTTGATGATTTCCGGCACCTCATAGCCTCGAAAATCACAAATCAACACACTGCCTTCTTTGGGCTGATAGAGAAGTGTCATCCATGTCACTCAGTGAAAAACAAACGGTTCCGGTACCTGATATGTGAACGCCGCTACACCAACGCCTTACGCGTCAGCAGCTCGACAAACGCCTTGGCCATGGGTGACTGCTGGTCCTTGCGCTGCACCAGCCACACTGCCGTTACCGCCTCCGGGTCGAGCAAGGTGCGGTAGACCACACCGTCGATGCGGATGCGCTGGTATGACGCCGGCAACACCGAGACTCCCAACCCCGCCGCCACCAGGCCGATGATGGTCATGGCCTCGCCCGCCTCCTGGGCGAAGTGCGGGCTGAAACCGGCATCGCGGGCCAGGTTGATCAACTGTGCGTACAAACCACTACCGTAGGCCCGTGGGAAGAATACGAAGGGTTCTTCAGCCAACTGCGTCAGGTGCAAACCGCGCTCGCTGCCTTGCGCCAACGGATGCCCGGCACTGAGTACCGCCACCAGGGGCTCACGCATCAGCTCTACGACACTCAATGCATCGGGCAATGGCAACGGGCGCATCAAGCCGACCTGGATCGTTTCGTCCCCCAGCGCATCAGCCACCTCGGTGCTGCTCATCTCCTGCAAATTCAAATGCACTGCCGGGAAGGCCTGGCGAAAAGCAAAAATCGCCTGTGGGATGCTGGAGTTGAACGGCGCCGAAGAGGTGAAGCCAATCTTCAGTTCCCCCAGCTCCCCCAACTGCGCCCGGCGTGCCACATCCGCAGCCTTGTCGACCTGGGCCAGTACCAGGCGGGCTTCCGTGAGGAACAAGCGCCCGGCCTCGCTCAGCTCGACCCGACGATTGGTGCGTTCGAACAACCGGGCGCCGACCTCCTGCTCCAGCGCCTGGATCTGCTGGCTCAAGGGCGGCTGAGAGATGCCCAGGACCTGGGCGGCCCGGCCGAAATGCAGCTCTTCAGCCACGGCGATGAAGTAGCGCAAGTGGCGCAATTCCATGAAAACCTCATTAGGTCGTAAAAGCTATCAAACAGGTCGAACAATATATTGGAAAGAATCATTAGCCAGCTATATTCTTTTTGCATGGCCAGTCCTGGCTGCCTTTGCTTCCCGAGGTCCCGCGTGAAAGCTGCCGTCGCTCCGCTTGCCCAAGAACGTCCGCCCACTGCCCTGGATGAGGTGGTGGCGCAACTCAACGACGTGTACATCGAAAAAGGTACGCCGTTGTTTATGCGTACAGTGCTGGCGCTGTTTTCCGGGGGCTTTGCCACCTTTGCCCTGCTGTATTGCGTACAGCCGATGATGCCGGTGCTGTCCCACGAGTTTTCCATCAACGCCGCGCAGAGCAGCCTGATCCTCTCCGTCTCCACCGCGATGCTTGCCTTTGGCCTGCTGATCACCGGGCCGATTTCCGACCGCCTGGGGCGCAAACCGGTGATGGTCACCTCGCTGTTCTGCGCAGCCGTGTGCACCATCGCCAGCGGCCTGATGCCGACCTGGGAAGGCATCCTGTGGATGCGCGCGCTGCTCGGTCTGTCCCTCAGTGGCCTGGCGGCCGTGGCCATGACCTACCTCAGCGAAGAGATCCACCCGCAGCACATCGGCCTGGCCATGGGCCTGTACATCGGCGGCAACGCGATTGGGGGCATGAGCGGGCGCCTGATCACTGGCGTATTGATCGACTTTGTCAGCTGGCACACGGCAATGCTGATCATCGGCGCACTGGCGCTGATTGCGGCGACGGTGTTCTGGAAGATCCTGCCGCCCTCGCGCAACTTCCGCGCCAGCAGCCTCAAGCCGCGCAACCTGGTCAACGGTTTCGTCATGCACTTCAAGGATGCCGGCCTGCCCTGGCTGTTTCTTGAGGCCTTTGTGTTGATGGGGGCGTTTGTCACGCTGTTCAACTACATCGGCTACCGCTTGCTGGCCGATCCCTATGACCTGAGCCAGGCGGTGGTGGGCCTGCTGTCGGTGGTGTACCTGTCGGGCATCTACAGCTCGGCGAAGATTGGCTCGCTGGCCGACCGCCTCGGCCGCCGTCGCGTACTCTGGGCCACGATTGTGCTGATGCTGGCCGGCATCACCCTGACCCTGTTCAGCCCGCTGCCACTGATCATCATCGGCATGCTGATCTTCACTTTCGGCTTCTTCGGCGCCCACTCGGTAGCCAGCAGCTGGATCGGCCGCCGCGCCCTGAAAGCCAAGGGGCAGGCGTCGTCGCTGTACCTGTTCAGTTATTACGCAGGGTCGAGCATTGCCGGGACGGCCGGTGGGTTTTTCTGGCATTACGCCGGATGGAACGGGATTGGCGGGTTTATCATCGCGCTGCTGATCGTGGCGCTGCTGGTGGCGTTGAAACTGGCCAAGTTGCCACCGCTCAAACTGTAGGAGCTGGCTTGCCAGCGATGTGGCCCGAAGAATCACCACAAGGCTCAGGCATGTCATCGCCGGCAAGCCGGCTCCTACAACAATCGTCAGCCAATAAAAAACCGGCCTGAGCCGGTTTTTTATTAGCTGATGCTTACTCGTGATACTGCGCCGACAACTCATGCACCGCACGCAGGAACGCGCCTGCATGCTCTGGGTTCACTTCCGGGGTGATGCCATGGCCGAGGTTGAACACGTGGCCGCTGCCCTTGCCGTAGCTGGCGAGGATGCGGCCCACTTCGGCGCGGATCGCTTCCGGCTTGGCGTAGAGCACGGTCGGGTCCATGTTGCCTTGCAGGGCCACCTGGTTGCCGACGCGGCGACGGGCTTCGCCCAGGTCGCAGGTCCAGTCCAGGCCCAGCGCATCGGCGCCCGCATCAGCGATGCTTTCCAGCCACAGACCGCCACCCTTGGTGAACAGGATCACCGGCACTTTGCGGCCTTCGTGTTCGCGGATCAGGCCACTGACGATTTTGCGCATGTAGGCCAGGGAGAACTCCTGGTACGCCGCCGCCGACAGGTTGCCGCCCCAGGTGTCGAAGATCTGCACCGCTTGCGCGCCGGCCATGATCTGGCCGTTGAGGTAGGACACGACCGACTGCGCCAGCTTGTCCAGCAGCAAGTGCATGGCTTGTGGGTTGTCGTAGAGCATGGCCTTGGTCTTGCGGAAGTCTTTCGACGAACCGCCTTCGACCATATAGGTGGCCAGGGTCCACGGGCTGCCGGAGAAGCCGATCAGCGGTACGCGGCCATTGAGTTCACGGCGGATGGTGCTGACGGCGTCCATCACGTAACCGAGGTCTTTGTGTGGGTCCGGGATCGGCAGGGCTTCGATGTCGGCCAGGGTGCTGATCACTTTCTTGAAGCGTGGACCTTCGCCGGTTTCAAAGTACAGGCCTTGGCCCATGGCATCGGGGATGGTCAGGATATCGGAGAAAAGAATGGCCGCATCCAGTTGTGGATAGCGGTCCAGCGGCTGCATCGTGACTTCGCAGGCGAACTCCGGGTTCATGCACAAGCTCATGAAATCGCCCGCGTTGGCGCGGCTGGCGCGGTACTCCGGCAGGTAGCGACCGGCTTGACGCATCATCCACACGGGGGTGACGTCTACGGGTTGCTTGAGCAGGGCACGAAGGAAACGGTCGTTCTTGAGGGCAGTCATGTCGGCATCCGCAAAAAAAGTGCGGGCATTTTCTCAGAGCCGGACGCAAAAGGCACGGTTACAGGTCAGCCTTTTGTCTATCGGGTCAATTTGTCGCGGACATGAAAGCACCGCAAAACAAATGTGGGAGCGGGCTTGCTCGCGAATGCGGGTTGTCAGTGGACATATCTGGTCACTGTTAGATCGCATTCGCGAGCAAGCCCGCTCCCACATTTTTGATCCCATTCCAGGGGGATCAGTATTAGACCTGCAAGTAGTCCAGGATGCCCTCGGCGGCGTTGCGGCCTTCGAAGATCGCCGTCACCACCAGGTCAGAGCCGCGCACCATATCGCCACCGGCGAAGATTTTCGGGTTGCTGGTCTGGTGCTTGTACTGGCCTTGTTCCGGGGCCACGACGCGGCCCTGGCTGTCGGTCTGGATCTGGAACTGCTCGAACCACGGCGCCGGGCTTGGGCGGAAGCCGAAAGCGATGACCACGGCGTCAGCCGGGATGATCTCTTCGGAACCCGGGATCGGCTCGGGGCTGCGGCGGCCCCGGGCGTCCGGTTCGCCGAGACGGGTCTCGACCACCTTCACGCCTTCGACGCGGTCTTCACCGACAATCGCGATCGGCTGGCGGTTGTAGAGGAATTTCACGCCTTCTTCCTTGGCGTTCTTCACCTCTTTGCGCGAGCCCGGCATGTTGGCCTCGTCACGGCGATAGGCACAGGTCACCGACTTGGCGCCCTGGCGGATCGACGTGCGGTTGCAGTCCATCGCGGTGTCACCACCGCCCAGTACCACGACCTTCTTGCCTTTCATGTCGACGAAATCTTCCGGCGACTTTTCAAAGCCCAGGTTGCGGTTGACGTTGGCGATCAGGAAGTCGAGCGCGTCATACACGCCCGGCAGGTCCTCACCGGCAAAGCCGCCCTTCATGTAGGTGTAGGTGCCCATGCCCATGAATACCGCATCGTATTCTTCGAGCAGTTGCTCCATGGTGATGTCTTTGCCGATTTCGGTGTTGAGACGGAACTCGATACCCATGCCGGTGAAGACTTCGCGGCGATTACTCAGCACGGTCTTTTCCAGCTTGAACTCGGGGATGCCGAAGGTCAGCAGGCCACCGATTTCCGGGTTCTTGTCGAACACCACCGGGGTCACACCGCCACGCACCAGCACGTCAGCACAACCCAGGCCCGCCGGGCCCGCGCCGATAATCGCCACGCGCTTGCCGGTCGGCTTGACCTTGGACATGTCCGGGCGCCAGCCCATGGCGAACGCGGTGTCGGTGATGTACTTCTCCACCGAGCCGATGGTCACCGCACCAAAGCCGTCGTTGAGGGTGCAGGCACCCTCGCACAGACGATCCTGGGGACAAACCCGGCCGCAGACTTCCGGCAGGGTGTTGGTCTGGTGCGACAGCTCGGCGGCGGCGAGGATATTGCCCTCGGCCACCAGCTTGAGCCAGTTGGGAATGAAGTTGTGCACCGGGCACTTCCATTCGCAATACGGGTTACCGCACCCCAGGCAGCGGTGGGCCTGATCGGCCGAGTGCTGGGGTTTGAAGGGTTCGTAGATCTCCACGAACTCTTTCTTGCGTTGACGCAACAGTTTCTTCTTCGGATCTTTGCGCCCGACATCGATGAACTGGAAGTCGTTATTCAGACGTTCAGCCATGTTAAAACCTCATCAAACTCTTCAGGCGCATATCACTGCGGGTTGGCACGGATGCTGGAAAGCAACGATTTCAGGTTGGCAGCCTTGGGCTTGACCAGCCAGAAACGACGCAGGTAATCATCGAGGTTCTCGGCGAGGTTACGACCCCATTCGCTGCCGGTTTCCTCGACGTACTCGTCCAGCACGTGCTGCAAGTGGTTCCGGTAGGACTCCATGGCCTCGCCGCTGATCCGCTGGATCTCGACCAACTCGTGGTTGACCTTGTCGACGAAGGTGTTGTCCTGGTCCAGCACGTAGGCGAAACCGCCAGTCATGCCCGAACCGAAGTTGTAACCGGTCTTGCCCAAGACGCAGACGAAACCACCGGTCATGTACTCGCAGCAGTGATCGCCAGTGCCTTCGACCACGGTGTGGGCACCGGAGTTACGCACGGCGAAACGCTCGCCGGCCGTACCGGCAGCGAACAGCTTGCCACCGGTAGCGCCGTACAAGCAGGTGTTGCCGATGATGGCACTGTCCTGGGTCTTGTAAATGCTACCCGCTGGCGGAACGATCACCAGCTTGCCGCCGGTCATGCCCTTGCCCACGTAGTCGTTGGCGTCGCCTTGGAGGTACATGTGCAGGCCGCCGGCGTTCCACACGCCAAAGCTCTGGCCCGCAGTGCCCTTGAAGCGGAAAGTGATCGGCGCCTTGGCCATGCCCTGGTTGCCGTGTTTGCGGGCGATTTCGCCGGAGATCCGCGCGCCGATGGAACGGTCGCAGTTGCAGATATCCAGGGCGAACTCGCCACCGCTGGCGTCATTGATCGAGGAGCCGGCCATGTCGACCATTTTCTCGGCCAACAGGCCTTTGTCGAACGGCGGGTTGCGATCCACCTGGCAGAATTGTGGCTTGTCTGCCGGGATGTGATCGCTGCCCAACAGCGGCGTCAGGTCCAGGTGCTGTTGCTTGGCGGTCTGGCCTTCGAGGATGTCCAGCAGATCGGTACGCCCGATCAGCTCTTCCAGGGAGCGCACGCCGAGCTTGGCCAGCCATTCACGGGTTTCTTCGGCGACGTAGGTGAAGAAGTTCACCACCATGTCGACGGTGCCGATGTAGTGATCCTTGCGCAGCTTCTCGTTCTGCGTGGCCACGCCGGTCGCGCAGTTGTTCAGGTGGCAGATGCGCAGGTATTTGCAGCCCAGGGCGATCATCGGTGCGGTACCGAAGCCGAAGCTTTCAGCGCCGAGGATCGCGGCCTTGATCACGTCGAGGCCGGTTTTCAGGCCGCCGTCGGTCTGCACCCGGACCTTGCCGCGCAGGTCGTTGCCGCGCAGGGTCTGGTGAGTCTCGGCCAGGCCCAGCTCCCACGGTGCGCCGGCGTACTTGATCGAGGTCAGCGGCGAAGCGCCGGTGCCGCCGTCATAGCCGGAGATGGTGATCAGGTCGGCATAGGCCTTGGCCACGCCAGCGGCGATGGTGCCGACGCCGGCTTCCGCGACCAGTTTCACCGAGACCAGGGCCTGCGGGTTGACTTGCTTGAGGTCGAAAATCAGCTGCGACAAGTCTTCAATCGAGTAGATGTCGTGGTGCGGCGGCGGCGAAATCAGGGTCACGCCCGGCACTGCATAACGCAGCTTGGCGATCAGACCGTTGACCTTGCCGCCTGGCAGCTGGCCGCCCTCACCGGGCTTGGCGCCCTGGGCGACTTTGATCTGCAGCACTTCGGCGTTGACCAGGTATTCCGGGGTTACGCCGAAACGGCCAGTGGCGACCTGCTTGATTTTCGAACTCTTGATGGTGCCGTAGCGCGCCGGGTCTTCGCCACCTTCGCCGGAGTTGGAACGCGCACCCAGGCGGTTCATGGCTTCGGCCAGGGCTTCGTGGGCCTCGGGAGACAAGGCGCCCAGGGAGATACCGGCAGAGTCGAAACGCTTGAGGATCGACTCCAGTGGTTCGATTTCGCTGATAGCCAACGGCGTGTCCAGGGTTTTCACCTGGAACAGGTCGCGGATCATCGACACCGGGCGGTTATCCACCAGCGCGGTGTATTCCTTGAACTTGGCGTAGTCGCCCTGCTGCACAGCGGCTTGCAGGGTGCTGACCACGTCCGGGTTGTAGGCGTGGTATTCGCCACCGTGCACGAACTTGAGCAGGCCACCTTGCTGGATCGGCTTGCGCGCGCTCCAGGCCTCCAAGGCCAGGGCTTTCTGTTCGGCTTCGATATCGACGAAACGCGCGCCCTTGATGCGGCTTGGCACGCCACGGAAACTCAGTTCGCAGACTTCTTCCGACAGGCCGATGGCCTCGAACAACTGCGCGCCACGGTAAGAGGTGACGGTGGAGATGCCCATCTTCGACAGGATCTTCAGCAAGCCCTTGGTGATGCCTTTACGGTAGTTCTTGAATACCTCGTAGAGGTCACCCAACACTTCACCGGTACGGATCAGGTCGCCCAGCACTTCGTACGCGAGGAACGGGTAAACGGCCGAGGCGCCAAAGCCGATCAGCACCGCAAAGTGGTGCGGGTCGCGGGCGGTGGCGGTTTCGACGAGGATGTTGGAGTCGCAACGCAGGCCTTTTTCGGTCAGGCGATGGTGCACCGCGCCGGTAGCCAGGGAAGCGTGGATCGGCAGCTTGCCTGGGGCGATATGGCGGTCGGTCAGCACGATCTGGGTACGACCGGCGCGCACGGCTTCTTCAGCCTGATCGGCGACGTTGCGCACAGCGGCTTCCAGGCCGAGGCTCTCGTCGTAGTTCAGGTCGATGATCTGCCGGTCGAAGCCTGGACGCTCCAGGGTCATCAGCGAACGCCACTTGGCCGGGGAAATCACCGGCGAGCTGAGGATCACGCGCGAAGCGTGCTCTGGCGATTCCTGGAAGATATTGCGCTCGGCACCGAGGCACACTTCCAGGGACATGACGATGGCTTCACGCAGCGGGTCGATCGGCGGGTTGGTGACCTGGGCGAACTGCTGGCGGAAATAGTCATACGGCGTGCGCACGCGCTGGGACAGCACGGCCATCGGCGTATCGTCGCCCATGGAGCCGACCGCCTCGTAGCCTTGCTCGCCGAGTGGGCGCAGCACCTGGTCGCGCTCCTCGAACGTGACCTGGTACATCTTCATGTACTGCTTGAGCTGGTCGACGTCATAGAACGCCGAACCGTGGTCGTTGTCTTCCATGGTCGCCTGGATGCGCAGGGCGTTCTTGCGCAGCCATTGCTTGTACGGGTGACGCGACTTCAAGCGGTTGTCGATGGCATCGGTGTCGAGGATCTGCCCGGTTTCGGTGTCCACGGCAAGGATCTGACCAGGGCCGACGCGGCCTTTGGCAATCACGTCTTCAGGCTGGTAGTTCCACACGCCAACTTCCGAAGCCAAGGTGATGAAGCCGTTGGTGGTGGTCACCCAACGCGCCGGGCGCAGGCCGTTACGGTCGAGCAGGCACACCGCGTAGCGACCATCGGTCATGACCACCCCGGCCGGGCCGTCCCACGGTTCCATGTGCATCGAGTTGTACTCATAGAACGCCCGCAGATCGGGGTCCATGGTCTCGACGTTCTGCCACGCAGGCGGAATGATCATGCGCACGCCACGGAACAGGTCGATGCCGCCGGTGACCATCAGTTCGAGCATGTTGTCCATGCTCGAGGAGTCGGAACCCACACGGTTGACCAGTGGGCCGAGCTCTTCGAGGTCCATCAGGTCGTTGGCGAACTTGGTGCGACGGGCCACGGCCCAGTTGCGGTTGCCGGTGATGGTGTTGATCTCGCCGTTGTGGGCGAGGAAGCGGAATGGCTGGGCCAGCGGCCATTTCGGCAGGGTATTGGTGGAGAAGCGCTGGTGGAACACGCAGATCGCGGTTTGCAGGCGCTCATCGCTCAGGTCCGGATAGAAGGCGGTCAAGTCCGCCGGCATCATCAGGCCTTTATAAATGATGGTCTTGTGGGAAAAGCTGCAGATGTAGTGGTCGGTGTCCAGGGCGTTGGCCACGGACGAACGGCGACGCGAGGTGAACAGCTTGATCGCCATGTCCTGGTCGCTCAGGCCGTCGCCTGCGATAAACACTTGTTCGATCTGCGGCAGGCGCTCGTGGGCCAGGCGGCCGAGCACGCTGGTGTCGATCGGCACTTTGCGCCAGCCAACGAGTTGCAGGCCGGCAGCGAGGATCTCGCGGTTCATGTTCTCGCGAGCGGCCTCGGCTTTGACCGGGTCCTGGTTGAAGAACACCATGCCCACCGCGTATTGCTTGGGCAAATCGGCGCCGAAGGTTTCCTTGGCGACAGCGCGCAGGAACAGGTCGGGCTTTTGAATCAGCAAGCCACAACCGTCACCGGTTTTGCCGTCGGCGTTGATCCCACCGCGGTGGGTCATGCAGGTCAGGGCCTCGATGGCCGTTTGCAGAAGGGTATGACTGGGTTCGCCCTGCATATGGGCTATCAGGCCGAAACCACAGTTATCCTTGAATTCGTCGGGTTGGTACAGACCTGCTTTCATAGACACTTTCTCACCAGGCTGCCTCTTATTTCGAGGCAAATTTCTTTTCAATTCAACCGGTTACCTTCCACGCCGAACGTACGCCGGCTTAGCGGGGGCAAAAGGGAGGTCATTGTACACACCGACACAGACGCCCACAAATTTGGCGACGAACTGTCGCAAATCTATGTCGCATTTATGAAAGGTTTAAAGCGATATGCTGTGCTAGTCAAAACTTTTTTAATTCTGACTGCTACTACTCAAAAGCCACTGTGGCGCAGACACCACAAAGCGCGCGGCCTTCAGGGCTGCACGCTGTTGTAGTTTTTTTGAGGTGCTGGGAGGGCGACCTGGGTAAGGTCGCCGGTTCTTCAGCGAGTTGTTGCGAGTTCTTGTTGAACGCTGGCAACAGTGCGAGGCCAAGGTTTACCAGCCTGGACCTTCGCTGGCAAGGCTTTGATAGCGGAATCGGCAGCCGCACGGCTCGGGAAACTGCCGTAGGTGATCACGTAGAGAGGCTTGCCGTTGAGCACTTTCTTGAAGTAACGGTACTCGCCGCCGTGCTCTTTGACGAACGCCTGGGCGTTGCCTTCGGAGCTGGTGCCGAGGATCTGCACCACATAGTTCTTGGCCGGTTGGCTGCCGTACCAGCCGCTGCCGGCAGCAGCCTTGGCCACGGTCACCGGTTTTTCAGCAGGCTTGGCGGCTGGCGCGGGCTTGGCCACCGGGGCTGGCGTCGGCTTGACCACTGGCGCCGGGGCTGGCTTGGCGGTGGCAACCTGGGTCGGCGCAGGCGTTGGCTTGGCCGCCGGCACAGGTGCCGGGCTGGCTGTTTCACCAGGTGGCGGAGCTACGGTGGTAACGGTCGGCGGCGTGGCGCTGGAGCCTTCTACCGGCACACCGTCGTCGCCTTCGGAGATGGCGCCGGCCTCTTCTGCCAACGGGCCACGCATGACCGGCTGGCCAACCATCGGCAGGTTGGTAGGCTGGCCGGAACCGGCAAACTCAACGGCAGGTGCGCCATTGGTGGTGGGCTTGCCCAGTGGCAGTTGTGCCTGCTCGGTAGGCGCGCCTGGTGCGGTCGGTGCCTTGCTGCGGCCAGGAATCAACCAGGCGGCGGCTACGGCAACCACGACAACGGCAGAAATCGCCAGTACGTGTTTCTTCGGCATGGTGAACCCCATCTTTGGACGCTTAACCGCAGAGCGGCTGGCAATCATGGCTTCGATCATTGCATCGCGGGCAACCTGGTTGATGGTGCCAGGCCAGCCGTCGGAGCTTTCGTGAATATCAGAGATCTGCTGGGCAGAGAAAAGTTCGATGCCCTGGCCGGCACCTTCAAGGCGCTGGGCCAGGTACTCGCGGGTTTCTTCTTCTTCGTAGGGCTGCAATTCGATGACGTGAAACAGCTCTTGCTCGCCACTGAGCTGCTCCAGATCGGCAATCAGCGACGCCTCACCGAACAGGAAGACATGGGGACGACCTTCCGGCGTACCCGCCGCCAGGGCCAGCAACGCTTCCAGAGCGGACTCGTCGAGCTGCTCGGCATCGTCCACCAGCAGGTAGACTTCCTGGCCGGTCAGGCCCAACTGCACCACTTGCTTGAGAATGGCGGTGGGCTCGGCATTCGCCACGTCCAGCGCCTGGGCAACCTGGCGCAACACGCCTGCCGCATCGCCGGCACCACGGGCGGAAACCACCACGCTCTGCACCGATTGCTTGTTAGTGCTGGCCACCAGGGCCTGGCGCAGCAAAGTCTTGCCGCTGCCCAGGGGGCCAGTGACCACCAGCAGCAACTGGCTGTAGCGCGCCAGGTGATGCAACTGCCCCAGCACCGGCTTGCGCTGCGCAGGGAAAAACTTGAAACCGGGAACCCGTGGCGCAAAAGGGTCGTGGCTCAACTGGTAATGGCCGAGGAAAGCCTCGTCGGCATGCAAACTAGTCATCGGGATCTGGTTAACCTTTCAGCTGGGCCAGGGCGCGGTAATCCGCTCCCAGCGTGGCCTGTAGAATCTCTTTCGGATAATCGTCGGTCACTACCGCTTCGCCCATTCGGCGCAACAGCACCAGACGCAAACGACCATCGATCACTTTTTTGTCTATCGCCATATGTTCAAGGAAATCAGCCTCGGTCATCTCCTCAGGGGGGATGACCGGCAACCCGGCGCGCTGGAACAGGCGGATACCGCGATCACGCTCTTGGACACTGATCCAGCCCAGGCGTTGCGACATCTCCAACGCCATCACTGTGCCAGCCGCTACGGCCTCTCCATGCAACCAGACACCATAGCCCATGTGAGTTTCAATCGCATGGCCGAAGGTGTGGCCCAGGTTCAAGGTGGCACGCACACCAGACTCACGTTCGTCGGCATTGACCACCAGCGCCTTGGCCGCGCAGGAGCGGGAGATAGCTTCGGTCAGCGCCACCTGATCCAGGTTGCGCAAGGCATCGACGTGCTCTTCAAGCCAGGTCAGGAACGGCTCGTCGCAGATCAACCCGTACTTGATGACTTCCGCCAGGCCCGCCGACAGCTCGCGGGGCGGCAAGGTGTTGAGGGTAGCGGTGTCGATCAACACAGCATTGGGCTGGTAGAACGCGCCAACCATGTTTTTGCCCAGGGGATGGTTGATCCCGGTCTTGCCGCCCACCGACGAATCGACCTGGGACAGCAGGGTGGTCGGCACCTGGATAAAGTCCACACCACGCTGGTAACAGGCCGCCGCAAAACCGGCCATGTCGCCGATCACGCCGCCACCAAGGGCCACTACCGTGGTCCGCCGGTCGTGGCGCGCGGTGAGCAGGCCGTCAAAAATCAGCTGCAGGGTTTCCCAGTTCTTGAAGGCTTCGCCGTCGGGAAGAATCACCGAGATCACCGAATACGCCGCAAGGCTGCGACTCAGGCGCTCAAGGTAGAGCGGCGCCACGGTCTCGTTGGAGATGATCGCCACTTGTCGCCCGGCAATGTGCGGCGCGAGCAACTCGGGCTGGTCCAACAAACCCTCGCCAATATGGATCGGGTAGCTACGCTCGCCAAGATCGACCTTAAGTGTCTGCATGTGTCCCCGCGCTGAAGATGGAAGCAGGCATCCTGCCCTGTATTAACGTTGTCGGCACCGTCGAGATCGGACGCTGCCTGATGGCTCTACGCCACACCTCGGACGGCTGTAACGCGCTGCCGAGGATAGCGCATTTCGGCCCTGGCTTTAACGGGGCGGCAGTTGCTGCAGGCGCTCGAGAATGTCGATTACGACCATGCGCGGTGGCCGTTCATCGGTTTCCACCACCAGATCGGCGATTTCCCGATAAAGCGGATCGCGCAGCGCCAGCAAGTCCCGCAGGGTTTTCTCGGGGTTGGCGGTGCGCAGTAATGGCCGGTTGCGGTCACGTGCGGTGCGCCCGACCTGCTGCTCGACCGACGCATGCAAATAGATCACCCGACCGCCAGCATGCAGCGCCCGCCGATTTTCCTCGCGCATCACGGCGCCGCCGCCGGTGGCCAATACCACGCCATCGCAGCCGCACAGCTCGGCAATCATTGCCTGCTCGCGATCACGAAAGCCCAGCTCGCCTTCCTTATCGAAGATCCACGGGATATTGGCGCCCGTGCGCAATTCAATTTCCTTATCGGAGTCTTTGAATGGCAGGCGCAGCTCTTTGGCCAGCAAACGGCCGATGGTGCTTTTTCCAGCCCCCATCGGCCCTACAAGAATCAAATTTCGCACAGAATCAACGACTCACAGCAATCGCCTGGTTATTCATAATACGCGGAGTCAGGAATACCAGCAGCTCGGATTTTCTTTGGGCAACCACATCACGCCGGAAAAGGCGGCCAAGATACGGCACATCGCCCAAAAATGGCACTTTATCTACCACCTTGCTTTGGTTTTTGGAGAAAACCCCACCGAGGACGATGGTCTCGCCGTCCCTGACCAGAACCTTGGCGTTGACCTCGTTCTTCTTGATCGGCGGCACATCGTTGAGTTTGTTCAGGTAGTCGGGCTCATCCTTGGTCACCCGAACCTCCATGATCACCTGGTCATCGGGGGTGATTTGCGGCGTCACCTCCAGGGACAGCGAGGCTTCCTTGAACGAGACCGAGGTCGCCCCCTCGGACGTGGCTTCCTGGTAAGGAATCTCGGTGCCCTTGAGAATCCGCGCAGTTTCCTTGTTGGAGGTGACCACCTTGGGCTGGGAGATCACTTCGCCATTGCCGCCTTTTTCCATGGCCGTGAGTTCCAGGTCCAGCAGCACGTTATCGGTGATAAAGGCGATGCCCAGGCCGGAGCTCGGGCTGACCACGCCCAGGTCAACGAACGGTGAGCTATCGGGCGACTCGCCCTCACCGGACGGTTTTTTATCGACCCCGCCCCCACTCCAATTACCTTTACTGCGCAGCAACCCGCCCCAGCGCACCCCCACGCTTTTGTCATAGTCGACATTGGCCTCGACTATCCGCGCCTCGATCATCACCTGGCGTACCGGCACATCCAACTGACTGACGATGCGCCGCAGCTCCTCCAGGCGCTCGCCCGTCTGGTAGGCGATGATGTTGTTGGTGCGGTCATCCACCGTCACCGAACCGCGCTCATCGGTCGCCCCCTCCAGCCCGGTCACCGACTGGAACAGCTTGGCCAGCTCAGACGCCTTGGCGTAATTGACTTGCAGCAGCTCCCGACGCAGTGGCGTCAGCTCGGTCATCAACTTGCGCGACTCCAGGGCCAGCAACTCCCGTGCGGCCAGTTCCTCGGCCGGGGCCACCAGCAGCACGTTGGCGGTCACCCGCCGGTCCAGGCCCTTGGCCTGCAACACCAGGTCCAGGGCCTGGTCCCACGGCACATCCTTGAGGCGCAGGGTTATCGAGCCTTGCACATCATCACCGGCCACCAGGTTGAGCCCGGCCACATCGGCAATCTGCTGCAAGACGGCGCGCACCTCAATGTCCTGAAAGTTGAGGGACAGCCTGTTGCCGGTAAATGGGCCACGCGCTGTGTTCAAGGGCGAACTACCGGGAGGAGGCAATTGAATCAGGTCGATTCGCTTGGGCACAGCCTCAGTCATCGGTGCTGTGAACGCTATCCATAGCGCCACACCGAAGGACGAAATAATCCTTTTCATTTTTTGCTTCCGTTATGAGTTCACGTTCAATACCAAAGTGCGCGGACGCTCAAGCCAGGCGCCCTCACCATCGGGGAAAAGCTCGACCAGCTCCAACTGCCCCTCATGGATCGCCACCACGCGCCCATGATCAGTCCCCAGGTAATCCCCCACCGCCAGGCGATGAACACCCGCCGCGCCGCGTAGCAGGGCAAACCTCTGCGCGCCCAGCGACAGGGTGCCGACCATCTGGAACTGATCCACGGCAAACCCTTCGAGAAACTGCCGGGGGCGGTCGAGGTTCGGCGCAGCTCCAGGCTTGCCGGTAGGACGACTGGCGGGCTGGTCCGGCGGCTGGAAGGGGTCACGCAGGGGTGGCGAGCTGGAGACAAACCGTAGCCCCGGTCTCGCCACGGGCACCTCATCCGCCATAGGCAGCGCTTGCTGGCGAATCGTTTGCAACTCGTCATTCAGCGCCTGCAACTGCGGGTCACTGTCGCATCCAGCAAGCAATACCAGGCCCAGGCCCACAACCTTGAAACGGCTCATGGCAATGCTCCCTGCTCGCTGTACCTGTAGGTCTTGGCGAGCATCGTCAGGCTCAACAAGGCCCCACCCTCGGAATCCGCAGGGCGAATGACAAAGTCATGCAGGGTAACGATCTGCGGCAACCCGGCCACGCCACTGACGAAGGCCAGGAGGTCGTGATAGGTGCCTAGCAGCTTGAGCTGCATCGGCCGCTCGACGAACACCGGCTGCACGTGTTCATCCAGCACACTGAGCTGCTCCACCAGTACCCCGCTGAGCTGCCCCAGCCGAGTGAAGTCGTCCAGCAGACCGGGCATTTGCCTCAGCGTCGGCATTTGGCGCAACTGTTCAGTGAAGGCGGTGCGCAGGGTTTCAAGCTCGCGCACCACGCTGTCATGCTGCGCGGCTTGCCGGGCTTTGGCAGCAAACTGCTGGCGCAGGCTTATCTCTCCCACCTCGTGACGCTGCAAGACCTCGCGCGCGCTGCTCAGGTAGACAGCATTCCCGACCATCAGCACCAGCAAGGCAAGCACCGCGCCCACCACAATCCGGCCAGCCAAAGGCCAGTGGGCGGTGTTGCGGTACAGCGTGGAGAGTTGCGGGAGTGCCAGCCCTGACAGGCTGGACCCAAGGCTCACCGCGGCGTCTCCTGATGCTCCCCATGGTCCACCATCAACTGGAAGGCGCTGCCCGCACCGCCCTCCTCGGCCCGTACATGGCGCAGATTAGGCGCGCGCAGGGTATTGGAGGCTTCCAGGCTACGCATCAGCCGGGTGACATCATCGCTGGACACCGCCGTACCAGTGACCTCCACCGATGTGCCACTGACGCTGACCTCGCTCAGTTGAACCCCATCTGGCATGGCGCGGGCCAACTGGTCGAGCAACTCCTGGCCCGATGTGCGATGGCCCTGGAGGTCTTCGACCACCTTCATCCGCTCCATCAGTTGCTGACGCTGCTCACGCAGTTCGTCGATGGTCTTGATACGCGAATCCAATACCGTGACTTGCTTGCTCAAGTGGTTGTTACGAGCCACCTGCCGATCAATCGCGCGGTCGATGACCCGGTCGGCCAGCCAGACGGCGACCAAGGCAATAGTGGTAATTGCCAACAGGAAAATCAGGAAAAATTTGCGACGGCGCTCAGCGCGTTCTTCACGCCAGGGTAAAAGGTTGATTCTTGTCATCAATCGAAACTCCTGAGGGCCAAACCGCAGGCGACCCGCAATCCCTGGGCATCGGCAGCCCATTGTGCACTATTGATCCCACTCCCCGGCGCTATCCGGGCGACCACCTGATCGGTCATCCGCGCCAGGGCAAACGCCTCTACATCAACCACTCGAGCAACCAGGCCGGCCATGGCCAGCACCGCTTCGCGCGCTTCTACCTGCTCCTTGAGGCATGCCACAAGCAGCACATCAACATAACCGGGTTCACGACTCGATGGGCCCTGGACCTGAAAATCAATTGCAACCTCATCCAACGGATAAGGAATGTACTGGTCAGCTTCGCAGCGCAGGCGCTGCTCCATCTCGCCTGCTTCAAGCCCCGCCTCCAGCGCAACCACCCGGCTGATCACCGAAGGGCCCGCCACGGCAACCGCCGCATGGGCGACCTGGGTCCGCGCCCGGAACAATGCCTTGGAAAGGGTCTGCGCGACAACCTCCAGATCAACGATATTACCGTCGACCACCGCATGCCCCGGTAAAGGCTGGCTCGCATACGCGTGCACTGCATAGCCATCGCCGGCGCGAGCCAGCTCCAGAACCTTCACGCCGCTGTCCTGGATGTCCACACCCAGCACGGTATCGGCTTTTTGCCTGAAAAATCCCTTTCTCATAAAACTCCCTAAAGCTTTGCCTGTCTCAGGGCTGGTCAGTTCCGGGCTTGATGCATTCGGTCGGCTCGGTTGAGCGGCGCCCATGACGCCTCGAGGCGAAAAATGCTTTAATGCCCAGCGTTTTTTCCCGCTTTTTATCTGCAGGTCGGGTCGATACATCCTTAGTCATGCCTATCCCGACACCTAACCCATTCTTTTCTCTGGAAATCCAAAAGCCTTGATTCGTCTGCTGAAGTTTTTCGGGTACTCCTTCGTCGCTATCGTTTGCGGGCTGCTGCTCGTGTTCAGCGGCGCCTATCTCTACCTTAGTCCGGGATTGCCCTCGGTAGAGGCCCTGAGAAGTATCCAGTTGCAGATTCCTTTGCGGGTCTACAGCAGCGATGAAAAACTGATCGCGGAGTTCGGCGAAATGCGCCGCACCCCGATCCGTTTCGCCGACATTCCACCCAATTTCATCAATGCCCTGTTATCGGCCGAAGACGATAATTTTGCCAACCACTATGGCGTGGACCCCAGCAGCCTGGTGCGTGCAGCCACGCAGCTGGTAAAAAGCGGACACATTCAATCGGGCGGCAGCACCATCACCATGCAGGTGGCGAAGAACTTCTTCCTCACCAGCGAGCGCAGCTTCTCGCGCAAAGCCACGGAAATCCTCCTGGCGCTGCAGATCGAACGCCAACTGACCAAGGACGAAATCCTTGAGCTGTACGTCAACAAGATCTACCTGGGCAATCGGGCCTATGGGATCGAGGCGGCGTCCCAGGTGTACTACGGCAAGTCGATTCGTGATGCCAGCCTGGCACAAATGGCAATGATTGCCGGCCTGCCCAAGGCCCCGTCACGCTTTAACCCGCTGGCCAACCCGGCCCGCAGCAAGGAGCGCCGCGACTGGATCCTGGGGCGCATGTACAAGCTGGGCAAGATCGACCAGAGCGCCTATGAAAGCGCAGTGGCCGAGCCGTTGAATGCCAGCTACCACGTGCCGACGCCCGAGGTCAGCGCGCCGTATATCGCCGAAATGGCCCGCGCCGAAATGGTCGGCCGCTATGGCAGCGATGCCTACACCGAAGGTTTCCGTGTCACCACGACCATTCCGAGCAATTTGCAGGAAATCGCCAACCACGCGGTGCATGAGGGCCTGATCGCCTATGACCAGCGCCACGGCTACCGTGGGCCGGAATCGCGCCTGCCAGGCAAGACCCTGAGCGCCTGGACGGTTGAACTGGGCAAGCAGCGCTCCATCAGCGGCCTGGATCCGGCCATCGTCACCCAGGTTAAAAAAGATGGCGTGCAGGTCCTGACCCGCAGCGGCGAAGAACATGTGGCATGGGACAGCATGAAGTGGGCCCGCCCTTTCCTGAACACCAACAGCATGGGGCCGATGCCCAAGCAGCCATCTGATGTGGCCCAGGTCGGCGACCTGATCCGCGTGCAGCGCCAGAAGGACGACAGTCTGAAATTCAGCCAGGTCCCGGTCGCCCAGGGCGCCCTGGTCTCCCTGGACCCGCAGAACGGTGCGATCCGCGCCCTGGTCGGTGGCTTCGCCTTCGAGCAGAGCAACTACAACCGCGCCACCCAGGCCAAGCGCCAGCCGGGCTCCAGCTTCAAACCGTTTGTCTACAGTGCCGCGCTGGATAACGGCTATACCGCCGCCAGCCTGGTCAACGACGCGCCTATCGTGTTTGTCGACGAGTACCTGGACAAGGTCTGGCGTCCGAAGAACGATACCAATACCTTCCTCGGTCCGATCCGCGTGCGCGAGGCGCTGTACAAGTCGCGCAACCTGGTGTCGATCCGCTTGCTGCAGGCGATGGGCGTGGGCAAGACCATCGACTACATGACCCGCTTCGGCTTCAACAAGCAGGACCTGCCGCCAAACCTGTCCCTGGCCCTGGGCACCGCGACCCTCACGCCAATGGAGATCGCCACCGGCTGGAGTGTATTTGCCAACGGCGGCTACAAAGTCACGCCGTACCTGATCGACAAGATCGAAAGCCGCAACGGCGACACACTGTTTCTCGCCAACCCACCGAGCGTGCCCAACGGCGTCGTCGCCAGCGATGGCCTGGCTGCACCGGCCAACGGCGGTATCACCATCGAACCGACACCCGGTGCTGCACCCACTGATGCCACGCCGGCTCCAGCCGCACCAGCGGTGGCGGAGCGGATTGTCGATGGCCGCACCACCTATATTCTCACCAGCATGCTGCAGGACGTGATCAAGCGCGGCACCGGCCGCCGCGCCCTGGCCCTGGGCCGTACGGACCTTGCGGGCAAGACCGGTACCACCAACGAATCCAAGGACGCCTGGTTCTCCGGTTATAACGCCGACTACATCACCACCGTCTGGACCGGCTACGACCAGCCAGAAAGCCTCGGTCGCCGCGAATACGGCGGCACCGTCGCCCTGCCGATCTGGATGAGCTACATGGGCGGCGCCCTCAAGGACAAGCCGGCCCACACCCAGGCCGAGCCGGAAGGCATCCTCAGCCTGCGCATCGACCCGATCAGCGGCCGCGCCGCCGCACCGGGCACGCCGAATGCGTACTTTGAACTGTTCAAGAGCGAAGACACGCCGCCGTCGATGAATGAACTGGGCAATGGCGTGGCACCGGGCAGCCCGTTGCCGGCGGATGAATCTGCGCCGATCGACTTGTTCTGATCAACACAGATTCAACTGTGTGCGGGCTTGTGTGGGAGCGGGCTTGCCCGCGAAGACGTCGGCCCAGCAAACATTGATGTTGACTGACCCACTGCTTTCGCGGGCAAGCCCGCTCCCACATTGGACGGTGCACACTCCCCCCGTTTTGCAGCCACAAAAAAAGCCCCGACTCGCAAGAGCCGGGGCTTTTTGTTGGTGCGCTACAACGGCTTAGCCGTTGAACACATCATCCACGCTTTGCAGCGGGTAGTTCTTCGGATACGGCAGGGTTGCCACACCTGTCTCGATGGCGGCCTTGGCCACGGCATCGGAGATCACGGTGATCAGGCGCTTATCCATTGGTTTTGGAATGATGTACTCACGGCCGAATTCCAGCTTGGCGCCACCGTAGGCGTCGCATACGTCCTGGGGCACTGGCAGCTTGGCCAGTTCACGCAGGGCGTTGGCGGCAGCCACTTTCATCTCTTCGTTGATGCGCTTGGCGCGAACGTCCAGGGCGCCACGGAAGATGAATGGGAAGCCCAGTACGTTGTTGACCTGGTTCGGGTAGTCCGAACGGCCAGTGGCCATGATCACGTCATTACGGGTGGCGTGTGCCAGTTCCGGGGCGATTTCCGGATCAGGGTTCGAGCAGGCGAACACGATCGGGTTGGCCGCCATGGACTTCAGGCCTTCAGCGCTCAGCAGGTTCGGGCCGGACAGGCCAACGAACACGTCAGCACCATCCAGTGCGTCAGCCAGGGTGCGCTTGGAGGACGGGTGGGCAAACATCGCCTTGTACTGGTTCAGGTCGGTACGCTCGGACTGGATCACGCCCTTGCTGTCGACCATGTAGATGTTTTCAAGGCGCGCGCCCATGCTCACGATCAGCTTCATGCAGGAGATAGCCGCTGCACCAGCGCCAAGGCAGACGATTTTCGCGTCGGACAGGGTTTTGCCAGCGATTTCCAGGGCGTTGATCATGCCGGCCGCAGTAACGATCGCGGTGCCGTGCTGGTCATCGTGGAATACCGGGATGTCGCACTGTTCGATCAGGGCCTTTTCGATCTCGAAGCACTCAGGTGCCTTGATGTCTTCCAGGTTGATGCCACCAAAGGTGATGGAGATGCGCTTGACGGTGTCGATGAAGGCTTGCGGGCTTTCGGAGTCGACTTCGATGTCGAATACGTCGATGCCGGCAAAGCGCTTGAACAGTACGCCCTTGCCTTCCATCACTGGCTTGGAAGCCAATGGGCCGAGGTTACCCAGGCCGAGAATCGCGGTGCCATCAGAAATCACTGCAACCAGATTGCCCTTGCCGGTGTATTTGTAGGCCAGTTCAGGATCGCGGGCGATTTCACGCACGGGCTCGGCTACACCGGGGCTGTACGCCAGCGACAGGTCGCGTGCGGTAGCAGTGGCTTTGGTGAGCTCGACACTCAGCTTTCCTGGACGAGGATGGGCATGATATTCGAGAGCGGCAGTTTTCAAATCAGACATATCGGCATTCCGCTTTTTACTGTTGGACGACGGACCGCCGAGGATACTCGCCTCGCAAAGTCCCTACAAGACTGGGTAGTCACCGGTGTCAAGGGCCCTGCCCTACGACTTTCGGCCAAGAGCCACGGGATACAAGGCCTACAACTGTTCACAATCGACAGAAAAAATGTCTACAATTTTTCTTATTGTGCCAATTGCAGCATGCCGGGATCGGTCAAGGGGAGCAGCCAGCGCGCCTGGCCACTTTTCAGGCCGCCACGCCGGGAGCGATCCAACACCCAGCCACGGGCCTCGATATCCTGGCCTTGCAGGCGCTTGAGCAGGGCATTGTCGAATTGCCCGACCAGATTGGGTGCAACCCGTAATACCAGGGAGTCCTGCAGTTCGATCCAGATCCCGCCGCGATTGCGTTCGACCTTGCTCACGCGACCGCTGACTACGGCGAAGCCCGACTGCTGGATTTGCCCGGCTTTTTGCACAGGCGACTGACGCCACAGGCCCAACCTGGCTGCGCGCGCACTGCGCTCGGCAGCTTGCTGGCAGGCGACCAGGTCGACATTGGGGGCCACCGCCACCAGGAACCCGAGCCCCTCGGCGAGCAGTTGGGCCTCCAGATTCGCGCCGTTGGCCCCATACAGATGGGCCAGGGTTCGCCCATAACGGTCCTTGCCCTCGCGACCTGGCACGACCCCGACCCGACCGTCGCTGGCATCCACCAAGCCTTGCAGGCGTTGGCGCGCAGCCACGGCGAACGGCTCGTCCGGGCGGCCTTTCTTGCCGGTCTCAGGCGCATTGACGCCGATCATGCGCACACTGCGCCCGTCCTTGAGACGGACGGTGTCGCCATCCACCACGCGCTGTACCTCGAAGGTGCTGACCGCCGCAGGCGCAGGGCAAAACACCTCGGCCTGAGCGGCCGACAGCCAGATCGCAGGCACAAAAAAGGCGCCCGCAAGGGACGCCTTCTTCATAAGCAGGTAAAAGCCCATCAGGCTTTCGAACCTTACTCTGCAGCAGTTGGAGCTTTCTTGCCGAAAGCACCGAAACGGTCGGCGAAGCGCTGTACACGGCCGCCAGTATCCAGAGTCTTCTGCTTACCGGTGTAGAACGGGTGGCACTCGTTGCATACGTCAGTGCCCAGTGGCTTGCACAGGTTCGAACGGGTTTCGAACTTGTTGCCGCAGCTGCAAGTAACTTGGATGGTTTCGTACGCTGGATGGATATCGGCTTTCATGGTGTCTTCCTCAGGCTAGCGTGCCGCCACTCGACACTATTGTCGAATACCGCACGTAATTAGGCCGCGGATTCTACCAGAGCTTTTTAAACGCGCAAGCGCCGCCATGCCCCCTTTCATCAGAAACTGTGGCAGGACACTCCCCTGCGGGTCTGCTAGGCTCGCGCCCTTCTCCACCGCCTGCCATATGAGAACCTCCCGCGTGCCCGACGCCATTTTGCGCCTCGCCCTGCCCTCGCCCCTGCGCCGTCTGTTCGATTATCGGGCGCCTGCGGGTGTCGTGCGGTCGCAGTTGCAGCCGGGGATGCGCGTGCGCGTGCCGTTTGGCCGAAGGGAGATGATCGGGATTCTGATCGAGGTGGCGGACCACAGCGAAGTGCCGGCAGAAAAGCTCAAGCCGGCCCTGGCCATCCTCGATGCCACGCCACCGCTGCCGGCGTCGCTGTTCAAGCTGTGCCTGTGGACCTCCCAGTATTACCAGCACAGCCTGGGCGATACCTTGAGCTGGGCCTTGCCGGTGCTGTTGCGCCAGGGCGAGTTGGCCGAGGCCCGCCAGGAGCGTTTCTGGTCGATGGCCCCCGGCGCGCGCCTGGACGACCCACGCATCGCCCGCGCCCCGCGCCAGCGTGAGGCCCTGGCCACCCTGGCGCAGCATCCCCATGGCGTTGCTCACCAGTTGCTGAGCAAGCTGATGTTGAGCAAGGACAGCCTCGACCTGCTGCTGGCCAAGGAGCTGGTGCAAGTGGAAATCCGCCGCCACGCCCCCGGCGAACGCCATGAACACTGGCTGGCCCAACCGGAATTGCCGCTGAACCCGGAACAACGCGCGGCCTTTGAGGCCATCAGTGCCGGTGCCGACAGCTTTCACGCGTTCCTGCTGGCCGGTGTCACCGGCAGCGGCAAGACCGAAGTCTATTTGCAACTGATCCGCGAAACCCTGGAAGCCGGCAAGCAGGCACTGGTGCTGATCCCCGAGATCAACCTCGGCCCCCAGACCCTGGCGCGCTTCGAGCAACGGTTCAATGCACGGATCGCCCTGGTGCACTCGGCCGTCAACGACCGCGAACGCCTGGAATCCTGGCTCGCCGCCCGGGACGGCGAGGCCGACATTATTATCGGCACCCGCTCGGCGCTGTTCACGCCGATGAAAAACCCCGGCCTGATCATCATCGACGAAGAACACGACGGCTCTTATAAGCAGCAGGAAGGCCTGCGCTACCACGCCCGCGACCTGGCCCTGGTGCGTGCGCGCCAGGAAAACATCCCGATTGTGCTTGGCTCGGCCACCCCCTCCCTGGAAAGCCTGCACAACGCCTACACCGGGCGCTACGGCCTGCTGCGCCTCAACGAGCGCGCGGGCGGCGCCAAGCAACCGCGCTTCCTGCGCCTGGATGTGAAAAGCCGGCCACTGGACAGCGGTATTTCCGGGCCGATGCAACAAGCCATTGGCCAGACCCTGGCGGCCGGCCAGCAAGTGCTGGTGTTCCTCAACCGCCGGGGCTTTGCGCCGACCCTGCTGTGCCATGACTGCGGCTGGATGTCCGAGTGCAACCGCTGCGATGCGCGCATGACGGTGCACCAGCGCTCCGGCGAGTTGCGCTGCCACCATTGCGGCCATGTGGAGCGAGTGCCACGCCACTGCCCGCAATGCGGCAAAGTCGACCTGCGGCCGGTAGGCGCCGGCACCGAGCGCGCCGAGGAGCGCCTGGGGATTCTGTTCCCGGACTTCCCGGTACTGCGGGTGGACCGCGACAGTACGTCGCGCAAGGATGCAATGAACCAGCTGTTCGCCACGATCCAGAAAGGCCAGCCGTGCATCCTGGTGGGTACGCAGATGCTTGCCAAAGGTCATCACTTCCCCCGCGTGACCCTGGTCTCGATCCTGGATGCCGATGGCGGCCTGTTCTCCGGGGACTTTCGCGCCAGCGAACGCATGGCGCAGCTGATCGTGCAGGTCGCAGGCCGCGCCGGGCGTGCCGAAGAGCCTGGCAAGGTGATCATCCAGACCCACCTGGCCGACCACCCATTGCTGATTCAACTGACAGAACAAGGCTACTTCGCCTTCGCCGAGCAGGCCTTGAGCGAGCGCCGCTCCGCCGGTTTGCCCCCCTTTGCGCACCTCGCGCTGTTGCGCGCCGAGGCCCATAAACCGGGGCAGGCCGAAGATTTCCTGGATGAAGCGTGCAGCGCGGCTGAACGTTTGCTCGGCGAGCTGGGTCTGAGCGGCATCGAGTTGCTGGGCCCTGTGCCTGCACCGATGGAGCGCCGCGCCGGGCGTTATCGCGCACAGCTCCTGTTGCAAGCCACCGCCCGCGCGCCGCTGCATCGGCTATTAAGTAGCTGGTTGCTTGCTCTGGAGCAAATGCCCAGCGGGCGACAGGTGCGATGGTCGTTGGATGTCGATCCGGTGGATTTGTACTGATAGGTAAATCGCTATCGCCGGCAAGCCAGCCTACATTTTGAACGGTGGGCTTGCCCGCGATGAGGCCCGCAGGTCCAGTAACCGACCTTGATGGTTGGCAAGCCCGCCCTCGCACCGGATAATGTCCAGTTTTTCCACCTGCGCATCGCGCGCCGCCGCATGCGGTCGAAAGAGAACACCATGAAAGACACAATTCGCCAGTTGATCCAACAAGCCCTCACCCAACTCGTCAACGAAGGTGTGTTGCCTGAAGGCCTGACGCCGGCGATCCAGGTGGAAAACTCTCGAGACAAGACCCACGGCGACTTCGCCAGCAACATCGCGATGATGCTGGCCAAGCCCGCGGGCATGAAACCGCGCGACCTCGCGGAAAAAATCATTGCCGCGCTGCCATCTGATCCGCAGGTCAGCAAGGCCGAAATCGCCGGCCCCGGTTTTATCAATATTTTCCAGAACACCCAGGCCCTGGCTTCGCGCCTGGACGCAGCCCTGGCCGACGCCAAGATCGGCGTGCGCAAGGCCGGCCCGCTGCAGCGCGTGGCCATCGACCTGTCGGCCCCCAACCTGGCCAAAGAGATGCACGTCGGCCACCTGCGCTCGACCATCATTGGCGACGGCGTGGCACGGGTCCTGGAGTTTCTCGGCGACACCGTGATCCGCCAGAACCACGTGGGCGACTGGGGTACCCAGTTCGGCATGCTGATGGCGTACCTGCAAGAAAACCCCATCACCAGCAACGAGCTGTCGGACCTGGAAAACTTCTACCGCGCCGCCAAAAAGCGCTTTGACGAATCCGAAGAGTTCGCCAACCGCGCCCGTGGCCTGGTGGTCAAGCTGCAGGCCGGCGACCCGGAGTGCCTGGAGCTGTGGGCACGTTTCCGCGATATTTCCCTGTCCCACTGCCAGAAAATCTACGAACTGCTGAACGTCAAACTGACCATGGCCGACGTGATGGGCGAAAGTGCCTACAACGACGACCTGATCAACGTGGTCAACGACCTCAAGGCCAAGGGTCTGCTGGTTGAGAGCAACGGCGCCCAGTGCGTGTTCCTCGAAGAATTCAAGACCGCCGACGGCGAGCCGCTGCCAGTGATCATCGTCAAGGCCGACGGCGGCTATCTGTACGCCACCACCGACCTGGCGGCCGTGCGCTACCGCAGCGGCGTGCTGAAAGCCGATCGCGCGCTGTACTTCGTCGACCAGCGCCAGGCCCTGCACTTCCAGCAAGTGTTCGAGGTGGCGCGCCGCGCCGGTTTCGTCACCCACCCGATGCACATGGAGCACATGGGCTTCGGCACCATGAACGGCGCCGATGGCCGCCCGTTCAAGACCCGCGACGGCGGCACCGTGAAGCTGATCGACCTGCTGAACGAAGCCCAGGAGCGTGCCTACAACCTGGTGAAGGAAAAGAACCCGGAACTGGCCGAAGCCGACCTGCGCAATATCGCCAAGGTAGTGGGTATTGGCGCGGTGAAATACGCCGACCTGTCCAAGCACCGCACCAGCGACTACAGCTTCAACTTCGAGCTGATGCTCAACTTTGAAGGCAACACCGCGCCGTACCTGCTGTATGCCTACACCCGTGTGGCGGGCGTGTTCCGCAAGCTGGGCAAGGATTTCAGCGAAGTCGAAGGGCAGATCGTGCTGGACGCGCCCCACGAGCAGGAACTGGCGGCCAAACTGGCGCAGTTCGGCGAAGTGCTCAACAGCGTGGGCGAGAAAGGTACGCCACACATTCTGTGCACCTACCTGTATGAAGTCGCCGGGTTGTTCTCCAGCTTCTACGAGAACTGCCCGATCCTGAGCGCCGACGACGAAACGCAAAAGCAAAGCCGCCTGCGCCTCGCCGCACTGGCTGGACGGACCCTCAAGCAAGGCCTGGAACTGTTGGGCCTGGAAACTCTGGAGCGTATGTAAGTTGGCAGCCAAGAAAAAACCTGCACCCAAGCGCGGCGCCAGCCGCTACCAGGCACCGGCAAAACAACCGATCCCGGGCTGGATGTGGCTGGCCATCGGCCTGTCGGTCGGTGCGTTTATCGTGTTCCTGATGAAGCTGGAGCCGGGCCAGGGCGAAGACGTGAAGCGGGTCAAGCAGGAGCAGCAGAAGGCCAGCAAGATCGCCGAAGCGAACAAGACACCGCCGAGCCCGACCGCGCCGGTGAAGCCGAAGTACGACTTCTACACGTTGCTGCCGGAATCGGAAGTGATCGTTCCGCAAGACGCCGTGCCGGAGAAAACCCTGCCGACCCCGCAAGTACCGACCACCCCGGTGACCCCGGCAGAAGCGGCGAAGATCGACACCGCACGGGCCCAGGCCGCACTGGCCGGGATTACCCCGCCACCGGCACCACCGGTCGCCACCACCAAGGCGGCGCCGGTGACCAAGTTCTTCCTGCAAGCGGGCTCGTTCCCCAAGCAGGCGGATGCGGACCGGGTGCGGGCGCAGATTATCCTGCTGGGGCAGACGGTAACGGTGGAATCCGGAACGGTGAAGGAAGCGACCTGGTATCGCGTGCTGGTGGGGCCGTTCAGCAACCGTGAACAGCTGACCGTGGCGCAGAAACAACTGGCGGGCGCGGGCTTTAGCAACCTGTTGTTACAACAACGCCAGAGCCGCTGAGCCACAGCCAACACGGATCAACTGTGGGAGCTGGCTTGCCGGCGATGACGGTGCATCAGTCAATATTTTCAGTGACGAGTGCACCGCTATCGCAGGCAAGCCAGTTCCCACATTGGTTTTATAGGGCTCTCGAGCCTGTGCCAGTGCGCTAGACACCACTCGTCCGCGCACCCTTCCTACGGTTGAAATCTCCCCCGCCACCCCCATATGAGTTCCATCAGGGCATTTTCGCCCCGCAGCGTGGAGACTCTCCCCTTGACCACCATCGTTTCAGTTCGTCGCCACGGCAAAGTCGTCATGGGCGGCGACGGCCAGGTTTCCCTTGGCAATACCGTGATGAAAGGCAACGCGAAAAAAGTGCGTCGCCTGTACCACGGCCAGGTCCTTGCCGGTTTTGCAGGGGCCACCGCTGACGCCTTTACCCTGTTCGAGCGTTTTGAAGGCCAACTGGAAAAACACCAGGGCCATCTGGTGCGTGCCGCCGTCGAACTGGCCAAGGAGTGGCGCACCGACCGCTCCCTCAGCCGCCTCGAAGCCATGCTCGCCGTCGCCAACAAAGACGCGTCCCTGATCATCACCGGCAACGGTGACGTGGTTGAGCCCGAAAACGGCCTGATCGCCATGGGTTCCGGCGGGGGCTATGCCCAGGCCGCAGCCAGTGCCCTGCTGAAAAAAACCGACCTGTCGGCCCGGGAAATCGTCGAGACCGCCTTGGGTATCGCCGGCGATATCTGCGTGTTCACCAACCACAACCTGACCATTGAGGAGCAGGACCTCGCGGAATAAGCCCGTCGGCTTTTTCCTGCTTGAGGACCACACACCACTATGTCCATGACTCCCCGCGAAATCGTCCATGAACTCAATCGCCATATCATCGGCCAGGACGATGCCAAGCGCGCCGTTGCCATCGCCCTGCGTAACCGCTGGCGCCGGATGCAACTGCCCGAAGAATTGCGCGTTGAAGTAACCCCCAAGAACATCCTGATGATCGGCCCGACCGGTGTCGGCAAGACCGAAATCGCCCGGCGCCTGGCCAAGCTGGCCAACGCACCGTTCATCAAGGTCGAAGCCACCAAGTTCACCGAAGTCGGCTACGTGGGCCGTGACGTCGAGTCGATCATCCGTGATCTGGCCGACGCCGCCCTGAAACTGTTGCGCGAACAGGAAATGACCAAGGTCAGCCATCGCGCCGAAGACGCTGCCGAAGAGCGCATCCTCGACGCCCTGCTGCCACCGGCACGCGCGGGCTTCAATGAAGACGCCGCTCCTGCCTCCGATTCCAACACGCGCCAGCTGTTCCGCAAGCGCCTGCGTGAAGGCCAGTTGGACGACAAGGAAATCGAGATCGAAGTCGCCGAAAGCGCTGGCGTCGATATCTCGGCGCCGCCTGGCATGGAAGAAATGACCAGCCAGTTGCAGAACCTGTTCGCCAACATGGGCAAGGGCAAGAAGAAAAGCCGCAAGCTCAAGGTCAAGGACGCGCTCAAGCTGGTGCGTGACGAAGAAGCCGGGCGCCTGGTCAACGAGGAAGAACTCAAGGCCAAGGCCCTGGAAGCCGTCGAGCAGCACGGCATCGTGTTTATCGACGAGATCGACAAGGTGGCCAAGCGCGGCAATTCCGGCGGCGTTGATGTCTCCCGCGAAGGCGTACAGCGCGACCTGCTGCCGCTGATCGAAGGCTGCACGGTGAATACCAAGCTGGGCATGGTCAAGACTGACCATATCCTGTTTATCGCATCCGGCGCGTTCCACCTGAGCAAGCCAAGCGACCTGGTGCCGGAGCTGCAAGGCCGCCTGCCGATTCGCGTGGAACTCAAGGCGCTGACCCCGGGCGACTTCGAACGCATCCTCAGCGAGCCACACGCTTCGCTGACCGAGCAATACCGCGAGCTGCTGAAAACCGAAGGCCTGGGGATCGAGTTCCTGCCAGACGGTATCAAGCGTTTGGCGGAAATTGCCTGGCAGGTCAACGAGAAGACCGAGAATATCGGTGCCCGTCGCCTGCACACCCTGCTTGAGCGCCTGCTGGAGGAAGTATCCTTCAGCGCCGGCGACATGGCGGGCGCGCAGAATGGCGTGGCGATCAGGATCGACGCCGACTACGTCAACAGCCACCTGGGCGAGTTGGCGCAGAACGAAGACCTGTCTCGTTATATCCTGTAAGGCTTACGCAGGAACCGCTCTGCTTTAATGTGGGAGCGGGCTTGCTCGCGAATGCGGTGGGTCAGTCACAGTTGCATAAACTGACCCACCGCATTCGCGAGCAAGCCCGCTCCCACATTTTAAAGCCGGTTCCTTCAGGATCATCCACGAGCGGTTCCCCCAATGTCTAAAATGCCCACCGCCATCAATCTGCACAAAGCCTCCAAGACCCTCTCGCTGACCTACGGCCCCGACGAGGTCTATCACCTGAGCGCCGAACTGCTGCGGGTGCACTCACCTTCCGCCGAGGTCCAGGGCCACGGCAAACCGATCCTGCAATTCGGCAAGCTGAATGTCGGCCTGACCAAGATCGAACCTGCCGGGCAGTACGCACTGAAATTGACCTTCGACGACGGTCATGACAGCGGACTGTTCACCTGGGACTACCTCTACCAACTCGCCGTACGTCAGGACGCGCTGTGGGCCGATTATCTTGCCGAGCTCAAGGCAGCCGGAAAAACCCGCGACCCGAGCCAGTCCGTCGTCAAGCTGATGCTCTAAATCAAGCCTCTTGCTCATTAGTGGGCATTTTCTAATTTCATCTGCTTGAATGCCCTGTGGTGTGACCAAAGATTGGTCCGCTTGCGCATTAAATAAAACTCGGGTAACCAATGGAGTTGGCAAGTTCCCTGCATTTTACGATGCGGTATCAACGGTCACCCGAGCAGCAGTACCAGGCTTGTGTTGTGCCTCGATAATTGGGTGCACAGCGGTACCCGGTACTCGTCTTTCGGACAATGGAGCGTCGTGGATGAGTAACAAGAATAACGATGACTTGAAACGCCAGGCCTCGGAAAACACCCTGGGGCTGAACCCGATCATCGCATTACGGAAAAAGGATTTACTGGCTTCTGCGCGCATGGTGCTGACCCAGGCCATCAAGCAACCCCTGCACAGCGTCAAGCACGTCGCCCACTTTGGCGTCGAATTGAAAAACGTGGTGTTCGGCAAGTCCGAGCTTGCCCCTGAAAGCGATGACCGTCGTTTCAACGACCCGGCCTGGAGCCAGAACCCGCTCTATAAGCGCTACCTGCAAACCTACCTGGCGTGGCGCAAGGAACTACACGACTGGATCGGCGACAGCAACCTGTCGGAGCAGGACATCAGCCGTGGGCACTTCGTCATCAATCTCATGACCGAAGCCATGGCCCCCACCAACAGCGCCGCCAACCCGGCAGCGGTCAAACGCTTCTTTGAAACCGGCGGCAAGAGCCTGCTCGATGGCCTCTCGCACCTGGCCAAGGACCTGGTGCATAACGGCGGCATGCCGAGCCAGGTGAATATGGGCGCCTTTGAAGTGGGCAAGAGCCTGGGCACCAGCGAAGGCGCGGTAGTGTTTCGCAATGACGTGCTGGAGCTGATCCAGTACAAGCCGATCACCGAGCAGGTGTACGAGCGCCCACTGCTGGTGGTGCCGCCGCAGATCAACAAGTTTTATGTGTTCGACCTGAGCCCGGACAAGAGCCTGGCGCGTTTCTGCCTGCGCAATAACCAGCAGACCTTTATCGTCAGTTGGCGCAACCCCACCAAGGCCCAGCGCGAATGGGGCCTGTCGACCTATATCGAAGCGCTGAAAGAGGCGGTCGACGTGGTCACGGCGATTACCGGCAGCAAAGACATCAACATGCTCGGCGCCTGCTCGGGCGGCATCACCTGCACCGCGCTGCTGGGCCACTATGCGGCGCTGGGCGAGAAGAAGGTCAACGCCCTGACCTTGCTGGTCAGTGTGCTGGACACCACCCTCGACACCCAGGTAGCCCTGTTCGTCGATGAGCAGACCCTGGAGGCGGCCAAGCGCCACTCCTACCAGGCCGGCGTGCTGGAAGGCCGGGACATGGCCAAGGTGTTCGCCTGGATGCGCCCCAATGACCTGATCTGGAACTACTGGGTCAACAACTACCTGTTGGGCAATGAGCCACCGGTGTTCGACATCCTGTTCTGGAACAACGACACCACGCGCTTGCCGGCGGCCTTCCACGGCGACCTGATCGAACTGTTCAAGAACAACCCGCTGATACGGGCCAATGCCCTGGAAGTGTGCGGCACCCCGATTGACCTCAAGCAGGTGACGGCCGACATCTACTCGCTGGCGGGCACCAACGACCACATCACGCCGTGGCAGTCCTGCTACAAGTCGGCGCAACTGTTTGGCGGCAAGGTCGAGTTCGTGCTGTCCAGCAGCGGGCATATCCAGAGCATCCTCAACCCCCCCGGCAACCCCAAGGCGCGTTACCAGACCAGCGAGAGCATGGGCGAGAAGGCATTGGACTGGCAGGAAAACGCCACCAAGCATACCGACTCGTGGTGGCTGCACTGGCAGGGCTGGCTAGGGGAGCGTTCGGGCAAATTGAAGAAGTCGCCTGCGAACCTAGGCAATAAAGCCTACGCGGCGGCGGAGGCTGCACCAGGGACATACGTTCACGAGCGCTAAGGCCACACTTTTGTGTGATTGCAATGAGATCAAATGTGGGAGCTGGCTTGCCTGCGATAACGGTGGGTCAGCCAACACATGTACTGACTGACCCGCCGCTATCGCAGGCAAGCCAGCTCCCACATTGACCGCAGTAACACTTCACAGGGCTTGAGCATGCCGCAACCGTTCATCTTCCGTACCATCGACCTGGATGGCCAGACCATCCGCACGGCGGTACGACCGGGCAAGTCTCACTTGACGCCACTGCTGATTTTCAACGGCATCGGCGCCAACCTTGAGCTGGTGTTTCCGTTCGTCCAGGCCCTGGACCCGGACCTGGAAGTGATTGCCTTTGATGTACCCGGAGTGGGCGGGTCATCGACACCCAGTCGCCCCTATCGCTTTCCCGGCCTGGCCAAACTCACCGCGCGCATGCTCGACTACCTGGACTACGGCCAGGTCAATGCCGTCGGGGTTTCCTGGGGCGGCGCCCTGGCACAGCAATTTGCCTACGACTACCCGGAGCGCTGCAAGAAGCTGATCCTGGCCGCCACCGCCGCCGGTGCCTTTATGGTGCCCGGCAAACCGAAGGTGTTATGGCTGATGGCCAGCCCGCGGCGCTATATCCAACCGTCCCATGTGGTGCGCATCGCGCCGATGATTTACGGCGGCTCGTTCCGCCGGGATTCAAAACTGGCCGCCGAACACGCAAGCAAAGTGCGCTCGGCCGGCAAGCTGGGCTACTACTGGCAGCTGTTTGCGGGCCTGGGCTGGACCAGCATTCACTGGCTGCACAAGATCAAGCAGCCGACCCTGGTGCTGGCCGGCGACGACGACCCGCTGATCCCCTTGGTCAATATGCGCATGCTGGCCTGGCGCATCCCCAATGCGCAGTTACACATCATCGACGACGGCCATCTGTTCCTGATTACCCGGGCCGAAGCGGTGGCACCGATCATCATGAAGTTTCTCCAGGAGGAGCGCTTGCGCGCGGTGATCCATCCGCAGCCGGCGCCCCATAGCCACACCTGAGCGGTATCGGGTCAGGACGACCCCTACGCGCAACTTGGCCAGAACCGACTATGGTTCTGAATTGGCGTGCTTGTTGGCGAATTGACGAAGGAGTGTTGACCCATGCGTGACAGACCCGTAAACGTCCCGGCGCCTACACCCGCCGCGTTCATCAATGCACAAAGTGCAATCACCGGCTTGCGTGGCCGGGATCTGCTATCGACCCTGCGCACTGTCGCCGCCCACGGGTTGCGCAACCCGTTGCACAGCGCCCGGCATGCGTTGGCATTGGGTGGGCAACTGGGCCGGGTGCTGCTGGGTGAGACCGTGCATGAACCCAACCCCCACGACAGTCGCTTCGCCGACCCTACCTGGGCCCTCAACCCCCTGTACCGGCGCAGCCTGCAAGCGTATTTGAGCTGGCAGAAACAAACCCGGCACTGGATCGACGACAGCAGCCTGAGCGACGACGACCGCGCACGGGCGCACTTTGCCTTCTCGTTGCTCAACGATGCAGTGTCACCGTCCAACACCCTGCTCAACCCGCTGGCGATCAAAGAGCTGCTCAATTCCGGCGGCCACAGCGTGGTGCGCGGCGTAAGCAACCTGTTCGATGACCTGCTGCACAACAATGGCCTGCCACGCCAGGTCACCAAGCAGGCGTTCGAGGTGGGCAAGACGGTAGCGACCACGCCCGGTTCGGTGGTGTTTCGCAATGAGCTGCTGGAGCTGATCCAGTACAAGCCCATGAGCGAAAAACAGTACGCCAAGCCACTGCTGGTGGTGCCGCCGCAAATCAACAAGTACTACATTTTCGATTTAAGCCCGGCCAACAGCTTCGTGCAGTACGCCCTGAAAAACGGCCTGCAAGTGTTTATGGTCAGTTGGCGCAACCCGGACGTGCGCCATCGCGAGTGGGGCCTGTCGACCTATGTGGCGGCGCTGGAGGAAGCATTGAATATCTGCCGGGCGATCAGCGGCGCCCGCGAAGTGAACCTGATGGGTGCCTGCGCCGGCGGCCTGACCATCGCCGCCCTGCAGGGGCACCTGCAGGCCAAGCGCCAACAACGGCGGGTCGCCAGTGCCACTTACCTGGTAAGCCTGCTGGACAGCCAGATCGACAGCCCCGCCACGCTGTTTGCCGACGAACAGACCCTGGAAGCGGCCAAGCGCCGTTCCTACCAGGAAGGGGTGCTGGATGGCCGGGACATGGCCAAGGTCTTTGCCTGGATGCGCCCCAATGACCTGATCTGGAACTACTGGATCAACAATTACCTGCTGGGCAAGGAGCCGCCGGCGTTCGACATCCTGTACTGGAACAACGACAACACCCGCTTGCCGGCGGCCTTGCATGGCGATCTGCTGGATTTCTTCAAGCACAACCCCTTGAGCCATCCCGGTGGCCTGGAAGTCTGCGGCACGCCCATCGACTTGCAGAAGGTTACCGTCGACAGCTTCAGCGTGGCCGGGATCAACGATCACATCACCCCGTGGGACGCGGTCTACCGTTCGACCTTGCTACTGGGCGGCGACAAACGTTTTGTGCTTTCCAACAGCGGGCATATCCAGAGCATCCTCAACCCGCCGGGCAACCCCAAGGCGAACTTCGTCGAGAACCTCAAGCTGAGCAGCGATCCACGCGCCTGGTACTACGACGCCAGCCACATCGAGGGCAGTTGGTGGCCGCAGTGGCTTGAGTGGATCCAGCAACGCTCCGGGGTGCAGCGCGAAACCCTGACGGCCCTGGGCAACCAGAACTACCCACCGATGGAAGCAGCACCGGGCACCTATGTGCGGGTGCGCTGAGCTCAACGATCAGATTAAGAAGACTGGATGAAAACCCGCGACCGGATCCTTGAATGTGCCCTGCAGTTGTTCAACCACAAGGGCGAGCCAAATGTTTCAACCATGGAGGTGGCCAATGAAATGGGGATCAGCCCCGGCAACCTCTACTACCACTTCCATGGCAAGGAGCCCCTGGTACTGGGGCTGTTCGAGCGCTTTCAGGGGGAGTTGGCACCGCTGCTCGACCCGCCGCCGGATGTGCAGTTGGCGCCCGAGGATTACTGGCTGTTCCTGCACCTGATCGTTGAGCGCATGGCGCACTATCGGTTCCTGTTCCAGGACCTGTCGAACCTGGCCGGACGCTTGCCCAAATTGGCCAAGGGGATTCGTAACCTGCTGACCGCGCTCAAGCGCACACTGGCCTCACTGCTGGCACGGCTCAAGGCACAAGGGCAGTTGGTCAGCGAGACCCAGGCACTGGGGCAGTTGGTGGAGCAGATCACCATGACCCTGCTGTTCTCCCTGGATTACCAGCGGATCCTGGACCGCGAGGCCGAGGTGCGGGTGGCGGTGTATCAAGTGATGATGCTGGTGGCACCGCACCTGTTGATGCCGGCGCGGTTGGCCACCGAGCGTTTTGCACTACGCTACCTGGACGACACACAGCCCGTGTAGGCCGACGACTTACAAGTCTGCAACCAAGGTTGACAGACTTACATCGTCATCTATTGCTGTTGCAACTTCCCGCTATTGCTTTTCTCACTTGGCAATTATCACGGGCGCCAATGTATTACGCCGGCAGCCTCTTTGAAGTAACCATCACCGAAAACCCTGATCGACGAATAGTGCATAACGATATGGGTAACTTTGAATATGATCGCAAACACACTCTTGAGCACTGCGATCACCGGCGCTTTCTTTTCCTTCTCAAGAGCCCCCAGGCCCCACGCTACCTGATGTGGACAGCCAGGGCAGCGAACCACGGGCGGAATTTCAAATTCGTGCAAATACCTAACCAGACCGATAGGTGGCATCATCAAGATCTGTAACATGATAGGTAACACGAAAGATTGACCGCATGTAACATGCCCGAGCTTTATAATGACGACTAAAGAGTAACGACGTAGCATCATTATAAAAAACGTATTACATATCTCTCAGCGAAAGGGATTCTTGTGGATATCAGATTTCTCGAAAGTTTGATTGCCGTCATCGAGACCGGCTCAATCGCCGCAGCGGCGCGCAGGGAAAACCTTACCGCCCCGGCGATCAGCCAGCGTATCCAGGCGCTTGAACGCTCTCTTTCCTGCGAATTGCTCAACCGAGCGGCCCATTCTGTCGGTCCTTCCGAGCAGTGCCTTGTACTCTTGCCGAGCATTCGCGCCCTGATTCAGGGCTGTGCACAACTACACGACGAACTGGATGCGGGCGGGCTGTCCGGCGACCTGCGGCTGGGAGCCGTGTCCACGGCATTGACCGGTATCCTGCCGCAGGTCATGGAACAACTGCTGGTCGCGGCACCACGCTTGCGCCTGCGGATCACTCCGGGCGATTCGCGCAACCTTTATGAACAGGTCGTCGCCGGCGAGTTGGACGCTGGCATCATGGTGCGACCGCCCTTTGCATTGCCTAAAACCCTGACCCTGGAAGTGTTGCGGCGCGAGTCATTGATGATTCTTACAAAAGCGCCTGTCGAACCCGGTGAAATTGCCTCGACCATTCTCTCCCACCCGCTGATCAGCTATGACACCAATGCCTGGGGCGGCCAGATCGCCCAGCAGTACCTTCAAGACCACCAATTACAGCCAGATGTGCTGTGCAATCTGGATGCCTTGGAGGCGATATCCCTGATGGTCGCCAAGGGCATGGGCGTATCCCTGGTGCCGGCATGGGCCGGGTTGAAGACCGACGATGTGTACGCAACACCAACAAGCCACACGAACGCCTACCAGCGGGAGATTGTTCTGCTCTACCGATCAACCCCGAGGCGGCCCCAGGCATTGAAGGTACTCAACAACCTGCTGATGCAAACCTGCCGCGAATCCGAGGCCCCAGGCGAGCCCGACCGTTAGACGTGTATCACTGTCGGTGTTCCACCCGCCAAAAAAAACGCCCGGCCTTTAAGGCCGGGCGTTTTTACACGTCCCCCGAAAATCAGGACTGACTGGATGGCGTCGGGGTTGCCGGCGTTACAGTCGGGGTCGCCGCGGCCGGCGTCGGCGCAGTGGCCGAGTTGGTCGCAGGTGCCGGGGTTGCAGGCTTGGCCGCGACAGCTGGCTTGGGCGCTGCAGGCTTCTTGGCTACGGCGGGTTTCTTCGCCGAGGGCTTTGCAGCAGGTTTCGCGGCCGGTTTCGCGGCAGCCGGTTTGGCAGCGGGTTTGGCTGCAACTGGCTTGGTCGCCGGCTTGGCGGCAGCGGTTTTGGCCACTGGCTTGGCGGCAGGTTTGGCTGCCGGCTTGGCCGCTGGTTTTGCCGCAGCTTTGGCCGCTACCGGCTTCTTGGCTGCTGGTTTGGCTGCTGCCGTTTTCGCCGCGGGCTTGGCTGCTGCCTTGGCCGCAGGTTTAGCTGCTGGCTTGGCTGCAGGTTTGGCTGCGGCCTTGGCCAATGGCTTGGCCACGGTTTTCGCTGCTGGTTTGGCCGCAGCCGTTTTCGCGGCCGGCTTGGCAGCAGGCTTGGCCGCCGCTTTGACTGGAGCGACTTTAGCGCCGGTCAGCTTTTCGATTTGCTTGGTCAGGGTATCGACCTTGCTGTGCAGCGCCTTGACTTCATTGCGGCTAGGCACACCCAGGCGCGAAATAGCACTGTTCAGGCGCTTGTCGAGTGCGCCTTCGAGTTCGCCCCAAGTACCCAGTACCTGTTTTTTTGCATCACTGATACGGGACTTGGCAGAGCTCGCGCTCGCCTTGGCCGCATCGACTTGCTTGCCCACTGTGCTCTTGGTCAACTTCTCGGCCTTCTCGCCGTCTTTAACCAAAGTCTCGAAGAGTTTGCTACCGTCACTGTCGATCTTCGAGTACACGCCTAAACCAGCCAGCCAGATCTTGCGGGAGTATTCTTCAACTTTCCCGACCCAAGAGCTGCCTTCTTTCTGAGTAGTCTTTTTAACAGCCATCCGATGTCTCCTTAGTGTTTACGCGCGACACGTTCGAGCAATGCCGTTAGCTCATCGAGCTTAGCAGAGAGTGTCTCCACGTCATGTTTAGACGCAATGCCGATTCGATTCAAGGCACTTGCAACACGCTCGTCAAAAGCCTTCTCGACTTTATCCAGTTGCACTTCGACGCGACCTTTGACGCTGGAGACATTGCTCTTAACGTAATCAATCTGACTGTTGGCGGCATCAAGTTGTTCATTCACAACTTTTTTGCCTTTACTTTCAACATGTTGACCCGTCTTAACGAGCTCCTTGAAGTACTCGCTGCCTTCGCTGCCGACCTTCGCGTAAGCCCCCAAACCCGCCAACCAGATCTTGCGAGCATAGATTTTAACGTCGCTCAGGGCGCTGATTTGGGTGTCGATTTTTTTCTTCAAAATAACTTTGGCCATGGTGCACCTCACGCATAAAAGGGTGGAGGAACTGCCCACAGGAGTTGAGGGCTGAGTACAAAGTAGGGAGAAAAATTAGAATCGGCACCCTAAGAACGGCGCAATCGACCGGCACCCAATGCGGCGCGCGGTCGCAGATCAGGCCAGGGCCTTATCCAGGGCCTTCTCGATTTCGGACTTGATAGTGCCACTCATGGCCGACATCAACAGACCCAGTTCCACGTCGATCCGTAACGAATCCTCGGCCACTTTCAGTGTGCCTTTGACGCCGGAACGCTTGAGGTTCAACGTGTCGCCAGACCAAGACGGCTCCAGGCCATATTGCTCCTTGAGTTTATGCGCCAACTTCTCGGCTTTCGCCCTGGCAGCTTCCTTACCCAGTGCGTGGGCACGTTCAATCTGAATGCGGGCCATTTGAATGACTCCTCGTTATAAAGACGTATTGAGCACCCTACTCACCCGCCATGCGGCAAAAGGTCTCGGTGGCCACCCATCTTACCTTCAGCCTTGCCAAGACAAAGCATGCCTTGGGGATTAGAATGCCCCCATTCTCTTTTGGTGACAGCGATATGACTGATCAGCGCAAAGGCAGCGATGCCGAACCCACCACTCACTTCGGCTTCAAGAACGTCCCGGAAAGCCAGAAAGCGGAAAAAGTCGCTGAGGTGTTCCACTCCGTGGCCGCCAAGTACGACCTGATGAACGACGTGCTGTCGGGTGGCATGCACCGCCTGTGGAAGCGCTTCACCATCGAATTGTCGGGCGTGCGCACCGGCAACCGGGTGCTGGATATCGCTGGCGGCACCGGCGACCTGGCAGCCAAGTTCTCCAAGCTGGTTGGCCCCACCGGCCAGGTGGTATTGGCCGACATCAACGGCTCGATGCTCAAGGTCGGCCGCGACCGCCTGCTGGACAAGGGCGTGGCGGGCAATATCGAGTTCGTCCAGGCCGACGCAGAAAAGCTGCCGTTCCCCGACAACCATTTCGACTGCGTGACCATTGCCTTCGGTCTGCGCAACGTGACCCACAAGGAAGACGCCCTGCGCTCGATGCTGCGGGTGCTCAAGCCGGGCGGGCGCCTGCTGGTGCTGGAGTTCTCCAAGCCGACCAACGCGCTGATGTCCAAGGTCTACGACACTTACTCATTCGCCTTTATGCCGCTGATGGGCAAGCTGATCACCAATGACGCCGAGAGCTATCGCTACCTGGCCGAGTCGATCCGCATGCACCCCAACCAGGAAACCCTGAAGTCGATGATGGTCGAGGCCGGTTTCGACCGCGTGACCTATCACAACATGACCTCGGGCATCGTTGCCCTGCATCGCGGCATCAAGCCCTGATGTTGTTCACCGGCCTTCTCGCCAGCGTCGAACACGGCCTCAACCGTGTCCTGCGCCTGGACAGCACCGCCCTGGCGCGGCTGGCGCACTTGCACGGCAAGATCATTGCCGTCGATTGCAGCAGCCCGGCCTTGCAGCTGTTTATCCTGCCCAGCGATGAAGGCCTGATGCTCGCCGCGCACTGGGCCGCCGATGCCGACTGCACCCTGCGTGCGCCAGCGGCGAGCCTGCTGCGCCTGGCTTTGAGCCGCGACAAGACTGCAATCCTGCACGGCCCCGATGTGACCCTTGAAGGCGACAGCGCGGTGCTGATGGACCTCGCCGCGGTGCTGCAAGACCTCGATCTGGACTGGGAATACGAGCTGTCGCGCTGGCTCGGCCCGGTGGCCACCCAGTTGATCGGCGGGCACCTGCGCAGCCGTTCGCGCTGGTACCAGCAGGGTTTCGCCAGCCTCAATCAGAACCTCGCCGAATACCTGAGCGAAGAATCGCGCACCCTCGTCGGACAACGGGAAGCCGAAGCGCGCTTTCGTGAACTCGACCAGGCCAAACTCGACCTGGAACGGCTTGAGGCGCGCTTCGAGCGCCTGAGCCGCTCCCTTGATCCAAGCGATAACGCATGAAGCTGCTCGCCGTCCGCCGTTTGTTCCGAATCCAACGCGTCGTCATTCGCTATCGCCTCGATGACCTGCTGTTCGCCCTGCCGCTGCCGTGGTTCCTGCTGGCGGTGCGCTATGTGCTGCCGTGGCGCTGGTTCCCGCGCAAGACCCTGGACCTGAGCCGTGGCGCGCGCCTGCGCCTGGCACTGCAGGACCTGGGGCCGATCTTCATCAAGTTCGGGCAGATCCTGTCGACCCGCCGCGACCTGTTGCCCGAAGACATCGCCGACGAGCTGATGCTGTTGCAGGACCGCGTGCCACCGTTCGACTCCCAGCAGTCGATGAAGCTGATCGAAGAACAGCTGGGCAAGAAAATCAGCGAAGTGTTCAGCCGTTTCGACGTCGAGCCCCTGGCCTCGGCCTCGGTCGCCCAGGTGCACGCCGCACAGCTGAAAACCGGCGAAGAAGTGGTGGTCAAGGTGATCCGCCCCGGCCTCAAGCCGATCATCGGCCAGGACCTGGCGTGGCTGTTCATTCTGGCCCGCGCCGCCGAGCGTTTCTCTGCCGATGCACGCCTGCTGCACCCGGTGGACGTGGTCGCCGACTACGAAAAAACCATCTACGACGAACTCGACCTGTTGCGCGAAGCGGCCAACGCCAGCCAGCTCAAGCGCAACTTCGAAGGCTCGACGATGCTGTATGTGCCGCAGGTCTATTGGGACTGGTGCCGGCCAAAGGTGCTGGTGATGGAGCGCATCTACGGCGTGCAAGTCACCGACCTGGCGACCCTGGCCGACCAGCGTACCGATATGAAGATGCTCGCCGAGCGTGGTGTGGAAATCTTCTTCACCCAGGTGTTCCGCGACAGCTTCTTCCACGCCGACATGCACCCCGGCAATATCTTCGTCAGCACGGTGAACCCGTGGAGCCCGCAGTACATCGCGATCGACTGCGGCATCGTCGGCAGCCTCACGCCCGAGGACCAGGACTACCTGGCGCGCAACCTGTTTGCCTTCTTCAAGCGTGATTACCGGCGCGTGGCGCAGTTGCACATCGACTCGGGCTGGGTGCCGGCCGAGACCAAGCTCAATGAATTCGAAGCGGCGATCCGCACCGTGTGCGAGCCGATCTTCGAAAAACCGTTAAAAGATATTTCATTCGGCCAGGTGCTGATGCGTCTGTTCCAGACTGCGCGGCGCTTCAATATGGAAGTGCAGCCGCAGTTGGTGCTGCTGCAAAAGACCTTGCTCAATATTGAAGGCCTGGGCCGCCAGCTGTACCCGGACCTGGACCTGTGGAACACCGCGCAACCGTTCCTCGAACGCTGGATGCGCGAGCGGGTCAGCCCGAAAACCCTGCTGGGCAACCTGCAAAGCCAGGTCGAGCAACTGCCGCACCTGGCCAACATGACCCGCGACCTGCTGGAGCGCATGTCCCAGCCCCACGCCAAGGACCCGGCGCCGCCGTGGCACCAGCGCAAGGACGACTGGTTCCTGCGCCTGCTCGGCGCGGCGCACCTGGGCGGTGGCGCGGTGCTTGCCGCCGGTGGACCGTTGAACGAGCTGGGCCATTGGCCGGCCGGGATCATGGTCGCCGTGGGCCTTTATCTGGTCGTGCGTCGATAGGTCGACCGGTTATACACTGTTGCACATTGCCGGGGCGGGTCGCGCACGGCTGTCGGAGTCGAAGATGAAAGACTGGCTGGACGAGATCAAATGGGACAGTGACGGCCTGGTGCCAGCCATTGCCCAGGACCACAAGACCGGGCGCATCCTGATGATGGCCTGGATGAACCGCGAGGCCCTGAGCCTGACTGCCGCCGAGCAGCGTGCCATCTACTGGTCACGTTCCCGTGGCAAACTATGGCGCAAGGGCGAAGAGTCCGGGCATGTGCAAAAACTGCACGAAATGCGCCTGGACTGCGACGCTGACGTGATCGTGCTGATGGTCGAGCAGATCGGCGACATCGCCTGTCATACCGGCCGCCACAGCTGCTTCTACCGGGTGTTCGAGAACGGCGCGTGGAAAACCGTCGAGCCCGTACTCAAAGACCCGCACGCCATTTACTCGGCAGGACATTGAACATGAGCGATACCCTGAACCGTGTGGCCCAGGTGCTGGAGGACCGCAAAGGTGCGGACGCCGACAGCTCCTATGTCGCCAGCCTGTACCACAAGGGCCTGAACAAGATTCTGGAAAAACTCGGCGAGGAATCCGTCGAGACCATCATCGCCGCCAAGGATGCCGAGATCAGCGGCGATTACAGCGATGTCATCTATGAGACTGCCGACTTGTGGTTCCATAGCCTGGTCATGCTCGCCCAACTGGGGCAGCATCCACAGGCCGTGCTGGATGAACTGGACCGTCGCTTCGGCTTGTCCGGGCACGCCGAAAAGGCCTCGCGCCCGTCCGCCTGAATAACTTTCTGACTGAGGAATTGCAGCATGGGCATTTTTGACTGGAAACACTGGATCGTTATTCTCGTGGTAGTCGTCCTGGTGTTCGGTACCAAGAAACTGAAGAACCTGGGCACCGACGTCGGCGAGTCCATCAAGGGCTTTCGCAAGGCCATGAACGACGACGAAAAACCGGCCGATACCGGCGCAAACCCGGTCCCGCCGGCACAGCCTGTACACCCCCAGGCAGCCCAGCCGATCACCGAGCGCCGTACCTTCGACGTGCAGGCCGAGAAAGTCGAAGAGCCGTCCCGCAAAGACTCGTGAGCACTGACTAATGTTTGGTATCAGCTTCTCTGAACTGCTGCTCGTCGGCCTTGTTGCCCTGTTGGTGCTGGGGCCTGAACGCCTGCCCGGCGCCGCACGCACGGCCGGCCTGTGGGTCGGGCGCCTGAAACGCAGTTTCAACGCCATCAAACAGGAAGTTGAACGGGAAATCGGCGCCGACGAGATTCGTCGGCAGCTGCACAACGAACATATTCTGTCCCTGGAGCAGGAGGCGCGCAAAATTCTCACGCCCCAGCAACAGGCGCCGACACCGGTTGAACCGGTGGCCGAGCAGAGCATTGCGCCGGTGGCCGAGACGGCCCCGATCGCCACGCCCGCTCCTCCAGCAGAGCCCGCGCCGACGCCCGCCGCGTCGCCCGCTCCCCACGACCCTACATTGCCGCCGCGAGCCCCATGAGCGCTGATAAACCGGAAAACGACCAGCATATGCCGCTGGTCTCGCACCTCACCGAGTTGCGCACCCGCTTGCTGCGGTGTGTGGCGGCGATCTTTGTGATCTTTGCCGGGCTGTTTGCCTTTACCCAGCAGATCTACACCTTCGTCTCGACACCGCTGCGCGATTACCTGCCGGTGGGCGCGACGATGATCGCCACCGACGTGTCCTCGCCGTTCCTCACGCCGCTCAAGCTGACGATGATGGTGTCGCTGTTCCTGGCGATCCCGGTGATCCTGCACCAGATCTGGGGGTTTATCGCGCCCGGCCTGTACAAGCATGAAAAGCGTATTGCCGTGCCACTGCTGGTGTCGAGCATCATGCTGTTCTACACCGGCATGGCGTTCGCCTACTTCCTGGTGTTCCCGCTGATCTTCAAATTCTTCGCCGCCGCCACCCCGGCCGGCGTGGAAATGATGACCGACATCAGCAGCTACCTCGACTTCGTGATGACGCTGTTCTTCGCCTTTGGCGTGGCCTTCGAGATCCCGGTAGCGGTGGTGTTGCTGGTGTGGATCGGCGTGGTCGACGTCAAATACCTGCGCAAGATCCGCCCGTACGTGATCATCGGCTGCTTCGTGGTCGGCATGATCCTGACCCCACCGGATATCTTCTCGCAGACCTTGCTGGCCGTGCCGATGTGGATGCTGTTTGAAGTGGGCATCCTGTTTGGCAGCCTGGTGAGCAAGCGTGGCGAACACCCGGATGACCAACCTGCCGATGACGACCAGCCGCCAGCGACTCAACCGTGAACCTGTTGCTGCTGGAAGAGGCCGACTTTATCGCGGCCGACCGGGTGATCCTGCGGGATCGGCGCCTGGTGCATATGCAGGAGGTGCATCGTGCGGCGGTTGGCGACAGCCTGCGCGTCGGACGCATTGGCGGGCTGATGGGCAATGCCGAGCTACTGCGCCTGGAGGCGGGTGAAGCCGAGCTGCAAATCAGCCTCGACCAGCCGCCACCGGCCAAGTTGCCACTGACCCTGCTGCTGGCCCTGCCCCGCCCGAAAATGCTGCGTCGGGTGCTACAGACCGTGGCGTCCATGGGTGTGCCACGGGTGGTCCTGGTCAACAGTTATCGGGTCGAGAAAAGCTTCTGGCAAACCCCATTCCTGGAGCCAGAAGCCGTACGCGAACAACTGATCCTCGGCCTGGAACAGGCGCGGGATACCGTGCTGCCCGAGATCATCATCGAAAAGCGCTTCAAACCCTTCGTCGAAGACCGTCTGCCGGCCCTGGCCCAGGGCACTCTCGGCCTGGTCGGGCATCCCGGCGACTACCCGTCCTGCCCACGCGGGCTGGATCAGCCGGTGACCCTGGCCATCGGCCCCGAAGGTGGCTGGATTCCCTACGAGGTGGACTTGCTGGCCAAGGCCGGCTTGCAGCCAGTGCAACTGGGCGCGCGGATCCTGCGTGTGGAAACTGCCGTTACCGCGCTGCTCGCTCGCCTCTTCTGATTCCGCCCCTCCAAAAACACCACAAAGCCAGCTCCCACAGGGCTTTGTGTCGCTACAGAATCGCGCTTGCATGCCGATATCCTCAGGATAAGTCCAAGCCTTGTTCAGGGGAGTCCACCGCATGTACCGTTGGTTAGCTGAAAAACTGGGGAATGTAAGCGTCAATCGTAAACTGAGCGTGGGGTTTGGCCTGGTATTGCTTCTCACCCTTCTAATCACCTTCACCGGCTGGACAGGCCTGAGTGGCGTGATCAGCCGTGGCGATAAGCTGGGCTTTATTTCCAGCCTCAATGAGCTGACCAAAGACCTGCGCCAGGCGCGCCTGGACTATGAAATGCGCCGTGGCGAGCAAGGCCCGGAGCGGGTCAATGAGTTGATGGAGAAACTCGACAGCGGCCTGAAAACCGCCCGCAGCCAGATCGAGCAACCGGCAGACGACGCCTTGATCGACGAGCAACTGGCCGCGGTTGCCAAGTATCGGCAATCCTTCAGCGCCATGGTCCAGGCCGGAGCCCAACGCGAAGATGCCCGCAGCAAACTCGGCGCTACCGCCGACAACGCCGTCGCACGCATCGCGGAGATCGAAAAAGTCCTGCTGCAAGGTGACAGCGTCACCCAGTTCAACAGCGTGATCGAGTTGAGCAAGCTGATTCAGCAAGCGCGCTTCCAAGTGCGTGGCTACACCTACAGCGCCAAGGTCGAAGCTGAGCAGCCGGCACTGGAGGCCATCGCCAATGCCCTGAAGAGCGCCGACAGCCTGCGCAGCCAACTGCCTGAGCAGTACGGCGCCAACCTGCAAGAGGCCAGCAACTCCCTCAAGGCCTATCTCGCCGCCGTCAGCCAGTTCCGCGACTCCCAGGTCGCCAGCACCGCAGCGCTCAAGGCCATGGCTGAGCAAGGCGACCTGCTGTTTGATCGCAGCAAGAAACTGACTGCTTCACAAACCGTGATCCGCGACAACGATGCCGCACAGGCCAAGTTCCTGTTGATGCTGGCCGCAGCCCTGGCACTGTTCTGTGGCATCGTCGCGGCCTGGACGATTACCCGGCAGATCGTGATCCCACTGGGCCAGACCCTCAAGGTCGCCGAGCGCGTCGCCGCCGGCGACCTGACCCACGACCTGGTTTCGCAACGCCAGGACGAACTGGGCCAACTGCAACGCGCCATGCAAAGCATGACCATGGGCCTGCGCGATCTGATCGGCGGGATCAGTGATGGCGTGACGCAAATCGCCAGCGCCGCCGAGCAGCTATCGGCCGTTACCGAGCAGACCAGCGCCGGGGTCAACAACCAGAAGATCGAGACTGACCAGGTCGCCACTGCGATGAACGAAATGGCCGCCACCGTGCAGGAAGTGGCGCGCAATGCCGAGGAAGCCTCGGAAGCCGCCGTCGCCGCCGACCAGCAGGCCCGCGAAGGTGACAGGGTCGTCGGTGAAGCCATCGCCCAGATCGAGCGCCTGGCCGGCGAAGTCGGAAACTCCACCGAGGCCATGGGCCACCTCAAGCGCGAAAGCGACAAGATCGGCAGCGTACTGGACGTGATCAAGTCCGTGGCCCAGCAAACCAACCTGCTGGCCCTTAACGCGGCCATTGAAGCCGCACGCGCCGGGGAAGCCGGCCGTGGCTTCGCGGTGGTGGCCGATGAGGTGCGCAGCCTGGCGCAACGCACCCAGAAGTCCACCGAGGAAATCGAAGAGCTGATCGTCGGCCTGCAAAGTGGCACCCAACAGGTGGCGACCATCATGGACAGCAGCCGCAGCCTCACCGACAGCAGCGTCGAGCTGACACGCCGGGCTGGCAATGCCCTGGAAAACATCACCCGCACGGTCTCGGCCATCCAGGCCATGAACCAGCAGATCGCCACTGCTGCCGAGCAACAGAGCGCCGTGGCCGAAGAGATCAACCGCAGCGTGCTGAATGTACGCGATGTGTCCGAACAGACCGCAGCGGCCAGCGAAGAAACCGCCGCCTCCAGTACCGAACTGGCGCGCCTGGGTTCCCATCTGCAGGCGTTGGTCGGGCGCTTCCGGGTCTGACACCTCCCCTTCGCGGCGACCCGTCCGGGTCGCCGCATGCAACTTGTGAAATTTCCTACATGTTTTTCAGGCCCTGATCGGTACGCCTGGCGCCCAAGGGAACTAGCGTTCAATGGGTTCACTGTGTCCACGCCCCTCGGCGTCCCGGCACGTTGATTTCCTTTGTGCACTTGCCGGAGGTTGGCCATGCTTCGTCGAATGACTCAACTGCTGGGTAACGCCAGCGTCACCCTCAAACTGGTCCTGGGTTTTGCCTTGGTGTTGGCCCTGAGCCTTGTGATTGCCCTGACTGGCTGGCAGGCCCTCGCCGCCTCGCTCTACCGCTCACAGACTCTGACCGTTCTCGCCCAACTGGCGGTCGCCGGCGAGGAGCTAAGGGCCGACCGCATCGTCTACCGCACCCTGGACGACGAGGCCAGCCTTGGCAAACTGAGCCAGTCCATGGAGAAGATCGACGGATATCTGGCCGAGCTTGCACAACGTCTGAAAGCGCCGAAACCCCAACAGTATTTGCAAAGCATGGGGAACCTCTCCGAGCATTTCAAAACGACGCTCAAGGATGTCCCCGCGCGGGTCAAACAACGGGAAACCGCCCGTGAGCAGCTCAAACAGAGCTCGGTGCGCACCAGTGACGTCCTCGCGCAATTGGCCAGCGACCTGCCGGACCAGGAAGACGAAAAAGCCCTCGATGCCATCGAAAGCCTGCGCCTGGCGATCGAACAGGCCGAAGACCGCGCCCTGAGCCCGGCCTGGGCCGCCAGCAGCCTGGATGTCTATACCCAGGAGGTCAGCGACGCAGAACGCAGCCTCGAACTCGCCCAGGCGGCCGTGGAGAGGCTGCCCGTGGACAGCAGCGCATTGAAAAATGCCGTACTAGGCATTCGCACGCACCTGACACGCCTGCGGGACACCCAACTGACGACCGAAACCGCGCAAAACCAGCTCGAGCAGCAGTTGGACCAGCTACTGGCACAAAGCGACCTGCTTACTCAGGACCAGACTCAGCGCCGTGACCGGGAAGCCGAACAAGCCCGCACCCAGACCCTGGCCATTACCGGGGCGGCCCTGCTGTTCGGCGCCCTCGCCGCCTGGATAATCTCCGGGCAGATCGTCAAACCATTGCGCAGGGCGCTCACAGTGGCCAATCGCATTGCCGAGGGCGACTTGAGCCACGATGTGCAGACCCAGCGCCGTGATGAACTGGGCCAGTTGCAATGCAGCATGGCGCGAATGACCCTGAACCTGCGGGGGCTGATTGGCAGCATCAGCGACAATGCCCGGCAAATCGCCAGCGCCGCCGAGGAGCTTTCGGCCGTTACCGAGCAAACCCGGGCCGGCGTCAGCAATCAGCGCGACGAAACCGAGCAGGTGGCGACCGCCATGAACCAGATGCTCGCCGCTGCCCAGGAGGTCGCCCGGCACGCCGAACAGGCCTCGATCGCCGCCACCCAGGCCAATCAGCAGACCGAACTGGGCGACCAGGTGGTGGCCGATGCGGTGGCACACATAGAACACCTCGCCCACGAAATGGCACGCTCAAGCCAGGCCATGCTGGGCCTGCAGCGGGAAAGTCAGAAGATCGGCAGTGTGCTGGAGGTGATCAAGTCGGTGTCCCAGCAGACCAACCTGCTGGCGCTCAATGCGGCAATCGAGGCCGCACGTGCCGGTGAGGCCGGCCAAGGGTTTGCGGTGGTGGCCGACGAAGTACGCAGCCTCGCCCAGCGTACCCAGCAGTCCGCTGAGGAAATCGAAGAGCTGATTGGCGGATTGCACAGCGGCACGCAACAGGTCGCCGATATCATGGACAACAGCCGCACCTTGACCGACCGCAGCGTCGGCCTGACCCGCAACGCCGGCGACGCCCTGACGGAAATCGCGCGCACCGTGCTGGTCATCCAGGAAATGAATCCACAGATCGCCGCCGCTGCCGAACAGCAAAGTGCGGTGGCCGAGGAGATTAACCGCAGCGTGTTGAAAGTCCGGGATGTGTCGGAGCAAACCGCCGCTGCCAGTGAACAGACAGCGGCGGCGAGTATCGAATTGGCACGCCTGGGCACGGACCTTCAGCAGTACGTGGGCAAGTTCAAGGTATGAGCATGCCCCCTGGGCTTTACAGAACCTGGCGCAAGAACGCTTGTGCCCGTGGGTCCTTCGGCGCATCGAAGAACTGCGCGGGCGCAGCATCTTCCAACAGTTTGCCGTGATCAAAAAACAGCACACGGTCCGCCACTTCCCGGGCAAAGCCCATTTCGTGGGTCACGCAGACCATGGTCATGCCTTCCAGGGCCAGGGTCTTCATGACGTCCAGCACTTCGCCGACCATTTCCGGGTCCAGCGCCGAGGTGGGCTCGTCAAACAGCATGACCTTGGGCTCCATGGCCAACGCCCGGGCAATCGCCACACGCTGTTGCTGGCCGCCGGAGAGCCGTGAAGGAAACTCGTTGGCTTTCTGCGCAATGCCGACCTTTTCCAACAAGGCCAGGGCCTTGGCCTCGCGCTCTTGCTTGCCGCGCTTGCGCACGACTTTCTGCGCCAGGCACAGGTTTTCCAGCACGGTCATGTGCGGGAACAGGTTGAAGTGCTGGAACACCATGCCGACTTCCCGGCGATAGGCGTTCACATCGGTCTTGGGGTCGGCCAGTTGCAGGCCGTCGATGCTCACCGAGCCCGAGTCGAACTCCTCCAGGCCGTTGAGGCAGCGCAGGAACGTCGATTTGCCGGAACCGGATGGACCGATCACCACCAGCACTTCGCCCTTGGCCACCTGGGTGGTGACGTGATCCACCGCGCGCACCACGTGCCCACGGGTGTCGAAGACTTTTACCAGATCGCGGACTTCAATCACTTTGGGCGAGCCTCCGCTCAAGCCGGCTGGCCATTTTCGACAGCGGCAGGTTGATCAGCAGGTACAGGCCTGCGACACAGAACAGGATTTCAAACGGCGAAAACGAGGTGGTGATGACTTCGCGGCCGCTTTTGAGCAGCTCGGTGATAGCGATCACCGACACCAGCGAGGTGTCCTTGACCAGGCTGATAAATTGCCCGGCCAACGGCGGCAGCACGCGCTTGAAGGCTTGCGGCAATACCACGTGGCGCATCGACTGGCTGGCACTCAGCCCCAGGGAACGGGCCGCTTCGCCCTGGCCACGGGCAATCGACTGCACGCCCGCGCGCACGATTTCCGCCACGTAGGCGCCGGTAAACAGCGACAGCGCGGCGATACCGGCGAACTCACGCGACAGGTTCAGCACCGTGCCGATAAAGAAGTAGAAAATGAAGATCTGTACCAATAGCGGCGTGCCTCGCACCAGTTCGACGTAGATCGTCGACAGATCGCGCAAGGTCGGGTTATTCGACAACCGACACAAACCGGCCGCCAGGCCGATGAACAGGCCCAATACCCCCGAAACCAAGGACAGCCACAGGGTGGTCCACAAGCCCCACATCAACGGGCCCAACGCCCAATGCCGGGTCACGCCAATCACATCGCCTTCGGCCACATCGTCGCCACGGGCTACTTGCAGGCTGTTTTCGGCCACCGTCAGGTGCTGCTCGGCACCTGCGTCGTTACGCAGGGTGACTTCAGCCACGTCGCCCTTGCGCACCAGCTCGACCACCGTGGAAATATCCGCCGCGCGCTTGGACTCTTCGGCCTGGTAGGCAAAGTATTGCGGCACACGGTTCCAGCGCCATTCGTAGGACATCAGCGAGGTGGCGTAGTACAACGCGCCGGCCATGCCGACCAGCACCAGCACGGTCAGCAGGTGCCAGGGCCATTGGGCTTTTTTCTGTTTCATTGCGAGTTCCGGGAGGTGTATCGGCTGTCAGGCCGCCATCGCGGGCAAGCCCGCTCCCACCTTGGAATGCACTCCAACTGTGGGGGCGGGCTTGCCCGCGATGGGCGCGACGCGGTTGCTAGCTTATTCCATGTCCTTGAGCCACTCGGAGCTCTTGAACCACTTGTCATGGATGCGATCGTAGGTGCCGTCGTGCTTGATCTGGTGCAGGAAGTTGTTGATGAAGTTGATGCTGTCGTAGTCGCCCTTCTTCAAGCCGAATGCCAGAGGCTCATAGGTGAAGGGTTCTTCGAGGTATACCAACTTGCCGTTGCCGACTTTTTTCTCGGCCACCACGTTGTACGGCGCGTCGTAGACAAAGGCATCGGCCTTGCCGTTGACCACGTCAAGCACACCTTCCTGCTCGTTGTCGTAGCCGTGGTACTTGGCCTTGGAGATCAGCTTCTTGGCCACCATCTCGCCGGTGGTGCCGAGCTTGGAGGTCAGACGGTACTTCTCGTCGTTCAGGTCTTTGTAGGACTTGATAGTGCCTTCCAGTTCCTTGCGGATCAGCAGGGTCTGGCCCACCACGATGAACGGTTCGCTGAAGTTCAGGCGCAGGTTGCGCTCCTGGGTCAGGGTCATGCCGCTGCCGATCATGTCGAACTTGCCGGTCAGGAACGCCGGGATGATCCCGTCGTAACCGGTGGAGACCAGTTCCAGCTTGACCCCCATGGACTTGGCCATTGCCTTGAGCAGGTCGACTTCAAAACCAATGATTTCGCCGCGTTTGTTGGTCATCTCGAACGGCATGTAGGTCGGATCCATGCCGACTTTCAAGGTGCCGCGCTTGACCGCTTCGTCAATCGCCCCGGCCTGGGCCGTATTGACCGCCAGCAGGGCCGTCACGCCGAGCATCAGCATCGAAAGATACTTTTTCATCACCAAGTCCCCTGACTCATTTTATTTTGATGCGAGCCCCAGCAGGGCTGCACTATTTCTTCGGGGAGCGATGCTAACCCACTCGCCCACTGGCACAAAGGTCTAGCCGGGATTTGTTGGCTGATATGACAGAAAAACCCTACAAAAACCCGGAGAAAGCGCAGTTAGAGGGCTTGCCCTACTGGGCGCCTCCCATGTGAGTATGTAAGCAGTTGTGACCGTCATTCGATCTCCGACAGCCAGTCCGTGTCCCGGAACCACTTGTCATGCAGCCGATCGTAGGTGCCGTCCTGGGCAATCTGATTAAGGAAGTGATTGATCCAGTTCAGGCTGTCGTAGTCGCCCTTCTTCAGCCCAAACGCCAGGGGCTCGTAGGTGAAGGGTTGCTCCAGGGCCAGCAGTTTGCGGTTTTGCGGCTTGGCCAGGGCGATCAGGTTATAGGGCGCATCATGGATAAACGCATCAACCTCACCGCTGACCACCTGGCGGACGCCTTCCTCCGCCGTGGCAACACTCTGCAGCTGTGCAGCCCCCAGGAAGCGCCGCGCCGCCACTTCGCCCGTGGTGCCATCCGCCGCCGCAATCCGGTAGCCGGCTTCGTTCAAGTCTTCAATGCTGCTGACTTTGCCGGCCAGGCGCGGGTGAAGCAGCACGGTCTGGCCGACAATGATGAATGAATCACTGAAGTTGAGTTTGAGGTTGCGCTCCTGGGTCACGGTCATGCCGCTGCCGATCAGGTCGAACCGGCCGGCCAGCAGGCCCGGGATCAGTTCGGTATAAGCCACCGGAACCCATTCCAGCCTCACCCCCAGGGCTTTGCCCATTTCTTCGAGCAGGTCTGCTTCGAAGCCGATGACCCGCCCCTGTTTATCAGTCATCTCGAAGGGCACATAGTTGGGATCCGTCCCCACCTTCAAGACCCCGCGCCGCACGGCCTCATCAATCGCGCCTGCGTGTGCCATCTGCAGCTGTACCAACGCGACAATGCCCAGCAGCAGCATCGACCAGTAACCCTTGATCATGAAAAGCCCCTTTTTCATTACACAGCCGCACACCGGGCGTTGCGGGTTTAGCGCAAACCAGAGGCGGTCGATTCAGATTTGGGGGGCGATGCTAACCCACCGGCAGGCAGGGCAATACGCCTTGAACCAGGGTCTTTTGTATCGAAGTTAGAAGGGTGAAGCAGAAGCGACAAGCGCTGTAGGAGAGGCGTATCAAGCGCCCCCGAGACAGGTCTCGGGGGCGTCTGAATCAGGCAGGTTGCACCTGGGATGACAGCGGTTGCAGCGGCAGCAACGGCGCATGGGGGTCGGCCTTGACCGACTCGCGCCAGGCACCCAGCCATTCGGCATGCCCCTCGCTCCAGACTTGCTCATGCAGGCGTGCCAGGGCCACCGGGTCGCTGAGCAACGCCACGCGCTCGTTGTTGTTCAGGCCAGCAGGGCCGACTTTCAACGCATGCCGCACACGCTCGATACGCAGCCACTCGATCGGCTCTGCCTGACCATGTCGGGACGTTGCCAGAGCACAGGCCAGGGCATTCTGTTGCGGATCGACCACTGCCCGGATAAACCCGTCATTGAGTGCATGCCAACGGTTTTCGTGGGTATAGCGGTCGGTCGACAGCAGCGCCTGCGGCGGATTGTATTCCTCGGGGATCAGGAACAGGCTTTCGTCGCGGGACTTGAGGCCCAGATTGACCCGGCTGGAGATCACCGACACCGGGATCGATAGCATCAGCGAACCGACAATCGGCACCAGCCACCACAGGAAGCTGGGGTTCAACCACACCACCAGCAGCGCCCAGAAGAAGCCCAGCAAGGTCTGCGGACCGTGGCGCTTGACCGCCTCGCTCCAGGGCGTGGAGTCGTCGTCACGTTGCGGCGAGTTCCAGGTCGCGGCCCAGCCGAGGAACGCGGCGAGCACGAAACGGGTGTGGAAAATCATCCGTACCGGCGCCAGCAGCATGGAGAACAACATCTCCAGGAGCATCGACAAGGTCACCTTGAACTTGCCACCGAACTCTTTCGCGCCCTTGGCCCAGATCAGGATGATGCTCAGCAATTTAGGCAGGAACAGCAGCACGATGGTGGTGGAGAACAGCGCCACCGCCTTGTCCGGATGCCATTGTGGCCACAGCGGATACAACTGGCGCGGCGCCATGAAGTACTGCGGCTCCATCAGGGTGTTGACCGCCAGCAGGGCCGTGGACAGCACCAGGAACAGGAACCACAACGGTGCCGACAGGTACGACATCACGCCGGTGAGGAACACCGCACGGTGTACCGGGTGCATGCCCTTGACCAGGAACAGGCGGAAGTTCATCAGGTTACCGTGGCACCAGCGACGGTCACGCTTGAGCTCGTCCAGCAGGTTGGGCGGCAGTTCTTCGTAGCTGCCCGGCAAGTCGTAGGCAATCCACACGCCCCAGCCGGCACGGCGCATCAGCGCAGCTTCAACGAAGTCGTGGGAAAGAATCGAACCGGCGAACGCACCTTTGCCGGGCAACGGCGCCAGGGCGCAGTGCTCGATAAACGGCTTCATGCGGATGATCGCGTTGTGGCCCCAGTAGTGGGATTCGCCCAACTGCCAGAAGTGCAGGCCGGCGGTGAACAGCGGGCCGTAGACGCGAGTGGCGAACTGCTGCATGCGTGCATACAGGGTGTCCATGCCCGAGGCACGTGGCGCGGTCTGGATGATCCCGGCGTCCGGCGTGGCTTCCATCAGGCGCACCAGGCTGGTCAGGCATTCGCCGCTCATCACGCTGTCGGCGTCGAGGACCACCATGTACTTGTAGTCACCGCCCCAGCGACGGCAGAAGTCGTCGAGGTTGCCGCTCTTGCGTTTGACGCGACGGCGACGGCGGCGATAGAAGATCTTGCCAAAGCCACCGGCTTCGCGGCACACGTCGAGCCAGGCTTGCTGTTCGGCGATGCAGATATCGGCGTCGTTACTGTCACTGAGCACGAAGAAATCGAAGCGGTCCAGATCGCCAGTGGCAGCGACCGACTCAAAGGTCGCACGCAAGCCGGCAAACACCCGGGGCACGTCTTCGTTGCAGATCGGCATCACCAGCGCGGTACGGGCCTCTTTCGGGATCGGCTCGTCGCCGGCGCTTTTGCCGGAGATCCGGTACTTGTCGTGACCGGTAAGCAGTTCAAGGAAGCCCATCAGCGCGGTCCAGAAACCTGCCGAAACCCAGCAGAACAGAATCCCGAACATGATCAGGATGCTGGTTTGCAGGGCGTAGGGCAGGACCTGGGTAGCGGTTTGCAGCAGGGTCTGGTTGCGCACCTCGTCAAAGTCGACGAAGGACCAGCCCTGGTAAGGCATGATGCCTTTCATGTACCAGCCGGCCACAATCGTCTGGCCGAGCATCAGCACCAGCAGGATATAGCGGCGGATCGAACCGACCGTGCGCCAGCGCGCAGCCGGCAGCACGCGCTCGTCTTTCGGCGGCGCAGGAGGGTTGCTGCGGCCGGTCAACCGGCGCCAGCCACGCACCAGAATATTGGTGCGCCAAGGCTCGGGCACCACTTTGGTACGGCGGATCGGCGGCGTGGCCTTGAGGCAAACCCGACCGCTGGCGTCGAGCACCAGCATTTCGGCTTCCTCTAGCTCCTCGGCAGTGTTGAGGGTCAGCCGGCGGCCAACCGACGCCTGCGCGGCGTCCACCGGTGCGTCAAAGGTCGACGACGACAGGCGCTCGTGCAGTTCGGAGAAGGACTTGCAGCCCGCCAGTTCGGCGCGCTGCTCGTCGGTCATCGGAAGATGCGCCAGGTACTCGGCAAGAGTCTCTGGCTGGACTTGAGAATTACTCATCGGCAGGCAACTGATTGCTCCAGGTTTCGGTCAGGACTTGTTCTGTCTTGACTGGCTCCGGGGTGGCTGGGGCAGCTTCTGGCTGCTTGTCCTTGGCGTCTTTCTTGGCCTGTTTCTCGTGTTGCTTGGCCAAGACTTTGTCAGCCTTCAGGACTTGGGTGGAAGCCTGCTCTGGCTCAGGCTTGACGATATCCTGGACCAGGGCCGCACGCATTTCGGTCGGTTTGCCTGCATCCTTGATCTTCAAGCGCAGGGTCAGGCGCCAGCCTTTGGTGTGCGGGTTGTAGCGCACGCTGTTTTCCACGACTTCGCCGTTTTCGCCGACGCTGACCTGGCTGCGCACTGCTGCATCGGGCTTCAGGGCCTTGAGGGACGGGCCTTCGAAGTCCACCAGATAGGCCACGCTGCCGTCTGGCTGACGGATCAGGTTGGACTGTTTCACATCACCGGTAGAACGCAGGGTCTGCTTGACCCAGGCACTGTCCGGCGAGTGGAACGGTGCATCGTTGAGAGTCCAGTGCAGGCGGTAGGCGATATCCAGCGGCTCGCCGGGCTTAGGCAGTTCGGCCGGGCTCCAGAAGGCAACGATGTTGTCGTTGGTTTCATCGGCGGTCGGAATCTCTACCAGATCCACGGAACCCTTGCCCCAGTCGCCTTGCGGCTCGATCCAGGCGCTTGGGCGCTTGTCGTAGTTGTCGTCGAGGTCTTCGTACTGGCTGAAGTTGCGACCACGCTGCAACAGGCCGAAACCACGCGGGTTTTCTACCGAGAAGTTGCTGACCGACAGGTGTTTTGGGTTGTTCAGCGGGCGCCAGATCCACTCGCCGTTACCGGCATGGATCGACAGGCCGCTGGAGTCGTGCAGTTCGCGACGGTAATTGAGCACTTTGGACGGCTGGTTGGCGCCGAACAGGAACATGCTGGTCAGCGGGGCAACGCCCAGCTTGCTGACATTGTCACGCAGGAACATCTGCGACTTGACGTCGACAATGGTGTCGGTGCCCGGACGCAGGATCAGGCGGTAGGCGCCGGTGGCCCGTGGCGAATCCAGCAAGGCGAAGATCACCAGGTGCTTGTCGCCCGGCTTTGGACGCTCGATCCAGAACTCGGTGAAACGCGGGAACTCTTCGCCGGACGGCAGCGCGGTATCAATCGCCATGCCACGGGCCGACAGGCCATAGACCTGGTCCTTGCCCACGACGCGGAAATAGCTGGCGCCGAGCATGGTCATGATTTCGTCTTGCTTGTCGTCCTTGTTGATCGGGTACAGCACGCGAAAGCCGGCATAACCCAGCTGATCGGTGGCTTTAGGATCAAACTTGACGTCGCCGAAATCGAAACGAGTCGGGTCGTACTTGATTTCCTGGACGTCGGTCGCGGTGACTTCGTTGATTTTCACCGGCGTGTCGAAGTGCATGCCCTGGTGATAGAAGGACAGCTTGAACGGGGTTTTCTGCTCGGCCCACTCGGCTTTTTCATTGCGGAAACGAATTTTCTGGTAATCAGCGAACTTCATTTCGCGGAATTCGTTCGGCAGATTGCTGCGTGGGGCTTCGTATTTCTGCCCGGCCAACTCTTTTGCCTTGGCCGACACATCGTCCAGACTGAATGCCCACAGTTGACCCGCGCCGAACAGGCAAAACAGGGCGGAGCCCGTCACCAGTGCGTTTCGTAACCGTTTGGCAGACAATTTTGGTGCATTACAGGGACTAACAATCACGAGCAACCCTCGCCGAAAACAGATCAAAAAACCAACGGCCAGCTATCTATATGCCAGGTTGGCGAGCATTGTTCCGACTCCGATGGGGCTAAATGATTCCCCAAGGGCGACCGGACAAGTCTCTACCTAAATCAAAACTGGACCAATTTACGCTGGTCCCCGTAGCGCGCGATTATCTAGTAGCCCGTGAGATAACGCAGCAGGGGCAACCAAGTATTTGTAGCGAAAACTTGCGTTTTGCGCATTAAAAGTCGTTTTTCATACAATCAGGTCTGTAACAGGAAGGTGACCGGCCCGTCATTGACCAAATGCACCTGCATATCCGCGCCAAAACGCCCCGACGCCACCGTGCCATGCAATTGTTGCGCTTTTGACAACAAGTGCTCGAAAAGCGCCTCGCCCAACGCCGGTGGCGCCGCTTTGGAGAAGCTCGGACGCAGGCCGCTCTTGGTGTCGGCCGCCAGGGTGAACTGGGACACCAGCAGCAAACCACCGCCAATGTCCTTCAACGACAGGTTCATCTTGCCCTCGTCGTCACTGAACACCCGGTAGTTAAGCAGCTTATGCAACAACTTGTCGGCACTGGCGGCGGTATCTGAAGGTTCAACGGCCACCAGTACCAGCAAACCCTGGTCTATCGCACCCACCACCTGCCCCGCCACCTCGACCCGGGCGCCACGCACCCGCTGCAAAAGGCCCTTCATGCTTCTTCAGGGGGCAGATCAAGCAGGCGTCGTGCCATCTGGCCCGCCGCACGCACCAGCGCATCGGTGATACCCGGCTCGGACGCCGCGTGGCCCGCCTCGCGGATCACCTGCAACTCACTGTTCGGCCAGGCCTGGTGCAGCTCCCAGGCATTATCCAGCGGGCAGATCATATCGTAGCGGCCATGCACGATGATCCCCGGCAGATGGGCGATCTTGTGCATATCGCGAATCAGTTGGTTGGGCTCCAGGAACGAGTTATTGGTGAAGTAGTGGCACTCGATGCGCGCAATCGACAACGCGCGCTGGGGCTCGGAGAAGCGCTCGATCAGCTGCGGGCTGGGGCACAGGCCGAGCATGCGGCCTTCCCAGGTGGACCAGGCCTTGGCGGCATGCATCTGGGCGATCTGGTCATTGCCGGTCAGGCGCTTGTGGTAGGCGCTGATCATGTCGTGGCGCTCTTCCACCGGGATTGGCGCGATGTAGTCCTGCCAGTAGTCCGGGAACAGGCGGCTCGCGCCGGCCTGGTAGAACCACTGGATATCCTGGGGGCGGGCCAGGAAGATGCCGCGCACAATCAGGCCAAGCACGCGATCAGGGTGGGTTTGTGCATAGGCCAGGGCCAGGGTCGAGCCCCAGGAACCACCGAACAGCACCCATTTTTCAATCCCCAGGTGCTCGCGAATGCGCTCAAGGTCGGCAACCAGGTCCCAGGTGGTGTTGTTTTCCAGGCTGGCCCGCGGAGTGGAGCGCCCGCAGCCGCGCTGGTCAAAGGTGACGATGCGGTACAGGTTCGGATCGAAATAGCAGCGGCTATTGGCATCGCAGCCGGCGCCTGGACCGCCATGGATGAAGACCACGGGCAAACCTTGCGGGGAACCACTTTCGTCGACATACAGCGTGTGGGTTTCATCGACGGCCAGATCGTGCCGGACGTAGGGTTTGATCTGCGGGTACAAAGTCTGCATTGCGCGCTCCGTAAGGGGTCGGGTCCATCCCTGGGGGGACGTCTATTATTTTGCCGTCTGGCATCATAAACCCGAATTGTGCAATGAGCATGTCCTTGAGGACTTAGACCTGTGTCAGTGATCAGCCAGGAAGGTTCGCGCACCACGTGTGGGAGCGGGCTTGCTCGCGATAGCGGCGGATCAGTCGACATATTTGTGAACTGACAGACCGCCTTCGCGGCGATGCGGCGACCTGACAAGCCCGCTCCCACATTTCGCCCCCATTGTTTGATCTGGCGCTTACGACGTGAGGACGCCGCTGCATCCTGGAACGGTTGTGGATCCTTTGCGTCGTGTTATCAATACATCCTATTGAACAGCCGCTTTATGCCTCGCCACTGAGTACGCTTGAGGTTTTCATCCAGAAGCCGACAAACCCACAGCAAGAACTGGTGGTTGTTACAACCGAAGTAATGCTCTGAAAAACATAACTCATAATCAAACGGTGCTGCATTGCGCAGTCCACCAGGTGTCAGGTTATTACGCAGGTAGCCGTGAATTTCCCGCTTGAGTAGCAGGACACTGAGGCGGGAATGGGCGTCAACATAGCCTTGCACAATAGCCGGCAAGGAAAGAGGCACAATCGCAGGTTCTCCTTCCCTGCGCCACGCACCGACTTTCTCACCCACTTCGCTATACATGAAACCCGTTAAACGCTGATAAGCCATAACCGCCTCAGATAATCGGAAAGGCCGTCAGCACATACATGGGCATGTTGTTGAACTCCTCGAATTTGATAACCACCCGTACCCTGGTCATTTGGATAGTCGCCTGAGGAAAGCGCGGGCGTATCCCCCACCCCACGACCTGCCCAAGGTTTGCTTCAATGGTATAGACGCTGGAGCGCGCTTTGAACTTGGACATGAGTACAATTTTGAGCTTGTTCATCTGCAACGCCTGGCTTACAGCCCATTCCGCAACCTCAGCGTTATTGAACGTTGAAATACTCTCGGCATTGGGCATTTTTTGCGCGCGTTTTTGCAAAAACTCCAGCGACTTGCCGACATGCAAGCCATAAGCATGGCCACCACCGAGTTTTTTTGGTGCATGCAGAGGTCGCTCGCTCACATTAAGCCTCATCCTGCCAGCCTGAACGGATGAGACTCGAAAAGCCGCGTAGAGGCTGGCGGTGGATAACGGCACGGCAAACTCACCAGCTAAACCAATCACCTGCCCTGTTGCAGGTGAGGCTCCCAAGCCAGCGGCTATCGCCTGACCGGATCTATAGGCGTACGACGCAGTTGTCTCGCCGCTGAGCAGTTGTGCGGTACCGGCAGCCAACTGATCAGAGGCGTGTACCCCCATGGCAACACAGCCCATCTTGCTGATCATCGTCGGCTCAGGTAATGCGCACAAAACACCTGCGCCCGCCAATTCGATGATCCCACCAACGACACGCAAACCACCAAAAATTCGATTTGAGGCGATTTCAGCAGCGCTCAGGGATTGGTGTTCCAAAATCGCTGCCATCTGCGCATAACTTAAAACAACTCGAAATTCCTCTTCCTGAGACACCACCGTTGGCCCTTCCTGATCGCAGAGGCCCGCAGACTAACCAAACAACATAGATGTACTAAGGGTGGTAACCACATTAAGGAAATAACCTACTCAAGTTACGGAATAGGCCTTGAAGACAACTGCTTCTGGCCCCACGCCAAGAACCCTTCCAGCAACTGCCTCAACACCACCCGCGTCGGCTCGGCCAGATCCTGTCGATACCTGAACGGCTCAAACTCCTCCATGTACGTGCACTGCCCCAACTCCAACTGCACCGCATGAATATCCTGCGCCGGGTTGCCGTAGTGCCGGGTGATATGCCCGCCCTTGAAGCGCCCGTTCAGCACATGGCTGTAGTGCGGATGCGCCGCGCAGATGGCTTCCAACTGGCTGGCCAACTGGGGGTCGCAGGCGGCGCCATTGAAGGTGCCGAGGTTGAAGTCCGGTAGCTTGCCGTCGAACAGGTGTGGGATCACCGAGCGGATCGAGTGGGCGTCGAACAGCAGCGCGTAGCCGAATTCGGCCTTGAGCCGCGCCAGTTCCTGTTGCAGGGTCTGGTGATAAGGCGTCCAGATCTGCTCCAGATAGGTCGCCCGCTCCGCCTTCGACGGCTCCTTGCCTTCAATAAACAACGGCACGCCATCAAACAGCGTCGCGGGAAACAGGCCGGTGGTCGCCCCGGCATACAGCGGCTTGTCGTCCGACGGCCGGTTCAAGTCGATGACAAACCGCGAATACTCGGCCGCCAGGGTGCTGGCCCCCAGCTCTGCAGCAAAATCGTACAGCGTAGGGATATGCCAGTCGGTATCCGGCAGGCTTTGCGCCTCGGGGATCAGGCCCGCTGCAACCGCAGGCGTCAGGCGCAGGCCGGCGTGGGGCATGCTGATCAGCAGCGGTGTGCGGCCTTGTTTGAAGTTCAGAACCTTATCCACAGCAGTACTCCTTACTCACAAAGGCAACCTTACACATCGACGTCGACGCCATGGCGCACGACGCGTTTATCCAACTCGCCACCCAGCCAGTAGGCCAGGTCGGCGGGGCGGTCGATCTGCCAGGCGACAAAATCCGCGACCTTGCCCACTTCCAGCGAGCCATGGGTGTCGCCCATGCCCAACGCCGTGGCGGCATGCTGGGTAACACCGGCCAGGGCTTCTTCCGGGGTCATGCGGAACAAGGTGCAGGCCATGTTCAGCATCAGCCGCACGGACAAGGCCGGCGAGGTGCCGGGGTTGAGGTCGCTGGCAATGGCGATCTTCACCCCGTGCTTGCGCAAGGCGTCCATCGGCGGCAACTGGGTTTCGCGCAAAAAGTAAAACGCGCCCGGTAGCAACACGGCGACGGTGCCGGCGGCGGCCATGGCGATGGCGTCTTCTTCGGTCATGAACTCCAGGTGATCCGCCGACAGCGCCTGATACCGCGCCGCCAGGCTGGAGCCGTGCAGCGACGACAGTTGCTCGGCGTGCAACTTTACCGGCAACCCCAAGCGCTGCGCGACCTTGAACACGCGCTCTACCTGCTCGGTGGAAAACGCCAGGTATTCGCAGAACGCATCCACTGCGTCCACCAACCCTTCTGCTGCCAGGGTCGGCAGCATCTCGTTGCAGATGTGCTCGATGTAGTCGTCGGCGCGATCCTTGTACTCCGGCGGCAACGCATGGGCCGCCAGGCACGTGGCGCGCACGCTGACGGGCAACTCCTGGCCCAGGCGCCGGGCCACCCGCAGCATCTTGCGCTCGTTGGCCAGATCCAGGCCGTAGCCGGACTTGATCTCCACCGTGGTCACGCCATCGCGCAGCAAACTGCGCAGGCGCTTGCGGCTGCTGTCGAACAGCTCGTCCTCGGTCGCCGCACGCGTGGCGCGTACGGTGCTGGCAATGCCGCCGCCGGTCGCCGCGATCTCGGCGTAGCTCACGCCTTGCAGGCGCTGCTCGAATTCGCCGCTGCGGTTGCCGCCAAATACCGTGTGGGTATGGCAGTCGATCAGCCCCGGCGTGACCCACGCCCCTTGCAAGTCATGGGTCTGCGCGTAGTCGCCAGGCGGCAGCTCGGCACGGGGGCCGACCCACTCGATCAGCGAACCGGCCGTGACCATGGCGCCATCCTCGATGATCGAGTACTCGCCCCGGGCCATGGTTGCGATGTGGCAGTGTTGCCAAAGCGTTTTCATCAACGCCTCCCTAAGTTATCGGTGAGACAAAGCCGGGTCGTAATTGACCTTGGCCGCTTGCCCTGCTGCGGGCTTGACCCACAGCAGGTAGGCGAGGACCAGCAACACGATCCATACGGCGCCCACCAGCAGCGCGGCCTGGGTGTCCGGGAAGTAGCCCAGCACACCAAAAATAAACAGCATGAACACAATGGCCGCCGCCGGCGCATAGGGCCAGAACGGTACCGGGAATTTCAGTTCGGCGATCTGCGCCTTGGTCATCGAGCGGCGCATCGCCACCTGCGTGACCAGGATCATCAGCCACACCCACACGGTAGCGAAAGTGGCAATCGAGGCAATCACCAGGAATACGTTTTCCGGGATCAGGTAGTTCAACACCACGCCGCCCAGCAGCGCTGCGCCCATCACCACCACGGTCATCCACGGCACACCGTGGCGCGACAGTTGCGCAAAGCCCTTGGGCGCCTGCCCTTGCTGGGCCAGGCCGTACATCATGCGGCCGGCGCCGAAGATGTCACTGTTGATGGCCGAGACGGCCGCCGAGATCACCACAATATTGAGGATGGTCGCCGCCGAGCCAATCCCCAGGTTGCTGAAGATCTGCACGAATGGGCTGCCCTGGCTGCCGATCTGCGGCCACGGGTAGATGGCCATCAGCACAAACAGGGTCAGCACGTAGAACAGCAGGATGCGCAGCGGTACCGCGTTGATCGCCTTGGGGATCACCCGTTGCGGGTCCTTGGCTTCACCGGCAGTGATGCCGATGATCTCGATGCCGCCAAAGGCAAACATCACCACCGCAAACGAGGCGATCAGGCCGCCCAGGCCATTGGGCATGAAGCCACCATGGGCCCACAGGTTGCTCAACCCGCTGGCCGGTGCGTCAGCCGCCGAATGCACGCCGAACAGCATGATGCCGAACCCGCCAAGGATCATCGCGACAATCGCGCCGACCTTGAGCAACGACAGCCAGAACTCCATTTCGCCGAACACCTTGACGTTGCACAGGTTCAGCCCGCCGATCAGTAGGACGATGCCGAGCACCCAGACCCAGCGTGCGACCTCGGGAAACCAGAAGCCCATGTAGATGCCGAAGGCGGTGACGTCCGCCAGGCAGACGATGATCATTTCAAAAGCGTAGGTCCAACCGAGGATAAAACCGGCCATCGGGCCCAGGTAAGTGCTGGCGTACTGGCCGAACGAGCCGGACACCGGATTGTGCACGGCCATTTCGCCGAGGGCGCGCATCACCATAAATACGGCGGCGCCGCCGATCAGATAGGCCAGCAACACCGCCGGGCCGGCCATTTGGATCGCCGAGGCAGAACCGTAGAACAGCCCGGTGCCGATCGCCGACCCCAGTGCCATGAAGCGAATATGACGGGCGGTCAGTCCGCGTTTGAGACCTTGTGCTTGCTGGTGCATTTCTCGTCCCTAATTATTGTTATCCAGAGAGAATCCGAACCTATGGGCGACCCCATGCGGGAGCCAGCTCCCACACAGGATCGGTGTGCGGCTTACAGGCTTGGCAGCAGCTTGGCCGGCACCAACTCGTTCAGGCAGCGGCTGGCCAACAGTTCGCTGGCGGCATTGATATCCGGGGCGAAGAAGCGGTCCTTGTCATAGAAGCCCACTTTTGCGCGCAGGATCCCACGGGCCTTTTCCAGCTTGGGCGAGGTTTTCAGGCCATCGCGCAGGTCCAGGCCCTGGCAGGCGGCCAGCCATTCCACTGCGAGCACCCCCCGGGTATTTTCAGCCATTTCCCACAGGCGCTTGCCGGCAGCCGGCGCCATCGACACGTGGTCTTCCTGGTTGGCCGACGTCGGCAGGCTGTCGACGCTATGGGGATGGGACAACGCCTTGTTCTCGCTGGCCAACGCCGCTGCCGTCACCTGGGCAATCATGAAACCGGAGTTGACCCCGCCATTGCCCACCAGGAACGGCGGCAATTGCGACATGTGCTTGTCCATCATCAACGAGATACGGCGCTCGCTCAGGGAGCCGATTTCAGCAATGGCCAGGGCCATGTTGTCGGCGGCCATCGCCACCGGTTCGGCGTGGAAGTTACCGCCGGAGATCACATCGCCTTCGGTGGCAAATACCAGCGGGTTATCCGATACCGCGTTGGCTTCGACCACCAACACCTCGGCCGCTTGGCGGAACTGGGTCAGGCAGGCGCCCATGACTTGCGGCTGGCAGCGCAGGGAGTACGGGTCTTGCACTTTGTCGCAGTTCTGGTGGGACTGGGACACCTGGCTGCTTTCACCGAGCAGGTCGCGATAGGCGGCGGCCGAGTCGATCTGCCCACGCTGGCCACGGGCCGCATGGATGCGCGCGTCGAACGGCGAGCGCGAGCCCAGCACCGCTTCCACGGTCAGGCCGCCACAGGCGATGGCGGCGGCGAACAGGTCTTCGCCTTCGAACAAGCCACGCAGGGCGTAGGCCGTGGAGACCTGGGTGCCATTGAGCAGCGCCAGGCCTTCCTTGGCAGCCAGGGTCAGCGGCGTGAGGCCGGCGACTTTCAGCGCTTCGGTCGCCTCCAGCCACTCACCTTTGTAACGCGCCTTGCCTTCGCCCAACAGCACCAGGGACATATGGGCCAGCGGCGCCAAGTCACCGGACGCGCCCACCGAGCCCTTGAGCGGGATATGCGGGTAGACCTCGGCGTTGATCAAGGCGATCAGCGCGTCGATCACCTGGCGGCGAATCCCGGAGAAACCGCGGCTCAGGCTGTTGACCTTGAGCACCATCACCAAACGCACCAGCGCATCGCTGATCGGCTCGCCGACCCCGGCCGCGTGGGACAACACCAGGGAACGCTGGAGGTTTTCCAGGTCTTCGCTGGCGATACGGGTCGAGGCCAGCAGGCCGAAACCGGTGTTGATGCCATAGGCGGTGCGGTTCTCGGCGAGAATCTGCTCGACACAGGCCACACTGGCTTCGATCTGCGCCGAGGCGCTGTCATCCAGGCTGAGGGTTACCGGCTGCTGGTAGATGGCCCGCAGTTGGGCAAGGGTCAGTTGGCCTGGAATCAGATTTAGCGCAGTCACATTCATGCTCCTTTTGAAATAGGGTTCAGTGCAAATTCGGTAAAGCGTGGTTCAACAAATCGGTGTCCTTGAGCAGCGCCGCCGTGGTCGCGATGTCCGGCGCCAACCAACGGTCCTGTTCATAGGCCGGGACGTGCTCGCGCAGCAGGCGCCAGGCGGTGTGGGTGCCGGCGCCGAAGCCTTGCGCCTTGAGGAACTCAAAGGCCTGGGCCGCCAACAGGTATTCGATGGCGAGGATCTGGGTGAGGTTTGCCAACACTGAGTGCAGCTTGAGCGCGGCGTTGGTGCCCATGCTCAGGTGGTCTTCCTGCAGGCCCGAGGTGACGAAGTTGTCGAGCACGGCCGGCTGCGCCAGTTGGCGATTCTGCCCACAGAGGGAAGCGGCGACGTACTGCACGATCATCATCCCCGAGTTGACCCCCGGGTTGCTCACCAGGAATGCCGGCAAGCCGCTAACGTGGGGGTTGATCAGGCGGTCCAGGCGGCGCTCGGCGATGGAGCCGATTTCCGCCATGGCGATGGCCAGCATATCCGCCGCCAGCGCCACGGACTGGCCGTGGGGGTTGGCCTGGGACACCACGCGGTAGTTGTCCGGCGTGCCCAGCAGCAGTGGGTTGTCGGTGGCACCGTTGAGTTCGGTTTCGATCTGCCGGGTGGCGTGCTCCAGTTGATCGCGGGCGGCGCCGTGGACCTGGGGGATCGAACGGATGCTCAGCGCGTCCTGGGTACGAATGCCACGGCTGGCGGCAATCACCTCGCTGCCCTCGAGCAAGGCCCGCAGGTTACTGCCGACCTGCTGCATACCGGGGTGTGGCTTGAGGGCGATGATCTGCTCATCGAAGGCATCGATCTGCCCGCGTTGTGCTTCAAAACTCATGGCGCCGATCACATCGGCCCATTGCAGCAAGTGGTGGGCATCGGCCAGGGCCAGGCAGCTCAGGCCACTCATGCATGGTGTGCCATTGACCAGGCACAGGCCGTCCTTGGCGCCGAGCACCACCGGCTGCAAGCCTTCGGCGGCCAGCGCCGCCTCGGCCGTCACAATCTGGCCGCGATAGCTGACATTTCCCACTCCCAGCAGGGCAATGCCGATATGGGCCATGTGGGTCAGGTAGCCCACCGAGCCCTGGGACGGCACGTGCGGGGTGATGCCATGGTTGAGCAGCGCCAGCAGCGAATGCACCACCTGCGGATGCAGGCCGGACTTGCCCTGGCTGAAGTTGATGATGGCCGCGCAGATGATCGCGCGGGTCTGTTCATCACTCAGCGGCGCTCCCACACCACAGGCGTGGCTGAGCAAGGTGTTGCGCGACAGTTGACTCAGTTGCTCGCCCTTGAGCGACACATTGCACAAGGCGCCCAGGCCGGTGTTGACGCCATAGGCCCGCTCGCCGCTGGTGACGATGCGTTGCACGATGGCCTGGGCATTGTCGATCCGCGCCCAGGCCGGGCCCGACAGCTCCAGCTCGGCGCCGAAGCGCGCGACGGCAACCACGTCCTGCCAGTGCAGGGGGGTGTCGGCGATGACGATTTTTTTAGCCTGGGACATCTTCATACCTTCTTCAATTCTTTTGCAGCCTTGCCGGCCTCTTCGCGAGCAAGCCCGCTCCCACACTTGGAATGCGTTCCCCTGTGGGAGCGGGCTTGCTCGCGAAGAGGCCAGCCGACTCACCACAAACCCCGGCTCAGACCACCGCCGCCCGCCGCTGAACAAACCGGTCCACATACTCATCCGCCGGCGAATGCAAGATCTCCCGCGGCGTGCCGACCTGGATCAGCTTGCCGTCCTTGAGGATCGCGATGCGGTTACCGATGCGCACGGCCTCATCCAGGTCGTGGGTGATAAACACGATGGTCTTGTGCAGGGTCTTTTGCAGCTCCAGCAACTGGTCCTGCATCTCGGCGCGGATCAGTGGGTCAAGGGCGCTGAACGCCTCGTCCATCAGGATGATGTCGGTGTCGGCCGCCAGGGCCCGGGCCAGGCCCACGCGCTGGCGCATGCCGCCCGACAACTGGTGCGGGTATTTGCTTTCGTAGCCCTTCAGGCCCACGGTTTCGATCCAGTGCAATGCACGCTCGGTGCACACTTGCTTGGTTTCACCGCGCACTTTCAGGCCATAGGCGACGTTGTCCAGCACGCTCTTGTGGGGCAGCAGGCCGAAGCTCTGGAACACCATGCTGATCTTGTGCCGGCGGAACTGGCGCAGGGCTTCCATATCCAGTTGCAGGATGTCTTCGCCGTCCACCAGGATCGCGCCGCTGGTGGGGTCGATCAGGCGGTTGAAGTGGCGCACCAGGGTGGACTTGCCGGAACCCGACAGGCCCATGATCACAAAGATCTCGCCGGTACCGATGCTCAGGGACAGGTCATTCACGCCCACCACACAACCGGTCTGTGCCAGCACCTGGTCCTTGGTCTGGCCTTGGCCAATAAGCGCCAGGGCTTCCTGCTCACGCGCACCGAAAATCTTGAATACGTTTTTCACTTCGATCTTGCTGACAGTAGTCATTTGCTCGCCTCATGCCGTGGACGACCATAGGCCTGGGTAATGCGGTCGATGACCACTGCGAGAATCACAATCGCCAGGCCAGCCTCCAGGCCGCGCCCGACGTTAAGGGTCTGGATGCCCACCAATACGTCTTCACCCAAGCCACGGGCGCCGATCATCGAGGCGATCACCACCATCGACAGGGCCATCATGGTGGTCTGGTTGATCCCGGCCATGATGCTCGGCAGGGCCAGCGGCAGTTGCACGCCAAACAGTTGCTGCCAGCGGTTGGCGCCGAAGGCATTGATGGCTTCCATCACTTCCCGGTCCACCTGGCGAATGCCCAGGTCGGTCAGGCGAATCAGCGGCGGCGCGGCGTAGATCACCGTGGCGAAAATCGCCGGCACCTTGCCCAGGCCAAACAGCATCAGTACCGGGATCAGGTACACGAAGCTGGGCATGGTCTGCATGATGTCCAGCAGCGGCATCAACACCGAGCGCAGGCGATTGCTGCGTGCCGAGAGAATGCCCAGGGGAATGCCGATCAGCACCGAGATCACCGTGGCCACCATCATCAGCGCCAGGGTCTGCATCAGCTTGTCCCACAGGCCGACCGCACCCACCAGGAACAACAGGCCGACGATCACAGCCGTGGTCAGCAGCTTGCGGGTGGCGTGCCATGCAATGCCGCCGACTATCGCCAGCATCAGCCACCAGGGTGCCGCGCGTAGCAGGCCCTCCAGGTTGACGATGGCCCACAGCAAGGTGTCGGAGATCTGCCGGAACACATCGCCGTAATTGGTCACCAGTGCATCGACCCAACCGTTGACCCAGTCGGCGATGGAAAACGTAAAACTCTCAGGAAACATAACGTGCTCTCGATCCAGTGGAGTGTGGCCGGGTGCCCGGCTGCCTGTTCAGGGTAGCCGGGGGCACTGGGCCTACAAGGCCGCGTCGATTTTCTTGGCTGCGTCTTCACTGACCCAGGCGTGCCATACCTGCGGGTGCTCCTTGAGGAAGATCTTCGCCAGCTTCGCCGAGTCAATGCGCTCCTTGCTCATGCGCGCCAGGTTCTGGTTGAGCAGGTCTATGGGCAGGTTGACCTTCTCCAGCACCGCCACCAGTTCCGGGGCCTGCTCGTAGAAAGTCTTGGACAGGCCGACCTTGATGGTCACGCGTTTATCCACACCGGGTTTTTCGTCGAGTTTGACCAGGTCCACCTGGCCCATCAGCGGCGTCGGCGACCAGTAGTAGAACAGGATCGGCTCGCCACGCTTGTAGCTCGACAGCACCGCCGCATCGAGCGCCGGGCCAGTGCCAGGGCGGAAGTTGGTGTAGGAACTTTCCAGGCCATAGCTCTTGAGCATTTCGCTGTTGTCCAGCTCGCAGGTCCAGCCGGCCGGGCAGTTGTAGAAGCGGCCTTTGGCGGGCTCTTCCTGGTCCTTGAACACCGCAGAATACTTGGCCAGGTCGGCGATGTTTTTCAGGTCCGGGGCCTTGGCTTCGAGTTTGCGCTTGGCGTCGCCTTCGATCACATAGCGCGGCACGTACCAGCCTTCAACCGCACCGACCACAGGGGCGCCGACACCCACGACCTTGCCGGCCTTCTCGGCCTTGTTCCACACTTCGCTACGGCCAACCCACTCTTCGGCGAAGATCTGGATATCGTTGCTGCCCAGGGCGTTTTCCATGGTGATGGAATTGCCCGGCAGGCTATCGGTTTTGCAGTCGTAGCCTTTTTCCAGGACCACTTGCAGGACGTCGGTCAGCAACATGCCGCTTTCCCAGTTCAGGCCGGCGAACTTCACCGGTTTGCCCGACTCGCACCAACCGGCCGCCTGGGTGGCGCCAGCACTGGCCAACAGGCCGGCGGCGAGCAATGGGGTCAGCAGGATCTTATGCATTCTCATTATGTGACGCTCCCAATCATGAAATGGATTACGGCAGTCAAAAGGCATCCTGCCTTGTCCACGTCCCATCAGGCTTGTGTAATCAGCCCGTTGTTTTTAGGGGTAGCTATAGCTGTAGCGCCCTGCTCTATCGGCAAAATCAGTCGTTCAGGCATTGCGCCGTGCCATTTTTTTGCACACACGTAATACAGGGCGGCGGGCAGTACCAGGCCGATGATCCAGGAAATATCCACCCCGCCCAGGCTGGCCACCAGGGGGCCGGTGTAGAACTTGGTGGCGATGAACGGCAACTGCACCAGCACCCCGAACACGTAGACGCTGATACCCAGCAGGTTCCAGCGGCCGTAGCGACCGTTCGGATCGGCCAGTGCCGGCACGTCATAGCGGTCGCGGGTGATGCAGTAGTAGTCCACCAGGTTGATCGCGCTCCAGGGTGTAAAGAACGCCAGCAAAAACAGGATGAAGGACTTGAACGCACTGAGGAACGAGTGCTGGCCGAGCAACGCGATCAGGGTCGCCGCACCGACAATCAGCAGCACGAAAACCAGGCGCTGCAGGCGCGTGACCTCCATGCGCCCACGAAAGCCACTGACGATGGTCGCAATGCACATAAAGCTGCCGTAGGAGTTCAGCGTGGAGATGGTGACCTTGCCGAATGCGATGCTGAAGTACAGCAATGCCGCCGTGGCCCCCGTGCCGCCCAGACCTACGATGTAGGCCACTTCGTTACCGGCAAATTGCCCGTTGGACATCGCAGCGGCAAACACGCCGAGGATCATCGCCACCTGGGCGCCAATGACCGAACCTGCGCCTGCGGCCAGAAAGGTTTTCACCGAGGATGTGTTGCGCGGCAGGTAGCGGGAATAGTCAGCCACATAAGGCCCAAAGGCGATTTGCCACGAGGCCGCGAGCGACACCGCGAGCAGGAAGCTGCTCCAGCTGAAGTGGCGGATTTGCAGGAGCGCGCCAACGTCGGTCTGGCTCATCAGGCGGCTGAACAGGTACACAAAGGCAATCACCCCAATGACGCTGGCGACACGGCCGATGAAATGGATCACCCGGTAACCGAGCACCGTGACCAGCACGATGACACTGGCGAAAATCAGAATGCCAACGCTGTCGCTGACCCCAAACAACTGGCCCAGCGCCTGACCGGACAGCACGGTCCCGGTGGCGGTGAAACCGAGGTACATCAGACACACCAGCACAATCGGGATGGCTGCGCCGTACACACCGAACTGCACCCGGCTGGAAATCATCTGCGGCAGGCCAAGCCTGGGCCCTTGCGCCGCATGCAACGCCATCACGCCGCCGCCCAGCAGTTGACCGATCAACAGACCGATCAACGACCAGAACACATCACCGCCCAGCACCACGGCCAGGGCCCCGGTGACAATCGCGGTGATTTGCAGGTTGGCGCCCATCCACAGGGTGAACTGGCTCAATAGACGACCGTGTCTTTCCGCTTCCGGGATGTAGTCGATCGAACGCCTTTCGATCAACGGGGTGGAGCTTGCACGCGCGTCTTTTGCAGCCATGGGTGTTCAACCTCTAATGGATTGTTTTCGGTGGTGCGGCTCAAACATGTTTCAAATACACAGCAGGTCAAATGTGGGAGCTGGCTTGCCTGCGATTGCATCCCTGTGGTCTGCCTGACAGACCCAGTCGCCCGCATCGCAGGCAAGCCAGCTCCCACAGGAACCGAGCCAGGCGTTACTTGATCATTGGCAGGTTCAGGCCCTGCTCCTTGGCGCAATCAATCGCGATCTGGTAACCCGCATCAGCATGACGCATCACCCCGGTGGCCGGGTCGTTGTGCAGCACGCGGGCAATACGCTCGGCGGCTTCGTCGGTGCCGTCGCAGACGATGACCATGCCGGAGTGCTGGGAGAAGCCCATGCCCACGCCGCCACCGTGGTGCAGCGAAACCCAGGTCGCGCCGCTGGCGGTGTTGAGCAGGGCATTGAGCAGCGGCCAGTCGGACACGGCATCGGAACCGTCCTGCATGGATTCGGTTTCGCGGTTGGGGCTGGCCACCGAGCCGGAGTCCAGGTGGTCACGGCCGATCACCACCGGTGCCGACAGTTCGCCGCTGCGTACCATCTCGTTGAATGCCAGGCCGAGCTTGGCACGTTGGCCCAGGCCAACCCAGCAGATGCGCGCCGGCAGGCCCTGGAAGCTGATGCGCTCGCGGGCCATGTCCAGCCAGTTGTGCAGGTGGGCGTCGTCGGGGATCAGCTCTTTGACCTTGGCGTCGGTCTTGTAGATGTCCTGCGGGTCGCCCGACAGTGCCGCCCAACGGAACGGGCCGATGCCACGGCAGAACAGCGGGCGGATGTAGGCCGGTACAAAGCCTGGGAAGTCGAAGGCATTTTCCACGCCTTCTTCCTGCGCCATCTGACGGATGTTGTTGCCGTAGTCGAAGGTCGGTACGCCCATCTTCTGGAAGTCCAGCATCGCCTTGACGTGTACGGCCATCGACTGCTTGGCGGCCTTGATCACGGCAGCCGGCTCGGTCTTGGCACGGGCGCGGTACTGCTCCCAGGTCCAGCCGGCAGGCAGGTAACCATTGAGTGGGTCGTGGGCGCTGGTCTGGTCGGTGACCATGTCCGGGCGCACGCCGCGCTTGACCAGTTCCGGGAGGATTTCGGCAGCGTTGCCCAGCAGGGCGATGGAGATGGCCTTGCCTTCCTTGGTGTATTTGGCGATGCGCGCCAGGGCGTCGTCGAGGTCGCTGGCTTGTTCGTCGACATAACGGCTGTTCAAGCGGAAGTCGATACTGACCTGCTGGCATTCAATGTTCAGCGAGCACGCGCCGGCCAGGGTCGCGGCCAGCGGTTGGGCGCCGCCCATGCCGCCGAGGCCGGCAGTGAGCACCCAACGGCCTTTGAGGTTGCTGTCGTAATGTTGGCGACCGGCCTCAACGAAGGTTTCGTAGGTGCCCTGGACGATGCCCTGGCTGCCGATGTAGATCCAGCTGCCGGCGGTCATCTGGCCGTACATGGCCAGGCCCTTGGCATCCAGTTCGTTGAAGTGCTCCCAACTGGCCCAGTGCGGTACCAGGTTGGAGTTGGCGATCAGTACACGCGGGGCATTGCTGTGGGTTTTGAACACGCCGACCGGCTTGCCGGATTGCACCAGCAGGGTTTCGTCGTCGTTCAGGTTGGTCAGGCTTTCGACGATCTGGTCGTAGCATTCCCAGTTACGCGCCGCACGGCCGATACCGCCGTACACCACCAACTCTTTCGGGTTCTCGGCCACTTGCGGGTCGAGGTTGTTCATCAGCATGCGCAGCGGCGCTTCAGTCAGCCAGCTTTTGGCGGTGAGCGTGTTGCCACGGGCGGCGCGGACTTCAACGTCGCGGTACTTGGTAGGCTTGTTCTGGGAAAAGTCAGTCACAAAAAACTCCTCAGCAATCGATGCGCGAACACGATGGTGCGAAGAGGATGTTTAGCGACTCTTATGCACACACCTTTACTTGTACATACAAGCATATGCAATCTGACTGCCAACTTGGGAAGTCCGTGCTGAAGATTTATTGCCGAGGCGCGTGTAAGCCTTGGAAATAAAGGCTTGAAGGCTTTATGAAATTTCTGAAAGGGGTGACTTGAACCGCTGGAGGATTGCTACAAAGGCAGGGCATTGCGCCATGCTGGGGCATTCGGTAACAACTTGGTGCGGGCCTGGAAACAGATTGTGCAGCCTCTCCATAACCCATGTGGGAGCTGGCTTGCCTGCGATAGCCACTTGTCTGACACACCGCAATCGCAGGCAAGCCAGCTCCCACAGGTTTAATCGCGTGCGGTCAGTTCGATCAGGCAGCAGCGGCCTGTCACGCTGATATCCAGCAAGTCACTGTTACCGTCCACCTGCAAACAATCATGATGACCCAGCACTTCGCCCAGCACCTTCACCTCATCAGCCACACTGAACACCAGCACGGTGTGCGCGGCACTGAAAAACTGCTGCACCCCATCCACCCACTGCAAACGTGCGTGGTAACGCTGGGGCGAGTAGATCAGGTTGAAGTCGCGAATCGGCCCGGTGATCAGGCGGCACACCACCTGGCTTTCACCCTTGAAGGCGAACGGTTGCAGCGGTAACAATCCGCGCTGCTCTTCACCGTCCACGGTCAGCACCATGCCCGCACCCTGAATCACGGTGATGACCCGTTGATACCCGGCAAACGTGGAAAAGCCGCCCGACTCCCCGATATCGGCAATCGACAGGCGCCAGCCAAAACCTTCCAGGCCGTGGCCGGCATCACGGGTGATTTCTTCGGTGCTGCCGCCGCCGTTTTTCCACGGCATGCGTACGTAATCGGCAGCACGCCAGACCTTGACTGCACTCATTTGCTGAAACGTCCTTCGAGGCTATGGCGGGAACCGGGGTGGATCAGGCGTGCGGCAGTCACCGGCTGGCGCCCGGACCAGGTGCGCCGGCGAATCAGCAGGCACGGCTCGCCGGTCTCGATCTGCAGCAGCTTGCATTCCTGCGGGTCGGCCAGGATCGCTTCCACAACATGCTCGCCCTCGGTCAGCGGCGCCACCTGGTTGAGATAGGCGTAAGGGGTTTGCTGGGTGAAATCCTGTTGCAGGTATTCCGGTGCCACCAACGCGTTGACGAAACGGTCTTCGATTTGCACCGGGATATCGTTTTCGTAGTGCACGATCAGCGAGTGGAACACCCGCCCGCCTTCACGCATTTCCAGGGCCACGGCGCGCTCGGAACCGGCGGCTTCTTCGCCCAGGGTAATCACCTTGCAGGTGTGGCGATGGCCACGGGAGGCGATCTCATCGGCGATGTTATGCACCTCGAACAGCGCCGACTGGCTCTTGGGCTCGGCGACAAAAGTGCCGACGCCTTGCATGCGCACCAGCAGACCTTCGGCGGTCAGCTCCCGCAGGGCCCGGTTGATGGTCATGCGGCTAAAGCCCAGTTGGTTGACCAACTCGCTTTCCGACGGCACGCGATAGTGCGGCGGCCAGTTGCCGTTGAGAATCTGCTGGCTGATCATCTGCTTGACGCGGGCATACAAGGGCGCCGGACTTTCGTCCATGTGGGCAGCCAGCGGGGACTTGGCGGGCGGAGTCGGCACGGGGAATCCTTGCAGGGGGAAAAGATGCATAGATTGCCGGAGTTTACCGAGCAGGCAAACGTCTGTATATGTATATACAAATAAACACACGACCGGGGTGCCTTGATCATGTCCGCTTTCTTTGCCGAACGCGCGCTGCTGCCTAATGGATGGGCCACTGATGTACTGCTTGAAGTCAGCGCCGATGGCCTGCTGACCAACGTGATGGCCAATGCCAGTGCAGACGGCGCCGAGCGGCTGAGAGGCCCGTTGTTACCCGGCATGCCGAACCTGCACTCCCACGCGTTTCAACGGGCCATGGCGGGGCTGGCGGAGGTCGCCGGCAACCCCAATGACAGTTTCTGGACCTGGCGCGACCTGATGTACCGTATGGTCGGCCAGATCAGCCCCGAGCAATTGCAGGTCATCGCCCGCCAGCTGTATATCGAGATGCTCAAGGCCGGCTACACCTCGGTCGCCGAGTTCCACTATGTGCATCACGACATCAGCGGCCAGCCTTACGCCGACCCCACCGAACTGTCGCGTCAGATCAGCCAGGCGGCGGCCAGCAGCGGGATCGGCCTGACCTTGCTGCCAGTGCTCTACAGCCACTCGGGCTTTGGCGGCCAGGCGCCGAACGACGGCCAGCGCCGCTTTATCAACAGCACCGATAACTACCTGGAGCTGCAAGCGCGCCTGCAACCGATCCTGGCCGCGCAACCGGCGCAGCAACTGGGCCTGTGTTTCCACTCATTGCGCGCAGTCACTCCGCAACAGATCAGCGCGGTATTGGCCGCCAGCGATAAGAGCTGCCCGGTGCATATCCACATCGCCGAACAGCAAAAGGAAGTCGATGACTGCCTGGCCTGGAGCGGCAAACGCCCGCTGCAATGGCTGTATGACCATGTGAACGTCGACCAGCGCTGGTGCCTGGTGCACGCCACCCACGCCAACTCCGACGAAGTGACATTGATGGCCAACAGCCGGGCGATTGCCGGGCTGTGCCTGACCACTGAGGCCAACCTGGGCGACGGGATTTTCCCAGCGGTGGATTTCCTGGCCCAGGGCGGGCGCATGGGGATTGGTTCGGACAGCCATGTGTCATTGAGCGTGGTTGAAGAACTGCGCTGGCTGGAATACGGCCAGCGCCTGCGCGACCAGCGGCGCAACCGCCTGTATCGCAGCGATCAACCGATGGTCGGCCGCACCCTGTATGACGCAGCCCTCGACGGCGGCGCCCAGGCGCTGGGGCAACCGATTGGTCGCCTGGAAGTCGGCAAGCGTGCGGACTGGCTGGTGCTGGACGGCAATGATCCGTACCTGGCGACGGCCAGTGCAGACGGGATTCTCAACCGCTGGCTGTTTGCCGGGGGTGATCGGCAGGTGCGTGATGTGTTGGTCAACGGCCAGTGGGTGGTGCGCGATGGGCATCATGCGGGCGAGGAAGAGAGCAGCCGGGCCTTCGCGCAAGTCCTGAGAGACTTGTTGTCTTAAGAACAACCCATAACCCATGTGGGAGTGTTGGTCATGGTTTGTAAAGGGCCAGCAAGGCGTGTCCCTTTAAATTGCAGGACGTTTCCGAGACAATCCCTGCCGCCTTGTGCCTGTTGGATTCGATGGCTAGCCTGCGGTCTGTCACTGCTCATCAGTGATCGGGTTTAGTCGCCCGGCACATCACAAGGCGCATGGTCACATGAAGTTTTATGGCGGCTGTGCGCAGGGCACCCTCGGGTGCGCCGGATTCCTTGTGGCCGGTCGACTAACCTGCGTACAGCCGCCACCCTTCGTTTAGTCGCGACGGACCGGCTCCGACTCTCACAAGGAGCTTCACCATGCATAAAATTGTCCCCGACCCACCCAGCGACCCCGCCAAAGACCGCGCCGCCTTCAACCGCGCCATCGACCACTACCTGCCGACCCAAGATGCTCACAGTGCCCGCGACGATTTGAGCTTCGAAGACGCCCTGCTCTACACCGCCAGCCTGCTGGACAGTGCGTCAGCGACGGCGCTCGATTGTGGAGAGATGCTGCAAAGCCCCGAACGGGCAAAGGTGTTGGCGGTGTGGCATTTACTGGAGATCGCCAAGACCACGGTTGATCGATCCATTGCACACCTGCACCCCGCCACGGCCAGAACCTGAGGGCAAAAAAAGGGCGGGTTTATTAAAAAACCCGCCCTTTGTTTCGCATTACTGCGAGGTCTTGGCCATCTGCTTGTCCGACGTACGCCAGATCAAACGTGTGGTGTCGTAACCCTGCTGGCGCGCCCTGCTCAGCAAGTCTTCGCGGGTGTCGGCACTGACGGTCGGCGTGCGTGACAACAGCCACATATAGCGCCGGCTCGGGCTGCCGACGATGGCGGTCTTGTAGTCATCGCTGACGTACAACACCCAGTAATCGCCCTTGGCCACGCCCGGTAGCAACGCGGTGAACCAGTTATTGAATTCGACCCACAACTTGTCGGTCTTGCCCGGGACCTGCGGCGTGGCCGTGCCCTTGGCTTCTTCCCACTTCCACTCGGTGGTCAGGCAGCGATTGAACACTGACATGTCGCCATCGGGTAGCAGGGAGTAACGGGCCTCGGATTGCGCGCAGTTGCGCTGGAAGTACATGGGCAGGCGGGCCAGTTCGTACCAGGTGCCCTGGTAACGCTTGAGGTTGACGCTGCCGACAGTCTTGGGTTGCAGATCATCGCCAGAATGGCTGGCGCAGCCTGCCAAAAACAGGCTGGCGCAAAGGTATAAAACAAAACGCATCATTCTTCTTCTCCCGCAGGCTTGCGCCCCGGTTTACTTCAGGCCTTGCCCGGAAAACATCAGAACTTTGTCACCGGCGTACTGCACGCTGATAAAGCTGTTTTTGTCGCCCCAGGTGCAACTGGACATGCCCAGTGCGCCAGAACAATCGGTGGGCTTACCCAACAGCGACTCCACCTCGGCCTTGGCCATGCCAGCCGAGAGCTTCTGGTAATTTTCCTGGGTGACCTTGCTGCAAGCGGCCAACAGCACGCAAAAGCACAAGAGGGCGAGACGGCGTAACGACATGGTAGAGCTCCTGGAGGGACACGCAGCAGTGGGGGTCTGCCAGAAGCTTAGAAGGGAAAAGGGGGGTCTGGTTCCCGCAAGGCAAAAACAAAAAAAGCCCCGAATCGCTGAAACGTTTCGGGGCCTTGGTCTGGCGCATGATTCATTGTAAAAGCGAGCTGGCTCGCGAAAAACATCCAGCCAACGCAGCGCTGCGCCGGGAATACTTCGCGAGCAAGCCTGCTCCTACAGAAGGCCTTAGGCCTTGTGGTAACCCGTCACACGCGCCACTTCTTCCTTGGACCCCAGGAACACCGCCACACGCTGGTGCAGGCCTTCAGGCTGGATGTCGAGGATGCGCTGGTGGCCGTCAGTCGACGCACCGCCCGCTTGCTCAACCAGGAACGACATCGGGTTGGCTTCGTACATCAGGCGCAGTTTGCCCGGCTTGGACGGCTCGCGGCTGTCGCGTGGGTACATGAACAGACCGCCACGGGTCAGGATGCGGTGTACGTCGGCAACCATCGCGGCCACCCAGCGCATGTTGAAGTTTTTCTTCAGCGGGCCTTCTTCGCCTTCCATCAACTCGTTGACGTAGCGCTTGACCGGTTCTTCCCAGTGGCGCTGGTTGGACATGTTGATCGCAAATTCCTGGGTCGAGGCAGGAATGGAGATGTCTTCGTGAGTCAGCACAAAGCTGCCCATTTCGCGGTCCAGGGTAAAGCCCTTGACGCCATCACCCAGGGTCAGCACCAGCATGGTCTGTGGGCCGTAGATCGCATAGCCGGCAGCAACCTGCTCGGTGCCTGGCTGCAGGAAGGCCTTTTCGTTCAGCGCTTCGTTCTGGCTCAGGTATTCGTTAGGGCAACGCAGTACCGAGAAGATGGTGCCGACTGGCGCGTTGATGTCGATGTTCGACGAGCCGTCCAGCGGGTCGAATACCAACAGGTACGCGCCTTTAGGGTATTTGCCCGGGATCTGGTAGGCATTGTCCATTTCTTCGGACGCCATGCCGGCCAGGTGACCGCCCCATTCGTTGGCTTCGAGCAGGATTTCGTTGGAAATCACGTCGAGTTTCTTCTGCACTTCGCCTTGCACGTTTTCAGTGCCCATGCTGCCCAGGACGCCGCCCAGCGCGCCTTTGGACACGGCGTGGCTGATTTCCTTGCAAGCACGCGCCACCACTTCGATCAGGAAGCGCAGATCGGCAGGGGTGTTGTTGCTGCGGGTCTGCTCAATCAAATAGCGACTCAGGGTAACGCGGGACATGGACGGCTCCGGAGAATGGGGGGGCTAAAAACCCGCGCAGTTTAGCGCGAGTCGGGGCGCATTTCCTCCTATCAGACGAGATAACCCTGACAGAGTTCATGTAGGCCCCGGCTCAGGGCCTGGTAGGCGGCTTGCGCAACAGGTTGTAGGCCATCGCCCCAAGTGCCGCTACGCCCAGCAGCAATACGGCCCACAGGCCGATTGTCTGCCAGTTGATACCTGCGACATTTGGCGCGGCTGGCGGGTTGGCGTGCCATTCGCCATCGACCCGAGCCTGGCCCAGAGCCGCGAGGCGCTGGGGTTGGTAGTCGGGAATCAGGGTCGTCAACGGCAGGTTCGCAGCCTTGGCCGACGGGTTGCCCAGCGCCAGGGTAAACGGCGGTTCGCCCCGCGCCAGGAACACCACTTGCGTGGCCCGCACAGCAAAACTCAACGCCGGCGCCTGCGCGCCCAGGCCACCGCCCCGCTCGTCTACGTCCAGCTTGAGTTGCCGCACCGGATAGCCCGGCAACTGCAATTGATCCTGGGTGACTTCTTGCCCGCCCTGCGTCAACCGATAGAGCAAACCACGGCTCAATGGCTGCCATGCCTGCTTGCTGTCCTGCCGCCCTTGCAGACCCACCGGCGCCAGGCTGTTGGGCTGGCGCAACTCAACGCGCACCCGCTCGATGCTTAACACGCCAGGCAACTGCCAGCTGTACTGCCCAGGCTCCAGGGTACTGCCGGCCAATGGCTCGGACCACACCAGCGACAACGGCAGGCTGCTGGTGCTCTGCACTTCAATGGAGGTCAACTCGGGCGCGGCCTGGCCTTGCCATAGCAGGCGCAGGTAGCGCGCTGGCTGCCCTGGCAAGGGGACTTCACGCTGCTCCACCCGTTCGTCGGCAAATGCCAGACGCGCCACCTGCCCGTCACCCCAGGAGCGCCAGTGCTGCAAATCGTCACTGGCTTCGATACTGAAACGCTGGAAGCCATCATGCTCGGCAGCCCAATCGAGGATCAGCTTTTGCAACGGCGCCTTGATTGCACTGGCATCCAGCAGCCAGCCGCGTCGCACCTGCGCGCCGGCCGGCGCCTCGCTGGACGGCTGCACCTGCACCAGGGTGCCCGTGGCGTTGGATTGCACGCGCACGCTGGGCACACTGTCGCTGGCGTTGTCGGCGGCATACAGCGGGAAGCCCTTCAGCCGGGCCAGGTTGTTTGCGCTTGCGGGCGACTGCCGCACTAATGCATATGCCTGGGGCTCGCCCGCCGCGTTGAACACCCGCAGGTCACTGAGATCGGCCTGACGGGCGCTCAATTGCACCGCCAGCGGCAACTCCAGGCGATACCAGGGGCCTTCGCCGCTGACCGTCAGCGGCACTTTGGCGGTGAAGTCTGCGGGGCCTTCTGCGGCCGACGCCGATAACGCGGCGCACAGGCCCACCAGTGCAATGCTCAGTTTGCCGATCAAGAGGACGCTCCTTGGGTTTGAATCTCAGGTTCGCTGCGTTTGGGCGGCAGCGGAGCGAAATAGCCCACCACCAGCAACAGCCCGCCCACGCCGATAAACGACACGATCCGCTCCAGCCCGCCACGGTTGCTCAACTCGACGAGGAACAACTTGGCGACCACCACGCCGATCAGCACCGCGCCGACCAGCCACACTTCCCGGCGATTGCGCAGGTGCCCGCCGATCATCAGGCCCAGGGCAATCAGGGTCCAGACAATCGACAGCCCGGCCTGCACCAGCATCGAGTCAAGCAACGCATCCAGATCAAACGGCACGCCGCCCCAATGGTGCGCCGCGCGCATCACCAGTGCGGTGAAGAAGGCAAACAGCGAGACCCCGGCAACGCCCTGGGCAATCCACGGGGTGCGGCCGCCCAGTTGCGGCGCCGCGCTGCGCGCCCACAGGTACACGCCCAGCAGCGCAAACAGCAGGCCAAGATCCAAGGGGTTGAGCAACGGCACATACGGTAATGGCCTGGCCGTGCCGTCGCTGAACATATTCGCCAACCAGAACCACACCAGCATCAGCGCGGCCAACGGCAGCGCGGCCAGCAGGCGATATTCGCGTGGATAAGCCGATAGCGGCCACGGCCACTGGCGCGGCGCAGCAATGGCTATCAGGTACAGGCTTGGGAAAATCGCCCAGCCCAGCCAGCGCCAGGCGTTGTATTGCACCGAAAGCACCAACAGGCCGTAGCGCAATTCCAGGGCCAGCATGCCGATCAGCATCCAGCAGCCCAGCACGTGGGCGACGCTCAAGGCTTTTGCCGCCGCCAGGTCGGCCAAATAACGCAGCGCGATGAAATGCACGGCGAACACCGCAAGCCAGGCCAGCCAGCCCCATTCGGCCGCCGGGTGGTAATAGCGATGCAACGATACCAATACCACCAGCGCCACCGCCGGCATCAGCAACAGGCAGAGGGTGCCCAGCGCGGCCCAGCGCAAGCGCAACGCCAACAACATCCACAACGCTGCACTGGCCGCAGCCGCCGCCAACAGGAAGGTGGCTTGCAACTCTGGCGGGGTGAAGCGCAGCACTTCGTGGTTCAGCGCCAATACCCACCACGCCGCGCCCCAGGCCAGCAGGCCGTTGGATACATGGGGCAACTTGAGTCGTCGATCACTGCCCCGCAAGCGCCAGGCGCCGACAAATGCGGCCAACCCGACCAGCATCGGCGCCCAGAAACCGATATGCCGGAACGCCGGCAGTTCACCGCCGCCCCAGGATGTCAGCGCGACCAAAGCCCCCGCCAGCACTTGCACGCCGAGCGCGCAGAACAGGAAGGTGCGCGAAGCGATAGACACGCCGACAAACACCGTCACCAGTCCCGCCAGCGCCCAGCTGATCGCGGTGCCCTGCTCGGCCACCAGCAACGGCGCCAGCAGGTACACAAAGCCCAGGCCAAGGCCGGCCAGGACCGGCAAGCCCTGGCGCTCCCACTTCGAGGTCTGCTCCAGCGCGGCCGTGCGCAGTTGCTGGAAGCTGAACAGCAACGCCACGCCGAGCAACAAGGCGCCCAGCGCCGCGCCGTCCAGCAGCGTGTGTTCGCCCACGTCCAGCTCACTGAGAAACGCCAGCGCCGAGCCCAACTGCAACAGCAGGCCAAACGCCCGCGCCAACGAGCGTTGCTGACGCAGACCGAGCCAAAGGATGCCGGCGCCTTCCACCGCCCAGGCCGCCGCGGTCCAGCGCGCGTCCAGGCCCAGCGGGATCGCCAGGCTGGCAAAGATCACACCCAGGGCCAGGCAGGTTTCTGCCAGCAACACGGTGCGCCCACCGCTAAGCACCCGCGCCAGGACCATATAGATGATGCCCAATGCCAACGCACTGAAGGCCGGGGCGAAGGCCAGGTGCTGCACCAGGGTGAACTGCAAGCCAAATGCCACAAGCGGCGGGCCGAACAGCAGGCCGCCATCCACATAATCGCCCTTGGCTGCCGACCAGCGCAGCAGCGCGGCACGGCTGTCATCGGCCGGGGCATCGGCCGTTTCCAGGAGTTTGCGTCGCGCAAACAGCAAGCCGATGGCCAGGTACATCAGGAAAAACAGAATCAGGAACGGCTCGGTACTCCACAGCAGTTCCGGTGTGTAAGAGCGAATACCCCAGGCAAACCCGATACCGAAGGTGCCGGCAAAGCCAATCACATTGAGCAAGCGCCAGGCCTTGAACCAGGCGATGGCGAGGATCCCGGCGTTGAGCAGGGCGAAGTAGCTGAACAACGCCACATGGTTGCCCTCGCCGGTGGACGCGAGGATTGGCGCGGCAAACCCGCCGAGCGCGGCGGCGCAGGCCAGGCCGATGGCGTCCTGGGTAATCGCCAGGATCGCCGAAAACACCGTCACCGCCACCAACAGGCCCAGTGCCGCGCTCGGATCGAGCAATGGGTGCAGGCGCATGGCGGCGAACACCGTCAGGTACAACACGGCGATGCCCGCGCCTTGCAGGATCAGCGCATAACTGCCCCGGCGCAGGCGCAGCCACCACCCCAGGCCCAGCAAGCCCAGGGCACAGGCAGCGACACCGGCGTAGCGCAGCTCGATGGGCACCACCATGCCTTCGGTGGCATAACGCAGCAAAAATGCCAGGCCGAGGAACAACAGCACCACGCCGACCCGCAGCACGGTATTGCCGCCCAGCAGCCAGTTGCGCGCGGCGCCGATGGCACGTTCGATCAGGGTGGGGCTACGAGGGATTTCGGGTTCAGCTTCGCGGGCAACGGCGGCCGGTTTCCACAGATCGTCCGGCAGCGGCGGGCTCGGTTCGGGAGCCGGGGTGGATTGCAGTTCGGCGGGCAACTCCCAGACCAGCTCTGGGGCGGGCGCGGGTTCGGCCATGGACGGTTCAACCTGAGGCGGCTTTTCCAGCAGCGCGAGGCGTTGCTCCAGCGCCTTCAGGGCACTGCCGAGGTGCGACAGGCGAATGGCCTGGCCAATCCCCAAACCCAGCAGTGCACCGAAGCCTGCATCACTGAACGATTCATCCAGCGCCCAGCCGAGCACCAGGCCAATCAGCATGAACATCCATTGCATGGTCCAAATCCCTAAGCAAACCGAGACCCAGTATATAGACGCATAACCCATGTGGGAGCGGGCTTGCTCGCGATAGCGGTGCATCAGTCAACTATTTGCTAACTGACGTACCGCTATCGCGGGCAAGCCCGCTCCCCCATTTTGCTCCTGCGGCGTTTAGTCCAGGGCTTTCCAGATCTCGGTCGCATATTCCCGGATGGTGCGGTCCGACGAGAACCACCCGGTACGCGCGGTGTTGAGCACCGCCGAACGCCACCATTCCTTGGAGTCATGCCAATGGGCTTCGACCCGCGCCTGGGCGTCCCAGTAGGAATCAAAATCGGCGCACACCAGGAAGCGGTCGTAGTCGATCAACGAATCAATCAGCCCCACATAGCGCCCCGGATCATCCGGCGAGAACACCCCGCCACGAATCGCCTGCAGCACATCGTTCAGGCGATGGGAGGCGGCGATTTCGGGAGCGGCGCTGAACTCACCGGCCTGTTTACGCGCTTCCACCTGTTCGGCACTCAGGCCGAAGATAAACATATGCTCGCCGCCGATGCGCTCGTGCATCTCCACGTTGGCGCCGTCCATGGTGCCGATGGTCAGTGCGCCATTGAGGCCGAACTTCATATTGCTGGTGCCCGAGGCCTCGAAGCCGGCGGTGGAGATCTGCTCCGACAGGTCAGCGGCCGGGATGATGTTTTCCGCGAGGCTGACGTTGTAGTTAGGCAGGAACACCACCTTGAGCAAACCGCGCACGGTCGGGTCGTTGTTCACCGTACGGGCGATGTCGTTGGTCAACTTGATGATCAGCTTGGCCTGGTGATAGCTGGCCGCCGCCTTGCCGGCGAAGATCTTCACCCGCGGCACCCAGTCCACCTCGGGCTCGGCACGAATCGCCTGGTACAGGGCGACGGTGTGCAACAGGTTCAGCAACTGGCGCTTGTACTCGTGGATGCGTTTGACCTGGACGTCGAACATCGCCGCCGGGTTGACCGCGATCCCCAGGCGTTCATGGATGATATCGGCCAGCACGCGCTTGCTGTGCAGGCGTTGCTCGGCAAAGGCTTTGCGAAATGCCTGTTTCTCGGCAAAGGTTTCCAGCTCCACCAGGCGCTGTTCCATATTGTCGAGAATATCCGGGCCCAGGGCTTCCACCAGCATCGCGGTGAGCTTGGGGTTGGCCTGAAACAGCCAGCGGCGGAAGGTAATGCCGTTGGTCTTGTTGTTGATACGCTCGGGGTAGAGCTTGTGCAGTTCGGAGAACACCGTGCTGCGCATCAACTGCGTGTGCAACCCGGACACGCCGTTGACGCTATGGGAGCCGAGGAACGCCAGGTTGCCCATGCGCACACGCCGGCCGTTGTCCTCTTCGATCAGCGAGACGGCGCGCAGCACATCGAAATCGTGGATGCCCTTGGCCCGCAGCGAATCAATGTGCTGGGCGTTGATCAGGTAGATGATCTGCATGTGCCGGGGCAGCATGCGTTCCATCAGGCCCACCGGCCAGGTCTCCAGGGCTTCGGGGAGCAGGGTGTGGTTGGTGTAGGACAGCGTCTCCACCGTGACCTGCCAGGCCGCCTCCCAGGCAATATCGTGCAAGTCGACCAACTGGCGCATCAACTCGGCCACGGCGATGGACGGGTGGGTGTCGTTGAGCTGGATGGCCGCGTGCTCGCCCAGGCTCAGGACCGAGCCGTGCATGTTTTTGTGGCGCCGCAGCAGGTCTTGCAGGGAGGCCGAGACGAAGAAGTATTCCTGGCGCAGGCGCAGTTCCTGCCCCGCTTCGGTGCTGTCGGCCGGGTAAAGCACCCTGGAGATGCTTTCGGCACGGGCCACTTCGGCGACGGCGCCCAAATGGTCACCGGCATTGAAACGCTCCAGGTGCAGGTCTTCCACGGCCCGCGCGCGCCACAGGCGCAAGGTGTTCACACTGGCACCGCGCCAGCCGACCACCGGGGTGTCGTAGGCCACCGCGCGCACGGTTTCATTGGGCGACCAGACCTGGATCGACTTGCCGGACGCATCCAGCACGGTCTCGACACTGCCGCCAAAACCGATCGGGTAGATCACCTCGGCGCGCTCGAACTCCCAGGGGTTGCCGAAATCCAGCCAGCGCTCGGTCTGTTCCTGCTGCCAGCCATCGACAATCGCCTGGCGAAACAGCCCGTGCTCGTAGCGAATGCCATAACCATGGCCGGCAATGCCCAGGGTCGACATGCTTTCCATAAAGCACGCGGCCAGGCGCCCCAGGCCACCGTTGCCCAGGGCCGCATCGGGCTCCAGCAGGCGAATGCGCTCCAGGTCCACACCCAACTCGCCGACAGCTTCGCGCGCCACCTCCCACAGGCCGAGGTTGCTCAGGCTGTCAAACAGCAGACGGCCGATCAGGAACTCCAGGGACAGGTAATACACCCGCTTCTGCCCGCTGCGGTAGATACGCCGGGTGTGGTCCATCCAGTGCTCGACCATATGGTCGCGCGCCGCCAGGGCAATGGCTTCGAACCAGTCGTGGTCGAAGGCGTGATCGGGGTCCTTGCCCACCGCATAAGTGAGTTTGGTCAAGACAGCATCGCGAAACGCGGCTACCTCTGCTTCTCGTGCAAGCGGTTCCTGAGACATCGGTGCAACCTCGGGCGAGATAGAAGAAGGGAAATCCTAGAGCCTAGACGGTCTGACCCATGGCATGGCTGACGGTTCGGCAGTTTTTTCACTCATTCACGCATACCGGTTTTAGATGCAGGGGCCGTGCCCGTTTGTGCGTCGGACCGGCCTTTGAGCCGAAACCCGCAAAATATTGTTCAAAAAATCACCAATCCCGGTATCATCGCGCGCCCGGACAAAGCCCCTCTTGGAAACCTGATGAAGCCTCAACTGATCGCCGCCGCGGAACTCGACCGTCTCGAAACGTGGCAGAAATACTCCAGCCACATGTGCGGCGGCTGCACATCCAACTGCTGCACCCTGCCGGTTGAGGTGAAGATCAAGGATTTGATCCGCATTGGTATCGTTGACGAGTTCGAGCGTGGCGACCCGCCGAAGAACATCGCCAAGCGCTTGCAGAAGGAAGGCATCGTCGAGCGGTTCAACTCCAAGTCCGAGATCTTTACTCTGCAGCGCATGAGCAACAACGATTGCCTGTACCTGGATCGTAAGACGCGCTTCTGCACTATTTATGACAAACGCCCGGATACCTGCCGCAATCACCCGAAAATCGGGCCACGGCCGGGGTATTGCGCGTACAAGCCCAAGGAAGTGGTGCGCGAGACCAAGTTGCGTACGCTCGACAAGTTCTAACCGATGATCGTTCCCACGCTCCGCGTGGGAATGCCTCCTGGGGCGCTCTGCGCCCCGCTGCCAAGGGCAAACGCAGAGCGTTCAGGGCTGCATTCCCACGCGGAGCGTGGGAACGATCACAGGCCAGACACCACACAATCTGCAGGCATAAAAAAACGCCCCCGGCCTTTCGACCGGGGGCGTTTTTTTTCAGCTGGAACTAAGTATCAGTTCTTGGCCTTTTTGGCAGCGCGGGTACGCTCGCCTTCGTCCAGGATCTTCTTACGAAGACGGATGGACTTCGGCGTTACTTCGCACAGCTCGTCGTCCTGGATGAATTCCAGAGCCTGTTCCAGGGTGAAGCGAACAGGTGGAACCAGGGCGATGGTTTCGTCTTTACCCGAAGCACGCATGTTGTCGAGCTTCTTGCCTTTGGTTGGGTTGACGCCCATGTCGTTGTCACGGCTGTTCAGACCAACGATCTGGCCGTTGTAGATCTCTTGACCGTGTTCAACGAACAGCTTGCCACGCGCCTGGAGGGTTTCCAGGGAGTAGGTCAGCGCCTTGCCGGTTTCTACCGATACCAGAACACCGTTCTGACGGCCGGACATGTCGCCGGACTTCATGGTGTCGTAGCGATCGAAGATCGAGGTCAGGATGCCAGCACCGTTGGTCAGGGTCAGGAACTGGTTACGGAAACCGATCAGACCACGAGCAGGGATGTTGTATTCCAGACGCACACGGCCTTTGCCATCCGGCACCATGTTGGTCAGGTCGCCCTTACGCAGGCCCATCTCTTCCATGACCTTGCCCTGGGATTCTTCAGGGGTGTCGATGGTGACGTTTTCGAACGGTTCCTGCTTCACGCCGTCAACGGTACGGATGATCACTTCAGGACGACCAACGCCCATTTCGAAGCCTTCGCGACGCATGGTTTCGATCAGTACCGAGAGGTGCAGCTCACCACGGCCGGAAACCTTGAACTTGTCAGCCGAGTCGCCTTCTTCAACGCGCAGTGCAACGTTGTACAGCAGCTCTTTGTCCAGACGTTCCTTGATGTTACGGGAAGTCACGAACTTGCCTTCTTTACCGCAGAAAGGCGAGTCGTTTACCTGGAAGGTCATGGAAACGGTTGGCTCGTCAACGGTCAGAGGCTTCATCGCCTCGACAGTGTCCGGCTGGCACAGGGTGTCGGAGATGAACAGCGAGTCCATACCGCTTACGCACACGATGTCGCCGGCGAAAGCTTCTTCAACGTCGATACGGTGCAGACCGTGGTGACCCATCAGCTTCAGGATACGACCGTTACGCTTCTTGCCGTCGGCGCCGATAGCCACAACCGGGGTGTTCGGCTTGACGCTACCACGAGCGATACGGCCAACGCCGATAACACCCAGGAAGCTGTTGTAGTCCAGTGCCGAGATTTGCATCTGGAACGGACCGTCACGGTCAACCTTCGGAGGTGGCACGTGGTCAACGATCGCCTGGTACAGCGGGGTCATGTCTTCCGCCATGGCGGTGTGTTCCAGACCGGCAATACCGTTCAGGGCAGAGGCGTAGATCACTTGGAAATCAAGTTGTTCTTCGGTAGCACCCAGGTTGTCGAACAGGTCGAAGATCTGGTCCAGAACCCAGTCCGGACGCGCGCCTGGACGGTCAACCTTGTTGATGCACACGATCGGACGCAGGCCGGCTTCGAAAGCCTTCTTGGTCACGAAACGGGTTTGCGGCATAGGGCCGTCTTGGGCATCAACCAGCAGCAGAACGGAGTCAACCATCGACATTACGCGTTCTACTTCGCCGCCGAAGTCGGCGTGGCCCGGGGTGTCCACGATGTTGATGTGGTAGCCGTTCCAGTTGATAGCGGTGTTTTTTGCCAGGATGGTAATACCGCGCTCTTTTTCCTGGTCGTTGGAGTCCATCACGCGCTCGTCGTTGAGCTCGTTGCGCTCCAGGGTGCCGGATTGACGCAGGAGTTTGTCTACCAGGGTGGTTTTACCATGGTCAACGTGGGCAATGATGGCGATGTTACGTAGATTTTCGATCACTTGTGTATCTCGATCAGAGGATTCGGTGTGCTGACAGGTCGTGGCAGCGATTAACAGTAGAGTCAGGCCTTGCCGTTACAGCTTGACGGCAGAGTCGGGGGGCCGGTGACGCAGGCCACAGGCAAACAGCCCCGGGCTCTTAGCTCGGTCGATAAACGCGCACATTGGCATATCCCTCACTGAGCAAATGGTGGGCATGCAGGCGACTCATCACGCCTTTGTCGCAATACAGCAGGTACTGACGGCTGTTATCCAGTTCCTTGAAACGCGCGTTCAGTGCATAGAACGGCAGCGTTTGCACGTCGATGCCAGCGATTTCCAGTGGCTCATCTTCAGCGGCATCCGGGTGACGGATGTCGATGACGATCTGGCCGGCCAGGGCTTCGCTGACTTCTTCGATCTGCACATCCTGGCCCAATTCATCGATTACCCGATCAATCGGCACCAGTTTGGCGTTCTCGAGCGCTCGCTCCAGAATCGCCATGTCGAATTCTTTCTCTTCATGCTCCACGCGGTAGCGCTTGGCATGGGTCTTGGGGTTCACCGAGATGACCCCGCAGTACTCTGGCATGTGCTTGGCGAAATCAGCGGTGCCGATTTCGTTGGCCAGGTCGATGATGTCTTGCTTGTGGCTGGCGATCAGCGGGCGCAATACCAGCTTGTCGGTCACACAGTCGATCACGGACAGGTTCGGCAGGGTCTGGCTGGAGACCTGGGAAATCGCCTCGCCGGTAACCAGCGCTTCGATTTGCAGGCGGTCGGCGATTTTCGACGCTGCGCGCAACATCATACGCTTCAATACGACGCCCATATGACCGTTATCGACTTTTCCGAGAATTTCTCCCAGGACTTCCTCGAACGGTACGCTGACAAACAGCACGCGCTGGGAGCTGCCGTACTTCTTCCAGATATAGTGCGCGACTTCCATCACGCCCAATTCATGTGCACGCCCGCCCAGGTTAAAGAAGCAGAAGTGGCTCATCAGGCCGCGGCGCATGATCTGGTAGGCCGCCACGGTGGAGTCGAAACCGCCGGACATCAGTACCAGGGTCTGCTCCAGCGCGCCCAGCGGATAGCCGCCGATGCTGTTGTGCTGGCTGTGGATCACAAACAACCGTTGGTCGCGAATTTCGATGCGCACTTCGATTTGCGGCTCTTTAAGCGAAATTCCAGCGGCGCCGCACTCGCGACGCAGCTTGCTGCCGACGTATTTCTCGACATCCATGGAGCTGAACGGGTGCTTGCCGGCACGCTTGCAACGCACTGAAAAAATCTTGCCTTCAAGGCTGTTGCCGAAGTGCAGTTTGCATTTTTCAGTGATGTCGTCGAAATCGCCCAGCGGGTACTCGTCGACCTGCAGGAAGTGCGCGATGCCCGGCATGCAGCTCAGGCGCTCGGTCATGTCTTTCAAGGCTTTGGCGTCAGTAATGCGGGTTTCCAGCTCGAGATTGTCCCACACACCGTTCACCACCACAGCCGGGTCCAGGTCACGGAGCACGGCGCGGATATTCTTGGCCAATTGACGGATGAAACGCATCCGTACCGGTCGGCTCTTGATGGTGATTTCGGGGAAGACTTTAACGATTAATTTCATGGAAACAGCGCGCGCAGGGCCAGCCGAAAAAGGGGGGCGCGGATTATAGCGGAAATCGCTCAAGGTTTGACCAGTTAATATACAAACGGCACACCACGCACCAAACAGGTGCATTTACAGGCAGTTGCGCTACATTGCAGTGCGCAATTTTTGCCGTTTTTTCGATTTGCACCTTTATAGGGGCGATTTTGAGGCAAAAAACCCATGTCGGGGCACTGGCATGCAATTTGCTCTCTTGTGAGGCAGGTTGCCATGGCGGACTATCCGCGCCGGCATCACCCACATTCTAAGGGCTACTCCACTACCCAAGCCCGAAGCCACCCGGAGGACACTATGTCGAAGTCGGTTCAACTCATCAAAGATCATGACGTTAAATGGATTGATCTGCGCTTCACGGACACCAAAGGCACTCAGCACCACGTGACCATGCCGGCTCGCGATGCGCTGGATGACGCCTTCTTCGAAGAAGGCAAAATGTTCGACGGCTCCTCCATTGCTGGCTGGAAAGGCATCGAAGCCTCCGACATGATCCTGATGCCGGACGACTCCACCGCCGTACTCGATCCGTTCACCGAAGAGCCGACCCTGATCATCGTCTGCGACGTGATCGAGCCTTCGACCATGCAAGGCTACGACCGCGACCCACGTGCGATCGCCAAGCGTGCCGAGGAATACCTGAAGTCCACCGGTATCGGTGACACCGTATTCGTGGGCCCGGAACCAGAATTCTTCATCTTCGACCAAGTGAAGTTCAAGTCCGACATCTCCGGCTCGATGTTCAAGATCTACTCCGAACAAGGTTCGTGGATGTCCGACCAGGACGTGGAAGGCGGCAACCATGGCCACCGTCCAGGTATCAAAGGTGGTTACTTCCCGGTTCCGCCGTTCGACCACGACCACGAAATCCGTACCTCCATGTGCAACGCCATGGAAGACATGGGCCTGGTCATCGAAGTGCACCACCACGAAGTGGCCACTGCCGGCCAGAACGAAATCGGTGTGAAGTTCAACACCCTGGTGGCCAAGGCTGACGAAGTCCAGACCCTGAAGTACTGCGTACACAACACTGCCGTTGCCTATGGCCGTACCGCTACCTTCATGCCTAAGCCACTGTACGGCGATAACGGTTCGGGTATGCACGTTCACCTGTCCATCGCCAAAGATGGCAAGAACACCTTCGCTGGCGAAGGTTATGCCGGCCTGTCCGACACTGCCCTGTACTTCATCGGCGGTATCATCAAGCACGGTAAGGCCCTGAATGGCTTCACCAACCCGTCGACCAACTCCTACAAGCGTCTGGTCCCAGGTTTCGAAGCACCGGTAATGCTGGCCTACTCGGCTCGCAACCGTTCCGCGTCGATCCGTATTCCTTACGTGTCCAGCCCTCGCGCTCGCCGTATCGAAGCACGCTTCCCGGATCCAGCAGCCAACCCGTACCTGGGCTTTGCTGCACTGCTGATGGCTGGCCTGGACGGCATCCAGAACAAGATCCACCCAGGCGACGCCGCCGACAAGAACTTGTACGACCTGCCGCCTGAAGAGGCCAAAGAGATCCCACAAGTGTGCGGCAGCCTGAAAGAAGCCCTGGAAGAGCTGGATAAGGGCCGTGCGTTCCTGACCAAAGGCGGCGTGTTCAGCGACGACTTTATCGACGCCTACATCGCCCTGAAAAGCGAAGAAGAAATCAAGGTCCGCACCTTCGTACACCCACTGGAATACGAGCTGTACTACAGCTGCTGATCCGGTAGCGCTGCTTAACGTGGCGTGACAAAAAGACCTCCTTCGGGAGGTCTTTTTTTTGCCTGAAACAATGACTATCCACCTTTGCAAACCCCATCAGAACTGTAGGAGCTGGCTTGCCTGCTCCTACAGTTTGACTGGGGTTTTTCAGGAAATATTTGATCGCTGAACAGAATGTGGGAATTCGCACTATATTGGTGCGATAGGTTGCACCCTTGCCCACCCATCAACCCATTTTGGGTCGAAATCTCCCGAGAGAGCTGGCCGAACGCCATAGTTTCGCGCCTAAAGCCCCCATTTCAGGGCTTTTACGCTTCTTTTCGGAGCCTTGGTTTGGTTTTTGCATTTTCCTGGTATCAGCGTGTGCCTCAAGCCCACGCCTTGCTCCAAAAGAGGTCCTAATGACCATCAGCGACGCACTGCACCGCTTGCTACTCGACAACCTGACCACCGCGACCATTCTGCTCAATGACGAACTGCGCCTTGAGTACATGAACCCCGCGGCGGAGATGCTCCTGGCCATCAGCGGTCAGCGCAGCCATGGGCAATTTATCAGCGAGCTGTTCACCGAGTCCGCCGAGGCCTTGAGTTCCTTGCGCCAGGCCGTGGAGCAGGCCCACCCGTTTACCAAGCGTGAAGCGATGCTCACGGCCCTCACCGGCCAGACCCTGACCGTCGACTACGCGGTAACGCCGATCCTGAGCCACGGCGCCACCTTGCTGCTGCTGGAAGTGCATCCCCGGGATCGCCTGCTGCGCATCACCAAGGAAGAAGCCCAGCTGTCCAAGCAGGAAACCAGCAAGATGCTGGTGCGCGGCCTGGCCCATGAGATCAAGAACCCGTTGGGCGGGATTCGCGGCGCCGCACAGTTGCTGGCCCGCGAGCTGCCGGATGAGAACCTCAAGGACTACACCAACGTCATCATCGAAGAAGCCGACCGCCTGCGTAACCTGGTGGACCGCATGCTCGGCTCCAACAAGCTGCCGTCGCTGGCGATGACCAATATCCATGAGGTGCTGGAGCGCGTCTGCCAGTTGGTGGAGGCCGAAAGCCAGGGCTGCATCACCCTGGTGCGCGACTATGACCCGAGCATTCCCGATGTCCTGATCGACCGCGAGCAGATGATCCAGGCGGTGCTCAATATCGTGCGCAACGCCATGCAAGCCATCAGCAGCCAGAACGAGTTGCGCCTGGGGCGCATCAGCCTGCGCACCCGCGCCTTGCGCCAGTTCACCATCGGCCATGTGCGCCATCGCCTGGTAACCAAGGTCGAGATCATCGACAACGGCCCGGGTATCCCGGCCGAACTGCAGGAAACCATTTTCTTCCCAATGGTCAGCGGCCGCCCGGACGGTACCGGGCTGGGCCTGGCCATTACCCAGAACATCATCAGCCAGCACCAGGGCCTGATCGAATGTGAAAGCCATCCCGGCCACACGACCTTTTCGATCTTTCTGCCACTGGAACAAGGAGCCCCATCGACATGAGCCGTAGTGAAACTGTCTGGATCGTCGATGACGACCGTTCCATCCGCTGGGTCCTGGAGAAAGCCTTGCAACAGGAAGGCATGACCACCCAGAGCTTCGACAGCGCCGATGGAGTGATGAGCCGCCTGGCACGCCAGCAGCCCGACGTGATCATCTCCGATATCCGCATGCCCGGCGCCAGTGGCCTGGACTTGCTGGCGCGGATTCGCGAGCAGCACCCGCGTTTGCCGGTGATCATCATGACCGCGCACTCGGATCTGGACAGCGCTGTCGCGTCCTACCAGGGCGGCGCCTTCGAGTACCTGCCCAAGCCGTTCGACGTCGATGAGGCGGTGGCGCTGGTCAAGCGCGCCAACCAGCACGCCCAGGAACAGCAAGGCCAGGCCGTGGTACCGACCCTGACCCGCACCCCGGAGATCATCGGTGAAGCACCGGCGATGCAGGAAGTGTTTCGCGCCATCGGGCGCCTGAGCCACTCCAACATCACCGTGTTGATCAACGGTGAGTCCGGGACAGGTAAAGAGCTGGTGGCCCATGCCCTGCACCGTCACAGCCCACGGGCGGCCTCGCCGTTCATCGCACTGAACATGGCGGCGATCCCCAAGGACTTGATGGAGTCCGAGCTGTTCGGCCACGAAAAAGGCGCGTTTACCGGCGCGGCCAACCTGCGTCGCGGGCGTTTTGAACAGGCGGACGGCGGCACGCTGTTCCTCGATGAAATCGGCGACATGCCGGCCGACACCCAGACCCGGCTGTTGCGGGTACTGGCCGACGGTGAGTTCTATCGTGTCGGCGGCCATACGCCGGTCAAGGTCGACGTGCGCATCATCGCCGCGACCCACCAGAACCTGGAAACCCTGGTGCACGCCGGCAAGTTTCGCGAGGACTTGTTCCACCGCCTGAACGTGATCCGCATCCATATCCCACGCATGTCGGACCGCCGCGAAGATATCCCGACCCTGGCCCGCCACTTCCTCAGCCGCGCCGCCCAGGAGCTGGCGGTGGAGCCCAAGCTGCTGAAGACGGAGACCGAGGAATACCTGAAGAACCTGCCATGGCCGGGCAACGTGCGCCAACTGGAGAACACTTGCCGCTGGATCACGGTGATGGCGTCCGGGCGCGAAGTGCATATCAGCGACCTGCCACCGGAGCTGTTGAGCCTGCCCCAGGATTCAGCACCGGTGACCAACTGGGAACAGGCCCTGCGCCAATGGGCCGACCAGGCCCTGGCCCGCGGCCAGTCAAGCCTGCTGGACAGCGCCGTGCCGACCTTTGAGCGGATCATGATCGAAACCGCCCTCAAGCACACCGCCGGCCGGCGTCGTGATGCCGCAGTGCTGCTGGGCTGGGGCCGCAATACCTTGACCCGCAAGATCAAGGAATTGGGGATGAAGGTCGATGGTGGGGATGATGATGAGGGCGAAGAGGCCTGAGTACAGCCCTCCAGCACATGAATGACCTAATGTGGTGAGGGCTTATGTGGGAGCTGGCTTGCCTGCGATTGCATCACCTCGGTATATCTAAAAGGCCGAGGTGCCCGCATCGCAGGCAAGCCTGCTCCCACATTTGTGTGGTGTGCACCGCTTCAACGCACCATGAACCGCTATCGCGCACAAAACCCAGGCCACTTTCAAATAAATCCTGAGCCCTGAAAACACCAAAGCCCCGTAATCCGGGGCTTTGCGCTTTATAAAAGAAAACTCTCAGACAATCTCGCCACTCTGGCACGCCCCCTGCAATAACCCTGGTACTACCCAGTTTCGGGGACCTTGGTACAGGCAGGCCGAGAATCCCCTCTTTAATTCGAGCGTCAAACCGTTTTGGGAGCCCTGGTACAGGCAGGCCGGGAACTCCCTCTTTTATTGCTCCAGGAGATGGATCTCCAGTCGCCAGCGGTCATCGACCGCCTTGCCCGACCATTCCCCCCGCAGGGGCCGCGCCGCCACCAGGTTCAGCAGCAAGCCAGCATCGGTCTTGCGCACGCGCCAGTTCACATCCTTGTCATTGACCTTCAATTGCCCCGCCTGGGCCTGGCCCTGGGCGTCGAACAGCAGCGCCACGGTGCCGTCGATATGCTCGCCATGCAGCTTCGGCTCGCTGTTGAACCACACCACCAGGCCATCTGCGGCGGGCTCGACCTGCAGCAAGGCAGTCGGGTCCGGGGTGGTCAGGCGACCGATCATCAAACCCACCATCAGGCCGACAATCGCCAGCGAGCCCAGGACGCGAGGCAATAGCTTCGGCCTGGGGTCGTCTTCAGGGGTAGAATGCGCTGCATCTTTATCTTCGGAGCCGTGCATGTTTCACGTCATCCTTTTTCAACCAGAAATTCCGCCGAATACCGGCAACGTTATCAGGCTGTGCGCCAACAGTGGCTGCCACCTGCATTTGATCGAGCCGCTGGGCTTCGAGATGGACGACAAGCGCCTGCGCCGCGCGGGCCTGGACTATCACGAGTACGCCACCCTGCAGCGCCACGCCGACCTCGCCAGTTGCCTGGAGAGCCTGGGCCAGCCGCGCCTGTTTGCGTTCACCACCAAGGGCTCGCGGCCGTTTCATGATGCCAGCTTTGCCGAAGGGGACGCCTTCCTGTTCGGCCCAGAGAGCCGTGGCCTGCCGGCAGACGTACTCGACGCCCTGCCCGACGGCCAGCGCCTGCGCCTGCCGATGCGCGAAGGCTGCCGCAGCCTGAACCTGTCCAACACCGTGGCCGTCGCCGTCTATGAAGGCTGGCGCCAGCTCGGGTTCAAATAACCCCCAAAACCAAATGTGGGAGCGGGCGTGTGTGGGAGCCGGGCTTGCCCGCGATGCAGGCACCTCGGTGTGTCAGTGACACAGAGGTGATGCTATCGCTGGCAAGCCAGCTCCCACACACGCCCGCTCCCACATTTAGAGCAGCGTCGGGTTCAGCTTACTGAACCGTCGGTGCGCCTTCCTGTTGCATGCGCTGCAGCTCTTGCGCATACAGGGCATCGAAGTTCACCGGGGCCAGCATCAGGGCCGGGAACGAGCCACGGGTGACCAGGCTGTCCAGGGTCTCGCGGGCATACGGGAACAGGATGTTCGGGCAGAACGCGCCCAGGGTGTGGCTCATGGACGCATCGTCCAGGCCCTGGATCAGGAAGATACCGGCCTGCTGGACTTCAGCGATGAATGCCACTTCTTCACCGTTCTTCACGGTGACCGACAGGGTCAGTACCACTTCGTGGAAGTCGCCTTCGAGCTGCTTCTGACGGGTGTTCAGGTCCAGGCCGACGCTTGGGGTCCATTCCTGACGGAAGATCGCCGGGCTTTTCGGCGCTTCGAACGACAGGTCACGCACGTAGATACGCTGCAGGGAAAATTGTGGGCCTTGAGCCTCTTCTGCTGCCGCTTCGATGTTCGGTTGGTCAGTCATCTCGCAGATCCTTCTTGATCTTGGGGTCTTTTAGGTTTTTGGAGTCAGACGTGAAGCAGCGCGTCGAGTTTACCGGCGCGCTCCAGGGCGAACAGGTCGTCGCATCCACCGATATGCTGGGTACCGATCCAGATTTGCGGCACAGAGGTGCGCCCCGCCTTCTGGGCCATCTCGGCACGCACCGCAGGCTTGCCATCGACCTTGATCTCTTCGAAGGCAACCTTTTTGCTCTGGAGCAACTGCTTGGCTCGCATGCAATAGGGGCAATAATCGCTGGAATAAACGACAACCTGGCTCATATCACTTCACCAACGGCAGGTTATCGGCGCGCCAGCTGGAGATACCACCCGACAGCTTGGCGGCGGTGAAGCCGCTTTTCATCATTTCGCGGGCATGGCCACCGGAGTGCTGGCCTTGGGCGTCGACCAGGATAATGGTCTTGGCCTTGTGCTTTTCCAGCTCGGCGATGCGGGCGATCAGCTTGTCCTGGGGAATATTCAGCGCGCCGACGATATGACCGGCGGCAAAGTCCTTGGCCGGGCGGATGTCGACGACAACGGCCTGGTCCTTGTTGACCAGCGCGGTCAGCTCGGCGGTGCTGAGGCTACGGCCGCCACGGCTCACTTCATGAGCAATCAGCAGCGCCAGCAGTACGACGAAGGCACCGACCAGCAGATAGTGAGAGGTAGCAAATGCAATCAGGTGATCAACCATCAAGGAGGTTCCAGGGCGTTAAAATGGCGGTAAGTATACACAGCCGCCATGGGGGGCCAACCCCCGTAAAGCGGTGACGGCATCGGAACTTCGCTTTAAACTGCCACTCCCTTTTCAATCGCCTTCCTTTAATAACGCCGCGAGAGGATCTATGACTACCACGCCTAAACCTTTGGTCCTGATGATTCTCGATGGCTTCGGTCACAGTGAAAACCCCCACGACAACGCCGTATTCGCGGCGAACAAGCCGGTACTGGACCGCCTGTGCGCCAGCGTACCCAATGGCCTGATCTCCGGATCGGGCATGGACGTCGGCCTGCCGGACGGCCAGATGGGCAACTCCGAAGTCGGCCATATGAACCTGGGCGCCGGACGAGTGGTATATCAGGACTTCACCCGTGTGACCAAAGCCATCCGCGATGGCGAGTTCTTCGAGAACCCGACCATCTGCGCCGCGGTGGATAAAGCCGTTGCCGCCGGCAAGGCCGTGCACTTCATGGGCCTGCTGTCCGACGGTGGCGTACACAGCCACCAGGATCATCTGGTAGCCATGGCCGAACTGGCCTTCAAGCGCGGTGCCGAGAAGATCTACCTGCACGCCTTCCTCGATGGCCGCGATACCCCGCCCAAAAGCGCGCAATCGTCCATCGAACTGCTGGACGCGACCTTCGCCGCCCTCGGCAAGGGCCGTATCGCCAGCCTGGTCGGCCGCTACTTCGCCATGGACCGCGACAACCGCTGGGACCGCGTGTCCCAGGCCTACAACCTGATCGTCGACGGCAACGCCGAATTCAACGCTGCCACCGCCCAGCAAGGCCTGGAAGCCGCCTACGCCCGTGGCGAGAGCGATGAGTTCGTCAAGGCCACCACCATCGGCGAGCCGGTGAAGGTCGAAGATGGCGACGCCGTGGTGTTCATGAACTTCCGCGCCGACCGTGCCCGCGAGTTGAGCCATGTGTTCGTCGATGAGGGTTTCAAAGACTTCGAGCGCGCGCGCCGCCCGCAGGTCGAATTCGTGATGCTCACCCAATACGCCGCCAACATCCCGGCCCCGTCGGCCTTCGCCCCGGGCAGTCTGGAAAACGTGCTGGGTGATTACCTGGCGAAGAACGACAAGACCCAGCTGCGCATCGCTGAGACCGAGAAATACGCCCACGTCACGTTCTTTTTCTCCGGTGGCCGCGAAGAACCGTTCCCCGGCGAAGAGCGCATCCTGATCCCGTCGCCGAAAGTCGCCACCTACGACCTGCAGCCGGAAATGAGCGCGCCGCAAGTTACCGATAAAATTGTCGACGCCATTGAACACCAGCGTTATGACGTGATCGTGGTCAACTACGCCAACGGCGACATGGTCGGCCACAGCGGCAACCTGCAAGCAGCAATCAAGGCCGTGGAATGCCTGGACCTGTGCGTAGGCCGGATCGTCGAGGCCCTGGAGAAGGTCGGCGGCGAAGCGCTGATCACCGCTGACCACGGCAACTGCGAGCAGATGTCCGACGAATCCACCGGCCAGGCCCACACAGCCCACACCACCGAGCCAGTGCCATTCATTTATGTCGGCAAACGCGACTTCAAGGTGCGCGAAGGCGGCGTGCTGGCGGACGTGGCACCGACCATGCTCATGCTGATGGGCCTGGAGAAACCTGCCGAGATGACCGGCACCTCGATTCTGGTCTGATTTTAAAACCACCACCAAACAATGTGGGAGCGGGCTTGCCCGCGATAGCGACGGATCGGTCGACATTGCTATGGCCGACACAGCGCAATCGCGGGCAAGCCCGCTCCCACATGGGTAAGTGGCGTTTTTGAAGGTGGCTTTTAGCCACACCCCCGCCACTCGGCACCTAACTTGCCCGCCAGCCTGAATTGGGCGTTTTTTTTGCAGCGTGGGGCGGGCATACTAGGCCGTCCCTTTCCCTGGTGTCGCCCGCCTCTATGCTTCGCGCCTTGATTACCCTTGCTCTTGTCTGCGTGCTCCAACCGGCCTTGGCCGACGAACGTGCGCAAACCCAACAACAGTTGGACGCTACGCGTCAGGACATTACCGAGCTGAAAAAGCTGCTCGGCAAGCTCCAGGAAGAAAAATCCGGGGTGCAGAAAGACCTGCGCGGCACGGAAACCGAAATGGGCAAGCTGGAGAAGCAGGTCCAGGAGCTGCAAAAAGAATTAAAGAAGAGCGAGTCGGAACTGGAGCGACTCGACGGTGAGAAAAAAAAACTCCAGAGCGCGCGCGTTGAACAGCAACGCCTGATCGCGATCCAGGCCCGTGCCGCCTACCAGAACGGCCGCCAGGAATACCTCAAGCTGCTGCTCAACCAGCAGAACCCGGAAAAATTCGCCCGCACCCTGACCTACTACGATTACCTGAGCACCGCGCGCCTGGAGCAACTCAAGAGTTTCAACGAGACCCTGCGCCAGTTGGCCAACGTCGAGCAGGAAATCGCTGACCAGCAAAGCCAACTGCTGGCCCAGAAGAGCAGCCTGGACACCCAGCGCGACGAACTGGACAAAGTGCGCAAGGAGCGCCAGCAGGCCCTGGCCAAGCTCAACAACGACGTAAAAGCCCGTGATGCCAAGTTGCAGGCGCGTCAGCAGGACCAGGCCGACCTGGCCAAAGTACTCAAAACCATCGAGGAAACCCTGGCACGCCAGGCCCGCGAGGCCGAAGAAGCGCGGCAGAAAGCGCTGATGGCCCAGCAGGAAGCAGAAAAAAAGCGCCAGCGTGAAGCCGAGGCGCTCGCCAGCGACGCCCCGCGTAAACCGGCGCGTGCAGCACCCGGGCCGCTGGTTTCCAGGGCCGGCGAATCGTTTGGCGGGCCTTTTGCTACTGCCCGAGGCAAACTTCCATGGCCAGTTGATGGTCGACTACTGGCACGCTTTGGTGAAACCCGTGGCGATGACACCCGTACCAAGTGGGATGGCGTGATGATCAGCGCCTCTGCGGGCAGCCAGGTGCACGCCGTCCACGGCGGGCGCGTGGTGTTCGCCGATTGGTTGCGCGGCGCCGGGTTGCTGGTGATTCTTGACCACGGCAATGGCTATTTGAGCCTGTACGGCCACAATCAAACGTTACTCAAGGCCGCAGGTGATGTTGTAAAAGCCGGTGAATCCATCTCCACTGTCGGTAACAGTGGTGGCCAGGACACCCCGGCGCTGTACTTTGCTATTCGTCAGCAGGGCCGCCCGAGCGACCCTGCACAATGGTGTCGCGCCCAAGGATAGGCCGCACCTACATTAGGAGTTCGTTCGACATGCTGCATTTGTCCCGCCTCACTTCGCTGGCCCTGACGATCGCCCTGGTGATCGGCGCGCCTATGGCATTCGCCGACCAGACCGCACCGTCTGCCATGGCCGCGACCACCAAGGCACCGCTGCCGCTGGACGAATTGCGCACCTTTGCCGAGGTCATGGACCGGATCAAGGCCGCCTATGTCGAACCCGTGGACGACAAGACCCTGCTGGAAAACGCCATCAAAGGCATGCTCAGCAACCTCGACCCGCACTCTGCCTACCTGGGCCCGGAAGATTTCGCCGAGCTGCAGGAAAGCACCAGCGGCGAATTCGGCGGCCTGGGCATCGAAGTCGGCGCCGAGGACGGCATCATCAAGGTGGTGTCGCCAATCGACGACACCCCGGCGTCCAAGGCCGGCATCCAGGCCGGCGACCTGATCGTCAAGATCAACGGCCAGCCGACCCGTGGCCAGACCATGACCGAAGCCGTCGACAAGATGCGCGGCAAGGTCGGCCAGAAAATCACCCTGACCCTGGTGCGCGACGGCGGCAGCCCGTTTGACGTGACCCTGACCCGAGCCACCATCGTGGTCAAGAGCGTGAAGAGCCAGTTGCTGGAGTCGGGCTACGGCTATATCCGCATCACCCAGTTCCAGGTCAAGACCGGCGACGAAGTGGCCAAGGCCCTGGCCAAGCTGCGCAAGGACAACGGCAAGAAGCTCAACGGCATCGTCCTGGACCTGCGCAACAACCCCGGCGGCGTGCTGCAATCAGCGGTGGAAGTGGTCGACCACTTCATCACCAAAGGCTTGATCGTGTACACCAAGGGCCGCATTGCCAACTCCGAGCTGCGCTTCTCGGCCACCGGCAAGGACCTCAGCGAAAACGTACCGCTGGCGGTGCTGATCAACGGCGGCAGCGCCTCGGCCTCGGAAATCGTCGCCGGCGCCCTGCAAGACCAGAAACGCGGCGTACTGATGGGCACCACCAGCTTCGGCAAGGGCTCGGTGCAAACCGTGCTGCCGCTGAACAACGAGCGGGCGCTGAAGATCACCACGGCGTTGTACTACACGCCTAATGGTCGCTCGATCCAGGCCCAGGGCATCGTGCCGGATATCGAGGTGCGCCGGGCCAAGATCACCAACGAAAGCGACAACGAGTACTTCAAGGAAGCCGACCTGCAAGGTCACCTGGGCAATGGCAACGGCGGCGCCGACCAGCCAACCGGCAGCGGCCCGAAAGCCAAGCCGATGCCACAGGACGACGATTACCAACTGGCCCAGGCGCTGAGCCTGCTCAAGGGCTTGAGCATTACGCGCAGCCGTTGATATGCGTTTTGCGCTAATCCTTGCAATGTTGTGCAGCCTGGCCGGAGTCGCCCAAGCGACGCCGGCCGACAAGCCCCACAAAGCCTACCTCACGCTTATCATCGACGACCTTGGGCAAAACCTGCCCAGGGATCGTCGTGTGCTGGCCCTGCCCGGCCCGGTGACGGCGGCAATCATGCCCGACACGCCCCACGCTGCTGAAGTCGCCCGCGAGGCCCACCGCGCCGGCAAGATCGTGATTCTGCACATGCCCATGGACCCGGCCACCGGCCCCTTCGCCTGGCACCCCGAGCTGCCCATCGAAGAACTGGGCAAGCGCCTGGATGCGGCATTCAAGGCCGTGCCTTACACCGCCGGCATCAACAACCACATGGGCAGCCGCATGACGGCCGAGCCTGGCGCCATGGCGTGGTTGATGGGCGAGCTGCAGCGTCGGCACAAGTTTTTCGTCGACAGCCGGACCAGCGCCAAGACCGTGGCGGCCGCCGAGGCTCAGAAAATCAACCTGGCCCACGTCTCACGGGATGTATTTCTGGATGACGAACGGACCGAAGCGGCCATCGCCACGCAGTTGCAGACGGCTATCAAGCTGGCCCACAAACAGGGCTCGGCGGTGATGATCGGCCATCCTTATCCACAGACCCTGGCGGTGCTGGAGCGCGAACTGCCCAAGCTCAAGGCCCAGGGTATCGAGTGGATTGATATCAAGCTGATGATCAGTGTGCGCAGCAATCGGGCGATGGCTGGGCACGGCAAGGATGGGGTTTACCGCTGAAACCTACAGATAGCGCGCCATGATCTGATCCACCACACCTTCCTTGCGTAGCTGGTCCAGCGCCGCCTGCAGCTTGGCCACCACCTCATCCGGCACCTCCTTGTTCAGCGCCAGATACAACTGGGCGCTATTGAAGCGCAGCACCGTCTTGAGCCCGGAAACCCCCACCTGGCGCGCCAGATAGCGCCCGGCCGGGTCGCCGGTGGCCCAGAGGTCAATCTGCCCCTCCATCAGCTTTTGCGCATTGTCCTGGTCGCGCAGCACGATGATCGGCTTGAGCCCGCGCTTTTCCAGGGTCTGGGCAATGGCATCGCCTTTGTAGGCACCGATCTTGTAGCTACGGGCGTGCTCAAGGTCGGTCAGCTGGATCTTGCTGTCAGCCTTGGCCAGCAGCACCCAGTCATCCGGGCCGATGGGGCCGACCCACTTGAACAGCGCTTCGCGGTCCGGCAGGCGCGCCATGACAAACACGCCGTAGCCTGGTTTTTCCAGGGCGAGTTTATAGATCCGCTCCCAAGGGAAGCGCAGCGTGAGGTTGTAGGAAATACCAGCCTGCTTGAAAGTCTCGCGGACAATGTCCACCGCGATGCCTTCGATGTTCTCGTCCTTGGCGAAGTTCTTGCCGTTTTTCGCCATGTTGTAGGGCGGAAAGTTCTCCGTCAGCAGCACCAGAGAAGTGCCAGACGGCTCAGCGGCATTGGCCGAGCCCGCCAACAGAATGGAAGAACTGGCGAGGGCAAGCAGCAGGTCTTTGAGCATGTAGGGGTACCGGAATCCATGGCAGGCCCCAGAGTGCCGCGAGCCTGCCATGGTGTCCAGTGACGTTTAGCGGACGACGATTCCGCGTGCTGCCATGTAGGCCTTTGCCTCAGGCACGGTGTATTCGCCAAAGTGGAAAATACTCGCCGCCAGCACCGCGCTGGCGTGGCCTTCGATAACGCCGTCGGCCAGGTGTTGCAGGTTGCCCACACCACCGGACGCAATCACTGGAATGCCCAGTGCGTCACTGATGGCGCGGGTCACGCCCAGGTCAAAGCCGTTTTTCATGCCGTCCTGATCCATGCTGGTCAGCAGGATTTCACCGGCGCCCAGGCCTTCCATCTTCATCGCCCACTCCACCGCATCCAGGCCGGTCGGCTTGCGCCCGCCGTGGGTGAAGATCTCCCAGCGCGGGGTTTCACCCGGGCCGGAGACTTTCTTGGCGTCGATGGCGACGACGATGCATTGCGAACCGAAGTGCTGCGCCGCTTCGCCGACAAACTCCGGGTTGAACACCGCGGCCGTGTTGATCGAGACCTTGTCCGCACCCGCGTTAAGCAGGTTACGAATATCCTGCACGGTGCGTACGCCACCGCCCACGGTCAGCGGGATAAACACCTGGCTGGCCATGCGCTCGACGGTATGCAGCGTGGTATCGCGGCCGTCGACGCTGGCGGTGATGTCGAGAAAGGTAATCTCGTCGGCACCCTGCTCGTCGTAGCGACGGGCGATTTCCACCGGGTCGCCGGCGTCACGGATGTTCTCGAACTTGACGCCCTTGACCACCCGACCGTTGTCGACGTCCAGGCAAGGGATGATGCGTTTGGCCAGCGCCATGGTCAGTCCTCAGCCTTTGTAGGCATCGCAGTAAGCCTGGGCTTCGGCGACGTCCAGGGTGCCTTCGTAGATCGCCCGGCCGGTGATGGCGCCGATGATCCCCGGCGCCTTGGCGTCCAGCAGCGACTTGATATCGCCCAGGTTGTGGATACCGCCGGAAGCAATCACCGGGATCTTGGTGGCGGCCGCCAGCGCAGCGGTAAACGGTACGTTGCAGCCCTGCATCATGCCGTCTTTGGCGATGTCGGTATAAACGATGGCGGACACACCGTCGGCCTCGAACTGCTTGGCCAGGTCGATCACCTGCACGGTGCTGATTTGCGCCCAGCCGTCTGTAGCGACGAAACCATCCTTGGCGTCCAGGCCCACGATGACCTTGCCCGGAAACGCGCGGCAGGCTTCGGCGACGAAGGCCGGGTCTTTCACCGCCTTGGTGCCGATGATCACGTAGCTCACGCCCGCCTTGACGTAGTGCTCGATGGTTTCCAGGGAGCGGATACCGCCACCGATCTGGATCGGCAGGTTCGGGTAGCGCTTGGCGATGGCCGTCACCACTTCGCCATTGACCGGTTGGCCTTCAAAGGCGCCGTTCAAGTCCACCAGATGCAGGCGACGGCAGCCGCCCTCCACCCACTTGGCAGCCATGCTCACCGGGTCATCGGAAAACACTGTGGAATCTTCCATGCGGCCCTGGCGCAGACGTACACAAGCGCCGTCCTTGAGATCGATAGCGGGGATAATCAGCATCTGGCAAACCTTATTCGATATTCAGCATTGCTCGGAAAATCAGGGTTTTTCGAGCGCCCACAAGTCGCTTTCGATGCTTTCGAACCTTTCTTTAAGGTGCGTCTGCACATCGAAAATCGCCCTGTTGTAATAGTGCGGAGCAATTTCAGTGGTGAACAGCTCGAGGATCTCAGCCACCTCGAACGACCCGAGACGGAGCTCGAAGCGATCTTCCATGAAACGCTTGATCTTGTCGGTCGCCTCACTCTCCTGCTGGGGAGTGAGATTGAGGATCGGTGGCTTGATCTTCTTGGCCATTACCAGCGCCCGTCCCAACTGGCGAAGTTCTGCAACAGTTGCAGGCCATGGGTATGGCTTTTCTCCGGGTGGAACTGCACGGCAAAGCGCGAACCTTCGGCCAGCGCTGCGGCGAAATCGACGCCGTAGTGCCCGCCACCCACCACCTGGCGCGGGTTACCGGCGGCGATGTAGTAGCTGTGGACGAAGTAGAAACGCGCCATGTCCGGGATGTCATGCCACAGCGGGTGGTCGACGGTGCGGCGCACTTCGTTCCAGCCCATGTGCGGGACTTTCAGATGCTCGCCGTCTTCGTGCAGATCCTTGCCGAAAAACTTCACCGCGCCTGGGAACAGGCCGATGCAGTCGACGCCGCCGTTCTCTTCACTGCGGTCGAGCAAGGCTTGCATGCCCACGCAGATCCCGAGGAACGGCCGGTCCTGGCTGACTTCGCGCACCAGGCTGTCAAAGCCCAGGCGGCGGATTTCGGCCATGCAGTCGCGAATCGCGCCCACACCGGGGAACACCACACGGTCGGCTTCGCGGATCACCTGCGCATCGCTGGTGATCAGCACCTTGCCGGCACCGACGTGCTCGAGGGCCTTGGCCACCGAATGCAGGTTACCCATGCCGTAGTCGATAACCGCGACCGTCTGCATTACAGAACGCCCTTGGTCGACGGCATTTGCCCGGCCATGCGGTCATCGAGCTCCACGGCCATGCGCAGGGCGCGGCCGAAAGCCTTGAACACGGTTTCGATCTGGTGGTGGGTGTTGGTGCCACGCAGGTTGTCGATGTGCAGGCTGACCAGAGCGTGGTTGACGAAGCCCTGGAAGAATTCCTGGAACAGGTCCACGTCAAAGCCACCCACCGTGGCGCGGGTGTAAGGCACGTGCATCTGCAGGCCTGGGCGGCCCGAGAAGTCGATGACCACACGCGACAGCGCCTCGTCCAGCGGGACATAGGCATGGCCGTAACGGCGGATGCCCTTTTTGTCGCCGATGGCCTTGGCAAACGCCTGGCCGAGGGTGATACCGACATCCTCCACGGTGTGGTGGTCGTCGATATGCAGGTCACCCTTGCTGACGATATCCAGGTCGATCAGCCCATGACGGGCGATTTGATCCAGCATGTGCTCAAGAAAAGGAACACCGATATCAAATCGGGCCTTTCCGGTGCCATCCAGGTTGATCGAGGCTTTGATCTGGGTTTCCAGAGTGTCGCGCTCGACGGACGCCTTACGTTCGGCCATCACCAGCTCCGCAAAATCATTGGGCGAAAAAGGTGGTCATTATAGGGGCTGCGGGCGCTAAACAGAAACATCGAAGGGGATAAGACTGACGGCCTGTCGGGCATAGACATGTCAGTACAAGTGCGGGAGCTGGCGTGCGTGGGAGCTGGCTTGCCTGCGATGCAGACGCCTGCGTACTACAGATACACCGAGCAGGTTCTATCGCGGGCAAGCCCGGCTCCCACAGGAACCGGGCCCACACGGGTTATGCGGTGTTAGTGGAACAGCACTGCAGTCTTCTGCAAGGTCACCCACACGCCCCACGCCAGCGGAATACCCACCACCAGCCACGCAGCAATCGCCAATGGCACGGTGCCGGAAGCGGCTTTCCACTCCAGGGAAGTGCTGGCATCGGCACCCTTGTCATGGCCCAGCGCCTGTTCGGCGGCCAGTTCGGCGTCGGTCATGAAGTACTTGTCGGCCACCGGACGCACCAGCAGGTTGCAGATAAAGCCCAGCACCAACAGGCCGGCGAGGATGTACAAGGTGATGTCATAAGCCGCAGCACGCTCCACGCCAATGCTCAGCTGATACTCACGCAGGTAGTTGACCAGCACCGGGCCCAGCACGCCGGCCGCCGCCCAGGCAGTCAGCAGGCGACCGTGGATCGCACCGACCATTTGCGTACCGAACAGGTCCGCCAGGTAGGCCGGCACGGTCGCGAAGCCGCCGCCGTACATCGACAGGATGATGCAGAACGCCGCCACGAACAGCGAGACGTTGCCCAAGTGGCCGAGGTTCGGGATCAGCGCATACAGGGCAAAGCCCAGGGCGAAGAACACGAAGTAGGTGTTTTTACGGCCCAGGTAGTCAGAGAACGACGCCCAGAAGAACCGCCCACCAATGTTGAACAGGCTCAACAACCCGGTGAAACCGGCAGCGATGGCTGCGATGGAAGCCAGTTGCCCGGCATCCAGTTGGCCAAATGGCACATCCACACCCAGCAACTTGCCACCAAACACTTCCTGCAACAGCGGCGACGCCATGCCGAGAATGCCGATACCGGCCGATACGTTCAGGCAGAGCACCAGCCACACCAGGCGAAATTGCGGGGTTTTCCAGGCCACGTTCACGTGCACGTGGCGATGGGTAATCATCGCGTTGCTGGCTTTTTTCGCCGGCGCGGTCCAGCCCTCAGGCTTCCAGCCGGTCGGCGGGACGCGGTAGGACAAGGCGCCGCCGATCATGAACACGAAGTAGATCGCGGCCATCACCAAGAAGCTCTGCCATACGCCCACGCCAGTCGGCGAAGCGAAGTGGCCCATCAGTGCCGCTGCCAGGGGGGCGCCGACCATCGCACCACCACCAAAGCCCATGATCGCCATGCCGGTGGCCATGCCGCGCTTGTCCGGGAACCACTTGATCAGGGTCGAGACCGGCGAGATATAGCCCAGGCCCAGGCCGATACCGCCGATGACCCCGGAGCCGAGCCACATCAGCCAGATCTGGTGGGTATAGATCCCCAGCGCCGAGATCAGCAGGCCACCACACCAGCACAGTGCCGAGACCACACCGGCTTTGCGCGGCCCGGCGTGTTCCAGCCAGCCGCCCCAGATAGCGGCCGAGCAGCCCAGGAAGATGAAGAACAGGGTGTAGATCCAGCCCAGCATGGAGATCGGCCAGTCGCAGGACGACGAGAAGATCTGCGCGATAAAGCTCATGTCCGGCGCGCACGCGACCGGTGCGGTGACGCCCAGCGCCTTGGACAGTGGCAGCCAGAACACCGAAAAGCCGTAGGCCATGCCGATGCACAAGTGGATAGCCAGGGCGGCCGGCGGAACCAGCCAGCGGTTAAACCCTGGCTTGGCGATGATGCGTTCCTTGGACAGGAACGCAGGCTGCGCAGCAGGAATGCCGGCCGCAGTGCTAGTGTTCATTGGTGTTTCCCCCAGTTGTTGGTCTGTGTTCGCCAGGCGCTCTCCTCCTCGGCCTTTGCACGCAATGCGTGGCCGTTTTGTCGAGTGAAGCTCCCTGTAAGCGCGACGTTTCGTCGCAGAAGGCGGGCGAACGCGCAAAGATTAGCATTTGGCGCCGCGAGAAAAACCAAACTGACACTACCTTTTTCGGCTCATCTGTTTTGTTTGACACTATGTAACGATGCGTAAACAGCCGCAGGTCCAGCGGCGTTATACTCTGCGGCTAAATTTTGAAATCGACATACAAGGACTCGCCCATGAAAGCGTTCGGCAAAATCCTGGGTCTGGTACTTCTCGGGCTGTTGCTGATCATTGTGGCTCTGGGCTTTGCCCTGACCCACCTCTTCGATCCCAACGACTACAAAGACGAGATTCGCCAGATTGCCCGCGACAAGGCCCACATCGAGCTGACGCTCAATGGCGATATCGGCTGGAGCCTGTTCCCGTGGCTGGGCCTGGAGTTGCATGAAGCCAGCGTGGCCACCCTGAGCAATCCTGCCCAGCCGTTTGCCGATCTGCAGATGCTCGGCCTGTCGGTACGGGTACTGCCGCTGCTGCGTCGTGAAGTGCAGATGAGCGATGTGCGCGTCGAGGGCCTGAACCTGCGCCTCAACCGCGACAAGCAAGGCCACGGCAACTGGGAAGATATCGGCAAGGCACCGCCCGTTGCAGCCACCGGCACCGCCGAGGCACCCGTGACGACTGCGCCAACCACGGCGCCAGCGCCGGACAAACCGGCTCAGCCGATCCGCCTGGATATCGACAGCCTGACGGTCAACAACGCCCGCATCGAGTACAACGACGAGCAGACCGGCAAGCAATTCAGCGCCGAGAGCATTCAGTTGAGCACCGGTGCCGTGCATGAAGGCGCGAGCATCCCGGTCAAACTCACTGCCTTCTTCGGCAGCAACCAGCCAGTGATGCGGGTCAAGAGCGAACTCAGCGGCGAGCTGCGTTTTGATCGCGCCCTCAAGCGCTATCAGTTCGAAGACATGAAAGTCGCAGGCGAAGCCACCGGCGAGCCGCTGCAAGGCAAGACCGTGACCTTTGCCACCCAGGGCCAGTTGCTGGTGGACCTGTCGGCGAACATTGCCGAGTGGACCGGCCTCAAGCTGTCGCTCAACCAACTGCGGGCACTGGGCGAAGTAAAGGTCAACGACCTGGATAAAACCCCACAGATCAGCGGCGCCCTGTCGATTGCCCAGTTTGACCTGGCCAAGTTCCTCGACAGCGTCGGCCAGCCCCTGCCGGCCATGGCCCCAGGGAGCCTGAGCAAAGTCGAACTGGTCAGCCGCCTGCAAGGCACGCCGTCGAGCATGGCCCTGGAAGACCTCAACCTGAAAGTCGACGGCAGCACCTTTACCGGGCGCCTGGCGGTGGAGGACTTTGCCAAGCAATCCTTGCGCGTGCAGCTCAAGGGCGACACGTTCAATGCCGACCATTACCTGCCCGCCAAGTCCGAAGCCGCCAACAGCGCCGCCGTCGCACGCCAGGCCGAAGTGCAAAGCAGCGAAGCCGGGGCCATGGCCGCCGGTGGCACCACGCCGTTGCCGGACGCGCCGACCAAAGGCGCCTGGAGCACCGACAAACTGCTGCCCCTGGCGCGCCTGCGCGGCCTGGACGTGATTGCCGACCTGTCCTTCGGCCAACTGACCCTGAGCCAGTTGCCCATCGAGAATGCAGCCCTCAAGGCCTCCGGCCAGGGTGGCCAGTTCAAGCTCGACACCTTGAGCGGTGGCCTCTATAACGGCACGTTCCAGGCCAACGGCAGCCTCGATGCACGGGAAGATGTGCCGGTGCTGGCGTTGCAGACCAAAATCAAGCAAGTACCGGTCGAGCGCATCCTGCAAGCCCAGGGGCAAACCCCGCCGGTCAAGGGCCAGATCACCCTCGACAGCAACCTGAACGGGCGTGGCAACAGCCAGAAAGCGCTGATCGACAGCCTCAACGGCACCGCCAGCTTTGTGATCAACAATGGCGTGCTGCTCAATGCCAACCTTGAGCAACAGCTGTGCACGGGTATCGCCCTGCTCAACCGCAAGACCTTGGCCACGACACCGCGCAGCAAGGACACACCGTTCCAGGAACTCAAGGGCAACCTGACCTTCCGTAACGGCGTGGCGAGCAACCCGGACCTGAAAGTGCGCATCCCCGGCCTGACCGTCAACGGCAATGGCGACGTGGACCTGCGTGTACTGGGCATGGACTACCGCGTGGGCATCATCGTCGAGGGCGACAAGCGCGACATGCCGGACCCGGCCTGCCAGGTCGGCTCGAACTTCCAGGGTATCGAAGTGCCGCTGCGCTGCCGTGGCCCGCTGGAACTGGGCGCCAAAGCCTGCCGCCTGGACAAGGACGGCCTGGGCCAGGTGGCCGCCAAGATGGCGGGCAACAAGCTCAGCGAGAAGATTGAAGAGAAGCTCGACAAGGTCAATCCCAAGCTCAAAGACGCCCTCAAAGGTTTGTTCAACCGATGAGAAACGAGCAATTTTCAGCGGCCGTGCTCGACTGGTACGACCGCCACGGTCGCCATGACTTGCCCTGGCAACAGGGCATCACCCCGTATCGGGTGTGGGTCTCGGAAATCATGCTGCAACAGACCCAGGTCAGCACCGTGCTCAATTACTTCGACCGTTTCATGGCTTCGCTGCCAACGGTCGAGGCCCTGGCGGCCGCGCCGGAAGATGAAGTACTGCACCTGTGGACCGGGCTGGGCTACTACACCCGGGCGCGCAACCTGCAGAAGACTGCCAAGATCGTGGTGGCCGAATACGGCGGCGAGTTTCCCCGCGATGTAGAGAAACTCACCGAACTGCCGGGCATCGGCCTGTCCACCGCCGGTGCCATCGCCAGCCTGAGCATGGGCCTGCGCGCACCGATCCTCGACGGCAACGTCAAGCGCGTGCTGGCACGTTTTACTGCCCAGGAGGGCTATCCGGGCGAGCCCAAGGTGGCCAAGCAGTTGTGGGCCACTGCCGAGCGCTTTACCCCCCACGACCGCGTCAATGCCTACACCCAGGCCATGATGGACATGGGCGCCACCCTCTGTACCCGCAGCAAGCCCAGTTGCCTGCTGTGCCCCCTGGAAAAGGGCTGCGAGGCGCACATGCTGGGCCTGGAAACCCGCTACCCGATCCCCAAGCCGCGCAAGACCATCCCGCAAAAGCGCACGCTGATGCCGATGCTGGCCAACCAGGAGGGCGCGATCCTGCTTTACCGTCGCCCCTCTACGGGCCTTTGGGGCGGGCTGTGGAGCTTGCCGGAGCTGGACGACCTGAACGACCTGGAACACCTGGCCAACCAGCACTCACTGGCGCTGGGCAAGCATCAGGCGCTACCTGGACTGGTCCACACCTTCAGCCACTTCCAGCTGGCTATCGAACCCTGGCTGGTGCAGGTCGAGGAATCGGCCCATCACGTGGCCGAGGCCGACTGGCTCTGGTATAACCTCGCCACCCCGCCGCGCCTGGGCCTTGCCGCCCCGGTGAAAAAACTGCTGAAGCGCGCGGCCGACGTATTGAACGCAGGAGTTTCGTCATGACCCGCACCATCATCTGCCGCAAGTATCACGAAGAACTGCCAGCCCTGGAGCGTGCCCCATTCCCGGGCGCCAAGGGCCAGGACATTTTCGACCACGTCTCCGCCAAGGCCTGGGCCGACTGGCAGAAGCACCAGACCCTGCTGATCAACGAAAAACGCCTGAACATGATGAACGCCGAAGACCGCAAATATCTGCAGGGCGAGATGGACAAGTACTTTTCCGGCGAGGATTACGCCAAGGCCGACGGCTACGTGCCGCCTGCTCAATAATTGAGCAAAAACCGGGGTTGGCACGTAAGCGACGGTAATAATTAAATATTTTTTGAAAACTTGCTTGACGACCCCCTGAAAAACCCGTTTAATGCGCCCCGTTGCCCAGATAGCTCAGTCGGTAGAGCAGGGGATTGAAAATCCCCGTGTCGGCGGTTCGATTCCGTCTCTGGGCACCACTTATTAGTTTCAGGTGGTGCAAAAATCATCTGGAACACCCAAGAAACCCGCCTAGTGCGGGTTTTTTGTTGCCTGCGATTTAGTATCGCCAGCGCCCCTCTGGTTACTTTCAGGTTAACGCCAAGCCTTGCTGGCACCTGATGTGTTATTTATTTCCCTGCTCAACCGTCTAGCCTTAATCCAATCTTCAGCAAGGTAGTTATTTCATGACCCGGTACTTGTTATGCACGCTGTTAATGCTGACAGCGCTGCTCAGCGGATGCGCTACTACGATGGACGTCGCGATCAACGCAACCCCTGACCCGGATTATCACTTTGACCGACAAGCGACGGTGCTGGTGACGTCGGTCGGCGGCAATGCCGAGAACGCGCTCAATGCCCGCTACTACCTGCGCGATATGGTCAGCGCCATGAAGGACCAGGGGTTTCGCGAGGTGTATACCGACGTGTCCCTGCCCAAGAACCGCACGCCGAAAATCACGATCACCCTCGACATCGACAGTCACCAGGTGACCTACCGCTATACCGCCACCGAGTATGGGCAGGTGCCAACCAGCACCTCCACCGTGTGCAAGAACAGCAAGAAAAAAAGCGACCAGATGATCTGCACCAGCACGCCGAACACCACCTATGGCCCGGTAGGCAGCTCGGAGCGCACCGGCTACACCACCCTCACCACCTTCACCGCCACGGCCCGGGATGAAGCGAGCAAACGCGCGGTGTACCTGCTGCGGGTAACGTCCTACAACGAGGACTGCCAGGCCGCCAAGGTCGAAGCCTTCCTGGTGCAGCAGGGCCTGCAGAACCTGAACTTCCAGGATCGCGTGCAGCGCAACTACACCGTCACGATGCCCGAGGGGTATCGCTGCAAATAGTTCGTCGCCCCCTTCCAGGTAGTTCAGGACGAATGTCACTTCGCAGCCCTGCCTGACTGCCAGCCTTGATTGCCCCTCACCGCTCAGGGCGACCCCACCCGGTCGCCCGCATCAAACACCCCCGCCAAAAAGCCAGGCTCGACTGAAGCTCATGGTTGCTAATAGCAATTATTATCATTTAAGCTGGCGCGCAAAATCCCCCCCTGCCCCACTAACAATAATCAAGGAGCTGCGATGCCCTCTGCACGCGAGTCAGGTTCATGGTTGAAGGCGTTTGGCCTTGCCCCCTTCGGATTCGCTTCGATGCTTGTCCCGGTCGCAGACGCGGCCGAGAAAACAGGCCAGCTCGAACTGCCCAGCCAAAGTATTACGGCAACTGCCTCAGAAGAAACGGCCGACGGCCCGGTCAAAGGCTACGTCGCCAAGCGCAGTACAACGGGGGCCAAGACCGACACCCCCATCACTGAGATCCCCCAGTCGATTTCCGTCATCAGCGCCGACCGCATGCGCGATCAGGGCGCGCTGACCGTGCAAGACGCATTGCGATATGTTTCCGGGGTGCGGGCCGAAACCTTCGGGCTCGATAGCCGCGGAGACTGGTCGAAAGTGCGAGGCAGCTCGCCGGCCCTGTTCCTTGATGGTTTACAGCAGAGCTTCGGCACTTACACCAACGTGCGCACCGACCCCTTCACCCTGGAACGCCTTGAAGTGCTCAAGGGCCCCGCGTCGATGCTGTATGGGCAAAGCCCGGTGGGCGGCCTGATCAACCAGGTCAGCAAACGCCCCAAAGCCGAACAGCACACCGAACTGCAACTGCAATACGGCAATTACAACCGCAAGCAGGTCGCCGTCGACACCACCGGCGCCCTGAACCCGCAAGGCACGCTGCTGTACCGGCTGGTGGCGATCCAGCGCGACAGCGACACCCAGGTTGATCATGTCAAAGACAACCGCCAGGTGCTGATGCCATCGCTGACCTGGCGCCCCAACGAAGATATCGACTGGACCGTCATGGCCAACATCCAGCGCGATGACAGCGGCTCCACCACGCAGTTCTTCCCACACAAAGGTACCGTCTGGAATGCGCCATATGGCCGGATCCACAGCAACCGGTTTGCCAGCGAGCCAGGGTTCGACGAATACGACAGTGACCAGACAGCCCTGACGTCGCAATTCTCGTGGCACCTGAACGACACATGGACGCTGCGCCAGAACCTGCGCTGGCAGAAAAGCAAAGTCAGCTACCAGTCGATTTATGCGAAATTCGCAAGAAACCCACCGTTTAACGCCGATAACCAGACCCTCGACCGTGTCTATTACGTTTCCAAACCAGAGGTCAAAGTCTGGGTTGCCGACCAAAACGCCGAGGCCCGATTTGACACCGGCCCGCTACAGCACACGCTGCTGCTGGGGGGCGACTACCAGCATGCGGTCTCCAACCGGGAAGGTGCCAGCGGTAACGCAACACCACTGAACGTGTACGAACCGGTGTATGGCACCTTTGATCCCTCGGTCATTCGCCTCACCGCAGACCCGGAACAACGGGTCATGCAACAAGGGCTGTATGCCCAGGACCAGATCAAATACCAACAGTGGCTGCTGACCCTCGGCCTGCGCAAGGATTGGGCCGCCAGCCAAACCCAAGGCAGCGCCCGGCAAAAGGACGACAAGGTGACCGGCCGCGCAGGCCTGACCTACCTGTTCGACAACGGCATAGCGCCCTACTTGAGCTACAGCGAATCATTCCAGCCCCAAATCGGCCTCAACCGGCGAACGCTGGAGCCCTACGTACCGCTCAAGGGCAAACAGTGGGAGCTGGGGGTGAAATATCAGCCGGTTGGCAGCAACAGTCTCTACACCGCAGCGGTGTATGACATTCGCGAGCAGAACCGCCGCATGCCCGACCCCCTGGATGCGATGAATACCCTGCAAAGTGGTGAAACCCGCGCCCGTGGCCTGGAGCTCGAAGCGCTGGTGACGGTCACGCCCGACTGGGACCTGATTGGCACCTACAGCTACACCGACACCACCGTCATCAAGGGCGCGCCCGCCGAGCAAGGCAAACGCCTGTCCAGCGTTCCCGAGAACATGGCCTCGGTATGGAGCCAACATCGGTTCAGCATCGGCGACATTTCCGGGTTCAGTGTCGGTGCCGGCATTCGCTATGTGGGAACCAGCTGGGATGGCGCCGACCGCCTGAAAACGCCGTCTTCTACCCTGGTGGATGCGATGCTCGGGTACCGCTACCAGAACTGGAACCTGACGCTCAACGCGACCAACCTTGAAGACAAGACCTACTACACCACATGCCTGGCGCGAGGCGACTGCTTTATCGGCAACCGTCGTACGCTCGTCGGTACGCTGGCCTACAACTTTTGATTGAGTTGTAAATCCACGGCGGCGGCTGATCATGGCACCCGGAACACCAGCAACGGGTTGTCATTAAGCCGCCCATTGAAAGCCGGTACCAGATGCTGCAGCGGCGTGCCCTGCAGCAGTTCGGTTTCCTTGCGCGCGACAATCACCCAGGACGAGCGCGGCAGTGCGTTCAGGCGCGCAAGGTCATCGCGCCCGATAAACAGCGGCTGCTCGTCATGATCCAGGTTCATGATGTAGCGAATGGCCCAGGTGTCCTTGCCAAGGTTGAGAAACACCAGCGGCCCGGGGTGCTCGGCCCGCAGGGTTTCCACCGCACCCACAAAGTTTTTGGTGTCGAACTGCAGATCCTTGGCCGGCTCCACGACCGTCACCAGCACCAGCCATTGGGTGGCCAGCGCGATCAGGCTGAGCACCACCAGTCGCGCCCCCACACGGCTGCGCCAGCGACGCCAGGCCACCACCGCCGCCAACTGCAGGGCGATCAGCAGCGCAATCAACCCCGGCACTGAAACATCAGGCCAGTAACCGTGTTTGCTCCACAACTGGCGGCAGACCAAGACCACGACAACCCCCAGCAGCGGCAGGATCGCCACCAGCCACGCATAACCCCGACGCACCCCAAGCAACCAACCCCGGGCCTGAAGCAGCCCATAAGCCGCCACCGCGGCAAACATCGGGACCATCGGCAGGATGTAGTAGGCACGCTTGAAGTTCGGCACCGACAACCCCAGCAGGATCATCAGGCCACAGCCGCCCAGGCGCAGCATCAGGCGCACGTCGGCATCAGCGTTGCGCGCCGACCAGGTGTGGCGCAGGGCAATCAACGTCGCCAGCGCCAGCGGGATCACCGGGAAATAGCGATACAGGCTCAGCTTGAAGTAGAAGTAGAACGGCTCGCCGCTTTCATCCAGGCGACCGGCCACCTGCATCTTCATCACCTCGTCGGCAAAAGCATCCCCCCCGCTGATCCGCGCCAGCTTCAGCAACACCCACCAACAGGAAAAGAGCAGGACCAGGCCGATCACGCCGTGGGCAAGCACCTTTTTCAGCAAGCCAATCTTCTCTTCCCGCGTGCGGGCAGGCCCCAGCGCCCAGTACACGCAAGCAACCCCACAGACCTCGATCAAGCCCAAAGGGCCACGCATGGCAAACGCCGCCACGAACAAGGGAAAGATTGCGTATTGGCGCAGCCGCGAGCCCAGGCGCTCGCCGGTGTGCAGCAAGTAGAAACAGCCCAGGCACAGCAGGGAGACCATCTGATCCAGGCAGACTGAGCGCGACTTCTCCAGCCATTGCGCGGTCAATGCCGTCAGCACCACCGTCAGCAACGCCCAGGTCCGGCCGCAGGGCACCAGCAAGCGGTAGATCAGGGCCACGACCCCAGCCGACGCCAGAGCGGTGGGCAACACGTTAGCCAGGTCGTTAGGCGCACCGAACAGCCGGGCAAAGAGCAGGCTGAAATAGGTCGCCGTGCCCGGATAATCCGGGTAAGGCTCACCGTAGGTGGTGGGGAAGAGGCTCGCGCCGTGGCGAAACATCTCCTGCATAAACACCGCCCAACGCCCGTCAAACCCTTGCGGCGACTGATCCCAGATGCCCAGGGTAAATAACAACAAGGCCACCAGGAAAACACCCAGGGCCTCCACACGAAAACGGTTGCGGTGTTCCATGGTTTAACCTGCCAGGGCGGGGGAGATGCTGGCGTATATTGCCGGCAGCACGGCTGAATCACGCCTGAACCGAATGCAACATTTACCTGTACACACCTGTGGCGAGCGGGCTTGCCCGCGCTGGGCTGCAGGGCTGTCCCATTTTTTGGGGCCGCTGCGCGACCCAACGCGGGCAAGCCCGCTCGCCACAACCGCCTTTTTTACGGGATTGGCTGGCAGGTATCGCGCGCCTTTGGCTGGCGATTTTGTTAGTGTCAGCCTCCAATAAAAACTGCGCACGGGTCGTCACCCCCCATCGAAAGCGCATGGATCGAGGCCAGTGATGAACCTGCCCAGCCGCCCGCACCCCGAGACATTCCACGAGCCCGCCGCCGACCACTACCCCATTGGCGGCTTCACCTGGCGCCATATCCGCAGCGATATCGAACGCCCAGTGGTGATCATCAACGCCGCCACCTCAGTGCGCTGCCGCCACTATTCGCGCTTTGCCGAGTACCTGTTTGCCAAGGGTTTCGATGTCATTACCTACGACTACCGCGGCATCGGCGAGTCGCGCAGTGGCTCGTTGCGTGGGTTCAAAGCCTCATGGTCAGACTGGGGCCGGCTGGATTTCGAGGCCATCCTGCGACGGGCGCAACGCGAGTTTGCCGGGCAGCCCATTGATGTAGTCGGCCACAGCTTTGGCGGCTGCGCGGCCGGGCTTGGGGCGTCGGGCGCCGCGATCAGGCGCCTGGTGACGGTGGGCGCGCAGTTCGCCTACTGGCGTGACTATCAAGCGAGCGGGCGCTGGCGGATGTTTGCCAAGTGGCACCTGGTGATGCCGCTGGTGACTGCTGTGTGCGGGTATTTCCCGGGCAAGCGCCTGGGCTGGCTGGAAGACACGCCCGCCGGCGTGGTGCGCGACTGGAGCACACCCACCCCCACCTACGAGACACGCCCCAGCGGGCGGGCCTTGGACGAGTTGCCTTTTGCCCGGGTGCAGGCACAGATCCTGGCGATCAGCATCAGCGACGACCCGTTTGGCACCGTGCCCGCCATTGAGCGTCTGCTGAATTACTTCCAGGCCAGCGAGCGCACGCACCTGCGTATCGCGCCGGGGGATATTGGCGAAGAGGTCGTCGGGCATTTCGCGTTTTTCCGCAGTGAATATCAGGATCGGTTGTGGCCGATTGCACTGGCGTGGCTGCAGCACGGCCAACTGGCGCCCGACACACCGGGCACCCGGCTGTAGAAACCCTTGGGATTTCGCCAGACCTGCGCTTCAATACGCCACCCAGATCCTGAACCAAGGACGTGAGCCCATGGCTTCGCCAGACAAGCAGAAAAAACGTGCCCAACGGGCAAAAGCCAAGGCCAAGCAGAACCGCACCCAGCGCGCCAATGCGCCGAAGCCGGATGCGTTTGCCGGTGACGACGACCGCATTGACCTTGAGTCGGTGGACTTGACCGAACTGTTCGTGGAAATGCGCGCGGCCGGCGAGACCAGCCAGCAGGCGCTGTGTGCGGCATTCCTGGCGCACCCGTTGCTGGCACTGGTGCTGGAGCAGGAAGGCGAAGAAAACGCCACGGACTTTATCCTGGCGGCGCTGATCGAGTATCGGCAGTGGTCCACCGACAGCGATGATGAAGCGGCGGCGTTGGCCTGGATTGAATCGCCACAGTTCCAGGCGGACTACGTGGCGGCATCCCAGGCGCTGACCAGCGCGCAGGATTGATACAAAACCAATGTGGGAGCCGGGCAAGCCCTAATGCCGATCAGTTAAGCGAACGCAATGCTCAACGTAGTGAAGATCAAATGTGGGAGCGGGCTTGTCGGATCGCCGCATCGCCGCGAAGACGTCGGCCCAGCCAACATTGATGTTGACTGACCCACCGCTTTCGCGAGCAAGCCCGCTCCCACAGGGGATCTGCGCTTAACTGCCCGGCTCCCACAGTGCTTTGTGGTGCCAGGCAGCAAGCATTTCAACTCGTCAGTTGAGTACCGCAGCCCCCAACTTCTGGGCCCGGCGCCGGCTCGCCACCAGCAACCCCGCCAATACCACCAGCAGGCTCAACACACCGGTCGCAATAATCTCCACCCGGTGCGCTTCCTGGAACAGCATGATGGTCAACGCGCCGACGATAAACACGATCACCGCATAGGTCAGGCCCGGAAACAGCCACATCTTGAAGGCAATCTGCTCGCCCGCCGCTGTACGCTTCTGACGCATGCGCAGTTGCGACACGGCAATCACCAGGTACACCAGCAGCGCAATCGCGCCGGAGCTGGCCAGCAGGAATTCAAACACCGCCGCCGGGGCCACGTAGTTGGCGAATACCGCGAGGAACGCCGCGCCGGTAGACAGCATCACCGCCCAGTAAGGCGTGCCGCTCTTGTTGGTGCGTTTGGCCACTGCCGGCGCATCACCACGACGGCCCAGGGAAAACAGCATGCGCGACGCGGTGTACAGCGCCGAGTTCAAGCAGCTGGTTACGGCGACCAATACCACCAGGTCGACGATCAGCTTGGCATTCGGGATGCCCATGCGTTCCAGCACAGTCTGGTAGGAACCAACGGCTGCCAGGGTCGGATCGTTCCATGGCACCAGGGCCACGACGATGAAGATCGACACCAGGTAGAACAAGCCGATCCGCCAGATCACCGAGTTGGTGGCCTTGGTGATCTGCTGGCCAGGGTTCTTCGACTCTGCGGCCGCGATGGTCACGATCTCGGTGCCCATGAACGAGAACATGGTGGTCAGAATCGCCGCCAGCACCGCGCCCATGCCGTTGGGCAAAAAGCCTTGGGTGTCGAACAGGTGCGAGACGCCGCTGACCTGGCTGCCCGGCAGCAAGCCAAAGATCGCCAGCACGCCGAGGATCACAAAACCGATGATCGCCACCACCTTGATCAGGGCAAACCAGAACTCGAACTCGCCGTAGTTCTTCACACTGAACAGGTTGGTCGCGGTCAGCAGCAGGGTGATGACCAAGGTGAAGGCCCAGATCGCCACATCAGGGAACCAGGCATGCAGGATGGTTGCGGCGGCGTTGGCTTCCAGGGGAATCACCAGCACCCAGAACCACCAGTACAGCCAGCCGATGGTAAAGCCGGCCCAATGGCCGATGGCCCGGTCGGCGTAGGTGGAAAATGAACCGGTGTCTGGCGAAGCAACGGCCATCTCGGCCAGCATGCGCATCACCAGCACCACCAACGTACCGGCTGCGGCATAGGCCAGCAGCACGGCAGGCCCGGCTGCCGCAATCGCGTGGCCGGAGCCGACAAACAAACCGGCGCCGATCACACCGGCAATCGACAACATGGTGACATGCCGCGGTTTGAGCCCCTGTTCGAGGTCATTGGAGCTTTGCGTACTACTCATTGACACACCTTTGCGAGGAATTGCGTATTCGGTCCACCCGGTTTGCTGAGTCTTCGTGAAAAGAAACAAACGGGGCGTTCTTTATTTTTTACGCAAGATTTGCGCCAAAATGTTACAAAGCCAAGGTTGACGCGGCCTGTAGGACAATCCATCGGCGCTCGCAAGCCATTGAGATTACTGGCAATCCGCCACAGCGTTACCGCTCGACTCACTTCAAGAACGAATGAGTGCACCAAAAACACACACAAAAAGTCAGTGACGCCCAATTAAAGGGCTGATAGGCACCGTTTACCCGTTTAACCCTTCCAACACCCGGCCAAAGCTGGCACCATCGCGCCCTTTTTTACGCGACTGCCACGGGTTTATCGGTTAAAACGGCTGTTCGGTTGTTGATGGCGCGACACGCTACTGTGCCGATGCGACAACCTGTCACACACTGCCTGTTTAACGCCCGTGGCGCTGTTGGCTGTCATCCGAGCGCTATGCTAGCTTGGCGCCACGCTAGGAAGGCGACCCAACAGCAGGAACGCAATGAACACAATGAGGACCGCACATGGCTTTGGCCGCGCCCGCGCTTGAAATCCGCAACTTGCATAAACGCTATGGTGAGCTGGAGGTGCTTAAAGGCATCTCGCTGACCGCTCGCGACGGCGATGTGATCTCGATCCTGGGTTCGTCCGGTTCCGGCAAGTCCACATTCCTGCGCTGCATCAACCTGCTGGAAAACCCGCACCAGGGCCAGATCCTGGTGGCCGGCGAAGAGCTCAAGCTCAAGGCCGCGAAAAACGGCGAACTGATGGCCGCCGACGGCAAGCAGATCAATCGCCTGCGCAGCGAAATCGGTTTTGTCTTCCAGAATTTCAACCTCTGGCCCCACATGAGCATCCTCGACAACATCATCGAGGCCCCACGCCGCGTGCTCGGCCAGAGCAAGGCCGAAGCCATCGAAGTGGCCGAAGCGCTGCTGGCCAAGGTGGGCATTGGCGACAAACGCCACGCCTACCCGGCGCAATTGTCTGGCGGCCAGCAACAACGCGCGGCCATCGCTCGCACCCTGGCGATGCAACCTAAAGTCATTCTGTTCGATGAGCCCACTTCGGCACTTGACCCGGAAATGGTTCAGGAAGTACTTAATGTGATCCGCGCGCTGGCCGAAGAAGGCCGCACCATGCTGCTGGTCACCCACGAAATGGGCTTTGCCCGCCAAGTGTCCAGCGAAGTGGTGTTCCTCCACCAGGGGCTGGTCGAAGAGCAAGGATCGCCACAGCAGGTGTTTGACAACCCGCTTTCGGCGCGCTGCAAACAATTCATGTCCAGCAACCGCTAACGGAGCAACATGCATGCAGAACTATAAAAAATTCCTCCTGGCCGCCGCCGTTTCCATGGCGTTCAGCGCCACGGCCATGGCCGAGACTTTGAAAATGGGGATCGAGGCGGCTTACCCGCCCTTCAACAATAAAGACGCCAGCGGCAACGTTGTCGGCTTCGACAAAGACATCGGCGACGCCCTGTGCGCCAAGATGAAAGTCGAGAAGTGCGAAGTGTATGTCTCGGACTGGGACGGCATCATCCCGGCCCTGAACGCCAAGAAATTCGACTTCCTGGTGTCGTCGCTGTCGATCACCGACGAGCGCAAGCAGGCCGTTGATTTCACCGACCCGTACTACTCCAACAAGCTGCAATTCATCGCGGCCAAATCCATCAAAGACTTCAAGACCGACGCCGGCTACCTCAAAGGCAAGATCATCGGTGCCCAGCGCGCGACATTGGCCGGTACCTACCTGGAAGACAAACTGCCAGACACCACCGCCAAGCTCTATGACACCCAGGAAAACGCCTACCTCGACCTGACGTCCGGCCGCCTGGACGGGATGCTCGCCGACAAGTACGTGCAATACGAATGGCTCAAGAGCAAAGACGGTTCGGCCTACGAGTTCAAAGGCGATCCGGTTGTAGAAAGCGACAAGATCGGCATCGCCGTGCGCAAAGGCGACCCACTGCGCGAGCGCCTGAACAAGGCCCTGGCGGAAATCAAGGCCGACGGCACCTACAAGAAGATCAACGACAAGTACTTCCCTTTCAGCATCGAATGATCCTGATTGGCCAGTCCGGCGCGCTCGCTTGAGCGCGCCGGCTTTTCGCAAGCCTTGCGCGATATGAAAAAACCATGAATTTCGATCTCTACGGATTCGGCCCCGCACTCGCTGCCGGCGCGCTGATGACCGTCAAACTGGCACTCACGGCGTTATGCCTGGGGCTGGTGCTCGGCCTGGCCGGCGCCTTGGCCAAGACTTCCCCGTACAAGTTCCTGCAATGGCTTGGCGGCGCTTACTCGACCATTGTCCGGGGCATTCCCGAACTGCTGTGGGTCCTGCTGATTTATTTCGGCACGGTCAATATGATGCGTGCCCTCGGGGAGTTCTTCGGTAACCCCGACCTGTCGCTCAGCGCCTTCGCTGCCGGCGTGATTGCCCTGGGCCTGTGCTTTGGCGCCTACGCCACCGAAGTGTTTCGTGGCGCGATCCTGGCGATCCCCAAAGGCCATCGCGAAGCGGGCATCGCCCTGGGCCTGTCGAAGCTGCGTATTTTCACCCGCTTGATCATGCCGCAGATGTGGCGCATCGCCCTGCCGGGCCTGGGCAACCTGTTTATGATTCTGATGAAGGACACCGCGCTGGTCTCGGTGATCGGCCTGGAAGAAATCATGCGCCACGCGCAAATCGGCGTGACCGTCACCAAGCAGCCTTTCACCTTCTTCATGGTCGCGGCCTTCATGTACCTGGGCCTCACCGTGCTGGCCATGGTCGGCATGTACTTCCTGGAAAAACGCGCCGCTCGCGGCTTTGCGAGGAGCACGCAATGAACGGCGACTACAGCTGGCTGTCGCATTTCGACCTGGGCCTGAACTGGGCCGTGATCATCAAGTGGCTGCCACGACTGGCCCAGGGCGCGACCCTGACCCTGGAACTGGTGGCCATCGCGGTCATCGCCGGGCTGCTGCTGGCGATCCCCCTGGGCATCGCCCGTTCTTCGCGCCTGTGGTACGTGCGCACCCTGCCCTACTGCTACATCTTCTTCTTCCGTGGCACACCGTTGCTGGTGCAGCTGTTTTTGGTCTACTACGGCCTGGCGCAGTTCGACGCCGTGCGCGAAAGCGCCCTGTGGCCCTACCTGCGGGACCCGTTCTGGTGCGCCACCGTCACCATGACCCTGCACACTGCCGCTTACATCGCGGAAATCCTGCGCGGCGCGATCCAGGCCATCCCGCCCGGGGAAATCGAAGCGGCGCGGGCACTGGGCATGTCCAAGCCCAAGGCGCTGTTCTACATCATCCTGCCGCGTGCCGCGCGCATCGGCCTGCCGGCCTACAGCAACGAAGTGATCCTGATGCTCAAGGCCAGCGCCCTGGCCAGTACCGTGACCTTGCTGGAACTGACCGGCATGGCCCGCACCATCATTGCCCGCACCTACCTGCCGGTGGAGATCTTCTTTGCCGCCGGGATGTTCTACCTGCTGATGGCCTATGTGCTGGTGCGCGGCTTCAAGCTGCTGGAACGCTGGTTGCGGGTCGATGCCTGCCAGGGACGCTGACAGCGGGTTGACGGGCGAGCGACTGCTGGCCCGTTTTCTCGCGTTGGATGCGTTCCTCACCGAACATCAAGGGCTGTGGCGACCACGGCCCTTCACCCATCTGCAATTGCCTTGGGAAGCCCAGCACCCAGCGCTGGCCCAATGGCTGCGCCGGCGCTCCCTGGCAGAAGCCGAAAGCAGCCACAACCTGCCCACCGAACTCCAGGCCCCAGCGCCGTTTCCCCAATGGGCGCAGCTGGCCGTCCAGCTCAGTGCTGTGAATAAGTTACCGGCGGGCGCGCTGCATGCGCCGTCGGCGCGCCTGAATGTCGATGTACCGGGGCGTAAATGGCAGCAAATCGAGGCGTTTGGCAGCGCTCTGCAGTTTGCCGAGCGCCCCACCCATTGGCTCGACTGGTGCGCCGGTAAAGGCCACCTCGGCCGGCGGCTGCTGCAACCGGGGCAACACCTGACCTGCCTGGAGTACGACCCGGCGCTGATCGCCGCAGGCCAGGCCCTCAGTGACCATCATCAAATGCCCGCCCGCCACCACCCGCAAGACGTGATGGCCGAGGACGCCGTGCAACAACTGCTCGGCGAACACACCCCCGTCGCCCTGCACGCCTGTGGCGATCTGCACGTACGCCTGCTGCAATTAGCCAGCGCCGCCGGCTGCAAGCACCTGGCCGTGGCGCCCTGCTGTTACAACCGCATCAGTAGCGAGCAATACCAGGCGCTGTCGGCCCCGGCCCGCGCCTCGGCGCTGCGTTTGTCGCGGGAAGACCTCGGCCTGCCCCTGAGCGAAACCGTCACCGCCGGCTTGCGGGTGCGCCTGCAACGCGACACCTCCATGGCCCGGCGCCTGGGTTTCGATCAGTTGCAGCGGCAACTGCGCGGGTGCGATGAGTACCTGCCCACGCCTTCGTTGCCCAGCGAATGGCTGCATCGGTCCTTCGCTGACTACTGCCAGCACCTGGCGGCGCTCAAGGGGTTATCCACAGGCGAGCAGGACTGGGCCGCGCTGGAGCAGCATGGCTGGCAGCGCCTGGCGCAGGTACGAAACCTGGAGTTGGTGCGCGGTCTGTTTCGCCGCCCGCTGGAAATGTGGCTGGTTCTGGATCGGGCACTGTTTCTTCAAGAGAACGGCTACCAGGCTCAAGTAGGCCGCTTCTGCGAAACAGCGCTGACACCGCGCAACCTGATGGTGCTCGCCGAGCGCGATTAAAGGGCAGGACGCCCTGTGGATAAGTCTGTTGATGAAATTCTGTCGAGTGCCGTAAAGACGGGCGCCACAGGCACAAATGCTGACTGGTCATTATTTGTTCACAAAATAAAACGCACGCAAAACAGGCAGTTGCAGCGTAATGAGAACATCTTCACAAAATGGCTGTTTCAACACTTGTGCGACCAACAAATTGTGCATAAGCATTTGCGCCTAACCGTATAAGACGTGGTTCAGGCCGCGCCTGGAGGGCCATCCAGTAACTGGCACAGCCCATGGATATCGTCACAGGCCAGGCTCGCGGCCTCGTTATCCAGTGGGTCCTCGCCAAAGGCCAGCGCCTCGCTGATCTGCGGGTCACGATGGATCACTTCCACGCCACCTTCCCCAAGACGCTGCCTGAACAGGTCCAGCATATCCAGGCTGAAGGCACTGCCCTCATCCAGCTGGTTGACCAACACCAGGCAACGTGGCGCCGACGGGCGCGCAAGATACGGCGCCAACAATCGCTGCATCTGCTCCAGCGTGCCCAGCGACGCCGCGTCCGCCAGGGCCAGCACCACCACGGCATCGGCGACGTGTAAGGCCTGGTGCAGGTAAACATTATTGCCGGCAGGGGTGTCGATGATGACCGTGTGCTGATCACTCAGGCCCAGGCGTGACAAGTGCTGCGCCAGCCACTCTGGGTCCTGCTTGAGCCAGCGCTGCAGGTCTTCCTGCTGCTGCATATCGGTCTCGCCGAAGACCACCACCTGGCAGCCGCAGAAACCGGGCTGGGCGAGCTGATCCCAAGGTTGATTACACAGGCTGGCACGACCGAGGCCCGGGGTGCCCTGGGGCAGGTCAAAGTGCAGGTACAGGGCGTTTTGCGGATCCAGCTCCAGCACCGTCACCGCCCGCCCGAGGCGCTGCAAGCCGCTGCCCAGTGCCGTCGCCAGCGTGCTGCGGCCCACCCCACCATTGACCGAGGCCAACACCACCACCCGTGGGCGTTTTGCTGAAGCGACGATTGGCTGGGGTTGTTCCGCAGGGGAAGACGCGTCGTCGATGGGGGTGTCTTCGAAGAACTGCAATGTCGCCGTCATCGGGTGATCCTGACGGATAGCATGCGTTGCAAAACCTTCGTCGGCCTGGCTCACAGCCCCTCCTTGTCCCGGCACCGCTTGCAGAGCATGGGCGCACATGTTGTTCAGGCAGTCTGGGACAGGTCGGTGGAGGTGTCATTATTTTGGTGTTTTTTATCATGTTCATTTAGACGAGCGGTCGAAAGTCAATCTAGTGACTCTGCTTTATGCGCTCCCACTGCTGCGCAACGTGCTCGGCACTGGACGCACTCACTCGCGCCAGGTCGTCGGGATACTCCACCCCCTGATTCTCGACAAACCGCGTCGCGGTAAATTGACCATTACTGGCGCGCAGTATGTAACCCGTATCCTGGCATTGCCCCGACGCCAGGAACACCACCCCCGGCGCCACCCACTCCGGCTTGAGATTGTCCGGCTCACCCTCAATGCCCCACATGCGCGTCTTGGCCACTGGCGACACCGCATTGACCAGGATCCCGTCCTTCGCGCCTTCCATACTCAGGGCATTCATGATGCCCAGTTGCGCCATCTTGCCCGCCGCATAGGCCACCAGCCCGGGCTGGGCATATTGCTGGTACATCGCCCGATCAGACGACGTCAGCACCACCCGCGCGGCAGTGGATGGCTTGAGGTATTGCCAGGCATGTTTGCATAGCCAGATGGGCGCATAGACATTGATACCCAGCGCACGCCCGATAAACGCCGCGTCCGCCTCCTCAATGGATTGATAACCCACCCAGCCGGCGTTATGAATCAGGATATCCAACTGCCCAAACGCCGCGATGGCCGTCTCGACCAATTGCCGACAGCCTTGCTCGCTGGACAAATCCCCCTGATGAGCAACCGCGCTCAACCCCTGGGCCTGCAGGCGGCGTGCCGCATCCAGGGCGATGGAGGCATCGCTTCCCGATCCGAGGTTATCGGCGCCGATATCACTGATCACCACATTGGCCCCGCGCTGGGCCAGTGCTTGTGCGTAGACAAACCCCAAGCCACGGCCTGCGCCGGTGATAACGGCGGTTTTTCCTGCGAAATTCATTGGCTTTTCCTCATTGAGTGCCACCTCAACTTAGCTATGAACAACGGCATTGTTTAATACTGATCAAGGGGCGGTTTGATACCTTCTGCGTATCAAGCCCCACGCCCCCCAAGGCCTCGGCACCGGCACTCATCACCCTTTGCCAAAGCGCTGGAGCGTGCGACCGGCAGCGGAAAAACCACGTTCTGAAAAATAGTCAGAATTCAGGGGTTTACAGAACCTTTCCAATCGCTATAATCGTCGCCCTAACACGCCGGTATAGCTCAGTTGGTAGAGCAACTGACTTGTAATCAGTAGGTCCCGGGTTCGACTCCTGGTGCCGGCACCATACAAGGTTCCAGAGAAGGCTTTCAAAATCTCTGGAACCCCCGAAAAACCCGCCTTCTGGCGGGTTTTTTCGTTTTGGCGTTCCGTCGGATTCCGCCAAAATCTTATGGATACCAGCCGTTTTAAGGATAAAGATAGGGGTAAGGTCATTCGATAAAGGGAGGAGTACCCTTATGTCGCGCACCACTGCCCCGCTCTCTGATTCGGCTTGTCGTTCAGCCAAGCCCACCGACCGCGCCTATAAGCTTTTCGACGGCGACGGCCTCTACCTTTTAGTCCAACCCAACGGCCGCAAAGGCTGGCGTTTCAGGTATGTAAAACCTGATGGTCGTGAAGGGCTGACCTCGTTTGGCAACTACCCCGTGGTCGGCCTCGCCGATGCGCGCAAGAAGCGGCTGGAGGTCAAGCGGATGCTGGCGGAAGGCATCGACCCCATCGAGTCCAAACATCAAGCCAAGACGCAAGCCACAATCCGAGGCCGAACCTTTGAGGACGCAGCCTTGGACTGGCACAAAGCGATGTCTGCCAAATGGGCTCCGGGCCATGCCAAGACGGTCCTGAGCCGCCTCAAAACCCATGTTTTTCCTCTAATCGGTGATCGCGCTATTGTCGACCTAGACACTCACGACTTGATGCAACCTCTGGACGCAATCCAGAAGCGTGGCACGATTGACGTCGCGTTAAGGGTACAAAACTACCTGCAAAGCATCATGCGCGAGGCGAAACGTGCTCGACAGATCGCGGCAAACCCTGCCTCCGACCTTGAAGGTTTGATCAAAGCCCCGAGGGTAGTTCACCGCCCAGCTTTACCCTTATCGCGCCTGCCTGAATTGCAGGAGCGCATCGACAGCTACAAAGGACGAACGCTGACTCGGCTGACAGTCATGCTCTCTCTACATGTGTTTGTCCGCTCGAGCGAACTACGCTTCGCCCGCTGGAGCGAGTTCGACCTCAAGCGCGGCACCTGGGAGATACCGGACACTCGACCCGCGCTGTACGGAGTACCCTTTTCAACAAGAGGTACGAAGATGGCCGGGGACATCCACCTTGTACCCTTATCGCCGCAAGCGGTGACCCTGCTTGAACAGATCCACACCCTCACCGGCGAATTCGACCTGGTATTTGCGGGCGATGCCAACCCGTCGAAACCGATGTCTGAGAACACGGTGAACAGCGCGCTTCGAAATATGGGTTACGACACCAAAACCGAAATCTGTGGCCATGGCTTCCGCTCGATGGCCTGCAGCGCACTGATCGAGTCAGGATTGTGGTCGGAGACAGCCATTGAACGGCAGATGAGCCACAAAGAACGCAACAACGTCCGCGCTGCTTACATCCACAAGGCCGAATTCATTGAGGAGCGCAGATTGATCATGAACTGGTGGAGCCGGTTCCTTGAGACGAATCGACAGGAGCATGTCACCCCCCACGAATTCGCGAACCAGACCGGACCGAACGTCACTCGCTTAAAAGCAAAACGTGGCGCAACTGAGTAAGCGCTCGGTCTTAATATCTCAGTGATCCGCTTGTCCACGCGGGTCCATCCAAATAGGGCTGCAAAGCCGCCCTGTTTGGATGGACCTCACTTAAAAAATCTAAAGCCCACGCAACTGTCTGTGGAAAACCACAGATTTCCACCGGTGGATAATTTCATCCACAGCCGCAGAACTCCCAAAAATTCGAGCCTTGACCCGAATTATCCACAGGCGTAGAAAAGATCGGGCAAAGCGCTGTCGTTGACAGCAACCCCAGGTAGCCAGAACCTTTAAGGCTACGCCACACCGTGGTGGTTCTCCCAAAGTGCGATTAGCGTCCGGCGGCTCGCACGGTCACAGCGATGTGATGGATGCCTACTTTTATCAGTGTGCCCACTGCGGCAATTCATACCCTTTCATAGCTGCCCTGCAGCAACCTATCCGCTTGGCCATTTCATTGCGCCAACCTGCGCCCGTCTCTTTCTCCCGGAAAGAGACGGGCGCTCCAACCGCTGCTGCAGCCCAACTCGTACAAGGCTTTGCGGCATTCCCCCTCGTGACAATCGGCGTGACAAACACCGAAGTCACCCGCAACAGCGATGCAGATGATGGTGCCGCAGCCCAAGGAATGGACTGCACCTGACTGACAGCCAGGCATGCCCCGGTCATCGCATCACTGCCTTCACCCGACTCAGGATCTCGCGGCGCCGGTCTAGTCAGCCAGTGCAGCCTCCACCCGCCCACTTCTTCGGAAGTGCTCAGGAGGTCAGATCGTGAGATGCCCAAGCTCCCGGTCGTAAAGAGCCGCCAGTCCCGCGTTAGTGGACAACCCTCACAGGTCGCAGGGGCCTTGATCCCTGATAACACTCAACATCCTTGGCGGGATGACGTGGGGAAAGTCTCAAAGGTTTGGCTTCGAGAGGAGTTTGATCATGGCACTGATAGGTAGACGGGACGGGCGGAATTTTGGCTATGGTCGTCAACTGAGCTATGCCGGGCCGCAAGCGCTGAAGGACATGTTCGGCGGCGGGCACTATGGGACCGTTAAAGCGCACAGTGATCGCTGGCAGGCGTTTGTTCGATGGTGTCGTTCTGAGGATGGGCCAGGGTTCAACGATGCGCGAAAAATTGTTCGACAGACCTTGCTGGACTACGCCAGGTATCTGCGGCAGCAAGTCGAACAAGGAGCTATCGGCATCGCGACCGCGCAAAATCGATTGTCCAGCGTGAATCGAACCATGGCCGCGCTTCGCGGTGATCAGTCCGTGAAAGTACCGAGCCCAAGCAAGGCATTGGGAATGCAGCGGGCAAGTGTTCGTCGCTCAGTGCCGCAAGGCCAAGACCGCGAATACGTTAAGCGGATCGTTGACGAGCTTTGCGAACATCAGCAGCCGCGCGCTGCCGCCATCGTTCAGTTAGCGCGAGCCACCGGCATGCGTTTGCGTGAGGCGATTTTGGCCGACCTTACTCGACTGCAACGGGAAGCCGAGCAACTCGGGAGGATCAACATCCAGGACGGCACAAAAGGTGGGCGCAGCGGAGCAACAGCAGCTCGCTGGATCGTGGTGGATGACCATGTACGCGAAGCACTCAGATATGCCGAGCAAGTCTTACCGCATGGCAGCCACAACCTACTGGCACCGAACGAGAGCTACCTCGATTTCCAGCAACGCGTCGTACGCCCCGCCCGAGACGTCCTCCATACGCACAACCTCAAAGGCTTCCACGAAATGCGCGCAGCCTATGCGAGCGAACGCTATGAGCAAATCACCCTCTATCCCGCGCCCATCAATAATGATGGGCGGTGCGACCAGTTTGACCGGCCCCTTGATCGGCAGGCCCGAGAACAACTCAGCTATGAACTTGGGCACGGCCGTATCGACGTGGTATCGGCTTACATCGGTGGTCGAGCATGAGTAAGCCATTCGATATGGAGCTGTTCTTGGCGGGCGTTCTGACCGGATCGCACTCCACCCGCAAGCGTCACCTTCGTCAGGCGAAGGCCATTCAAGCGGCGATACATTATCGCTGGCACCTAGACAATCCATGGACCTGGCAGCGAAAACATATCGATTGGTTTCTAAATCAGCACCTGAACCAGCGCACTGAATCCACCCGCTATTACTATCTGCTGACCGTGCATTTGCTCACTATTCGCTTAGGTAAGCCATGGCATTTCAAGGTCAGCATCTATAGGGGACCTCGGGAGAGACGCTGACCAACGTTTTCACCCGATTTGATCATTGCACGCAAAAAGGGCGACAGGCCTAGATCGGCCAGGGGTGGAAAGCCGGCATGGTCCACTTTGCTCCCCGGTGAGGATGGTCGGTAACGGCATCCGCTGTTGCTAGCCAGCCATCCGCCCTAGAAAGGCGGGGAGTTCTCATGCTTGGCCTTCCGTGGATAAAGCTCGGTAGCCCTGCGGAATGCCCGGTGACAACATCCATGTTAACGGTCAATCTATGCTCCAGATAACGGCTCATTTCCCCAGACCGCTTTTGGCAACCAATGAACTACAACGATATGTGGCATCGGACGCGATAATTCGTCAGCCGGTGCTACGCACGACAAAAGGTCCCCCCCCAACTCTAGAGCGTTGTGGACGTATTCGGATATCGCGTGGCGCGTTGGCTAATCGTGCCGGGAAAAATAAGGTGCGGCACAGCCTGGCTGCTGAATAGTTCAGGGGGCAGTCGTAGTCAAACAGGACAAGCAAATGAGCAAAGCAGGTATTCAGTCCAATCGAGGCGATGGTTACCAAACGCTGGTTGCCTTTGACTGGGCTTTGAGCGTCCTTTCGGAGCCTGGTTACCAGTGGCTTGAAGTAGATTCAGTAAGCGGGTCAGTGGACGATGTGGTGATCGGCAAAGTAGATGGCACCAAAATTTACTGCCAGTGCAAAAAAAACCAGACGCTGCATAAGGCCTGGTCTACTGCCGACCTCGCCGACGAATTGCGCAAGGCAATCAGCTTGTTGACCAGCGATCCGACAGCGGAAATTCGCTTCTATTCGCGCAGCGCGTTTGGTGATCTCTCAAGACTGCGGGAATACAGCACCAACTATGCCGATGAAGCAACCTACCAAACCAATCTGGGCAAGGCGCTCCAAGAGTCAGATACCGAACTAGGAAGTCTGCTTGTCGAACAGGCGTCAAATCTTTCAACCTACCAGTTCCTAAAACGCACGACGTTTGAAATCAGTCCAGAACTGGATCGCATGGAGGCATTTCTGCGCGAGCGTTTGTGGCGGTTGGTAAGCAACGGTTCAGCGGCTTACAACACCCTATGGACACGCCTTGACTACCTCGGAATGCGCGTTAGCGGCCACGGCGAAAGTAGTGCTACGCAACATCGACTGACAAAGGACAACCTGAAAGTCTTGCTGGACAACGCAGGCTCGCTGCTGACCCCTCCCATGGACATGGTAAAGGTTCGTTCTTCATTCAAAAGCACTTCTGCCATTGGCCGGTCATGGCGCAGAGATATTGGCAGTGAAAGCGTTTCGAATCCATCCGTCAACGAACTCATCAAAGCCATTGAAGCCAAACATGGCTCTATCTTGCTCACCGGTTTGCCGGGATCTGGCAAGACCTGCGTAATGCTGGCAGTGCAAGAAGCACTGGAACAACTCGCCCAAACCCGCACTGACCTACTGCCGCTGTTCATTCAATCGCGCGAGTTCGCCGACATCGTCACTGCGCAAGACCGTCAAGCCCTAGGCCTGCCTGAACATTGGGTAGAAGGAGCGGCACGCATGGCGGAGGATGCGCACGTGGTCGTAATGATCGACTCGTTAGATGTACTTTCCATTGCCCGTGAACACAGCGTACTTACGTACTTCCTTGCCCAAATTGATCGTCTGCTGCTGGTTCCCAACATTACCGTTGTCACTGCCTGTCGCGACTTTGACTGTCATTACGATCGGCGTATTGCCCAGCGCAGTTGGGGTAAAAAAATCACCTGCCAGCCATTGGAATGGGATACCGAGATAGCGCCGCTGCTCGTAAAACTCAGCATTGACGCATCGGCCACCGATACGACCACGCGCGAATTGATTTGTAATCCACGTGAATTGGCCTTGTTTGTTGAATTAGCGCAGCAAGGAGGTAGCTTCAATGTAGTGACCAGCCAAGCGCTGGCACAGCGCTACCTTGCCACGATCGTGCAGGCCAATAGCGCACTGGGCGATGCCGCCATGCAAGCCATCGAAGCCATCGCGGCTGAAATGCTAAGGTTGCGCAGTCTTGCGGTGCCACGTCAGCGATTCACCGCCTCACAAGATATTCAACGTGCACTTCTCAGTAATAAGGTGCTGCATGAGACGCAGGATGGGCAACTGACATTCGGGCACCAGACGCTGCTCGACGTATTGGTGATCAGCGGCGCGGTACGCCAAGCTGTTACTTTGAACGCATTCATACAACGTTTACCGCCCGTGCCTTTTGTGCGCCCCAGCATTCGCAGCTTTGTCACGCAGCTGACAACCGGAGATCGACGCGAATTCCGAAAACAGCTGCGTACTGTTTTGACAGGCAACAATGCCTTCCATATTCGCCGTCTTGTGGCGGAAACCTTTACAGAACAACCCCCACACGATGACGACTGGCTTCTAATACGCGACCTGCGCAACCAGCATCGTGATGTCTTTCAGGTGATCTACACCCAGGCGGCTCGGGTGGAATGGCATCACTTCTGGATGAAGCATCTAGTCCCGTTTTTGAAAGATACCCGCGATGTTGACGGGTTAACGATGCATGTGCACCGAGTATCTCAATGGAAAAATGACGATGCCGTAGGGGTGTTCGCATTTTGGACCGAGGTACTGGCACTGGATGGGGTGGATAATACCCAGCTGACAAATTCTATTGCACATGCGATCACGCAAGTCCATGCAGACCATTCGGCGATGCTTGTGCCTTTGCTTATCGAATTGCTTAAGTTACCGAGGCAAGAACACAGCTTTCTCGGGCATGCACTCGCGCGCTGCGTAAAAGATGGCGGTATGGATGATACGGTTCTGTGGCGTTATGTCGCTGGCGAAGTCACCGACGAAGATGTGCTTGCCTATAGCTTTGACAAAAAGCTGCACTGTCAACCGCATGAGTTTGGGACAAGCAATAAAAGTTTTCTCGCAGATCGAATGCGAAAGTCCACGGCATTGCTTGACCTGGCTATAGCATCGATTGAGCGATGGAGCCAAATCAAGAACTCACGCTATGGCGAGGCTCCGAAAATTTTTTGGAGCGGCTTCCTACACCAAACGTCATACAACGACGCACACACCCAGACCGACCACCGGCACCTTGATAGTGAACGCATACTGCTGGATGCCGTTGAAACCGCCGTCTTGCATCACGCAAACACGCAATCGAATTGGTGGAAAAGCAACAGCGAACGTCTGTGCTTCAGCACAGAAGGCGCATTGCGCTATTTCGCCATCCTCGCGTGCATGGCAGCACCAACCGCTAACCTGGATGTGATTGGCCGCATGCTTTGCAACAAAAAACTGCTCGAATCCGCTTTGTCGTATGAACTCGGCACGCTTATACAGACCACTTTTCTGCACCTTGATGCGGCTACGCAAGACGCAATACATTCGACTGTTTTAACCCTTCGCCTGGAAACTGCAACTGACCCGAAGCACCATGCATGGGCGCTACGAGATCAAGCGAAACTAATTCTTACCATCCCCTGCCATCTGCGTTCAGCCGACGCACAGGCTGTATTGGATGAGTGCGAAAAAGAAATATGGCCTCTGATTCGCCAGCCGGACATTCACATGCGTGGAGGAATGGTTAGCGCACCGTTTTCTTTCGAGGTGTTTCTTGGTGCAAGCGATGACTCCGTGCTGGGCCTGCTGAATCACTACAAAGCGCATGCCAGTAGCCCTTTTGATGACTTTCTGATGGGGGGAGAGAGAGAGGTTGGCTCACAATTACGTGACGCGGCTTCGCGCCACCCCACCCGCTTTATGAGTCTTTTATCAGCCAACTGGGAGCGGATCTCGGACCGCTTTCGAGACGACCTCATGGAGGGCATTGCGACCTACCTGGCTCACCGCTACGGCAACTTGCAGGTAAATGGCACTTGGTCACCCAAAGATGAGCCCAATGCGGCAGCGTTGGTGCAGCAAATCCTGAATGAGCTGGAAGCGCATCCGAGTCATTGGCACCACAACCGCGTCGCATCTAAAGCAATAGAGAGCTGTGCGCACGTAGTTGAACTGTCAAAGGACGCTACGCGGCTAGTGTCTTTGGCTGCGGATTTTTCGACACTACAGGAGGAGAGCTCCATCTCAGGGGATTCCGTTGATTTGGTCACAGCTGGCATCAATATGGCCAAAGGGAACGCAGCGGAAGCCTTGATGATCGTGGCCAATCAACTTGAAAAGAACGGCGTACCGTGGCCCCAATTGCTACCGAATGCGCTACGCCTATTTGCCGCAGACCCGCACCCCGCTATTCGCGCCCTATTGCTGCGGCGTATGCCCTATTTACAAAGCCATCACCCTGAACTTGGCTGGGAGCTGTTTGGCCTTACCATGCAGGAGAAATCCCCCGGACTTTGGCCAATAGCCGAATCTAGCCTGTATTACGCTTACTACCAAAAATTCGAAATTGTCGCTTTGTGGCTAGCACGTCTTTATCGCGAAGGCAGCAACAAGGATTTTGAGACTTGGGGGCGTATATCCGCACTGGCAGCTCTTTCGAAACGATTGGAGTTTTCTTCCCTTCTCGTAGAAATCAACGCAGGGGAAACCGTCGAAGCGTGGTGTGGTGCGGCGAGCGTTTGGACTCACAGCGACAACATTCAGCAGCACCGGGAACAGTGTCTTGCCGGTCTTGAGGCCGGCTTGGATGCAGAGAATCATTATGCTCTTGCCGTTGCCCGCAAATTCCGCAACCTCTTCCAGGAGACAACGCCGCTGGTTGCTGTACCCATTGAGCTAATTCGGCGCTGCTTGTTCTTGCTAGGAACAGAAGCTGATTCTGCACGAAACGACATCTATGGCTTCGATGCATGGCTGAACGCTATGTCACTTCGCGATCCAATGTATGCATTAGAAGCGACCGAGATTTACCTTGATTTTGTTCGACAGACAAAACCCTATCTATACGACCATGAGAACAACCTCACACAACTGCTAACCCGCCTTTTCGCGCAGGCTGAAGAACAGGAGGAGTCAGACGGTGGTGCCATGCTGCAGCGAGTGGTAGCGACGCAGGATTCGCTGCTGACTCTGGGTGTCGACGGCATGAATGATTGGCTTAAAGCCGCGGAGCGTCCATGACCATAAATAGCGAAACAGGTGCTTTACGAAGGCATCGCCATAAAACTCATGGGATTCATGCGCAGCACTAACCACAGCAATCCGACGACTCCAAAGGGTGATAAAAGCAGCGATCACAGCGATACGGCTGTAACCCTCCGGAGAACGGCCTGCGGCACGCCAACGATTTGGGTGCCAAGTAGCCATCTGCATCCTGATATGCCTATTTTTATAGCTATCAACAAGCGAGCGCACGTCTTGAGGTAGTTTTAGAGGTAGAAAAACGCAGTCTCAAAGATAATAACGACCGTCATCAATAAGTTATTGATTGGTTCGACTCCTGGTGCCGCACCATACAAAATGAAGCCTCCACAGATTTGTGGGGGCTTTGTTGTTTCTGGGAATTGGGCCTCAGAACCGCCGATATTCCGGAGAACTGCTCCACCAGAAAAATCCCACACCCTGTAAGTTGCAGCCCATAAGCCATCGCGCTAACCTCCTCCCCGTCGCTGCTCATCAGTGACCGGGCCTGGAAACCCGATGCTTAAGGACGCTACAGCGTCGTCAATCAATCAGCAGGCGCTTTTTTTATGCCTGTTGTTTGTGCTTTTTGGCGGCTGTACGTGGGAGGCCTTGTGCCTGCCGGGTTCCTTTTGCCTCGGTTTCCAGCCCGCGTACAGCTGCCACCTTTCGCTTGGAAACGTCTGGGGCAGCTCTTTTTGTTCATGCAAAGGGAGTTAGCTATGCCGTACGAAATACCGCCTGAAACCATTCGCTCCTTGGGTAGCATTTGCCGACTTCCACTATCCGGAGGCCAGCAATGAACACCTCACCCCCAGCAACCACCCTCGGTGCCGTAACCTTCGCAGACTGTGGCGAAAGCAAACACGATATGAAGGTCTTCCGCGTCAATGCCGGCATTCCCTTCCAGGAAGCCCTTGAACACGCCTCCCACCTGCTCTACTACGCCAATGTTCTCTCGCTCGATGCCGCCATGGATGTAGACGGGGAAAAGTATGCGTTTTCTTCGCACTACCTGGGCGAGATGGGTAAAGCGATCCTCGACGATGTGCTCCTGGCCATGCAGCCCGAGGGGCCTGAGCCGCAGTAAGCCGTTCGCGCCCGATGCTGTGCGTCGGGCGCCTAAATGCTCATTAGGCCTGAGCCCAAGCAACCGAATCCTTCGCAAAATACCGACTAGGCACCTCCCCCAACACCCGCCTGAAAACACTCGTAAACGCACTCGAGCTGCTATACCCCAAATCAATCGCCACCCGCGTCACCGACTCCCCGTTCCCCAACCTGACCACCGCCGCCAACAGGCAGGCTTGCTGGCGCCATTCCACAAAGCTGATGCCCGTCTGCTGGCGAAACAAGCGGGTGAAGGTGCGGCGGCTCATGCCGAGGCGCTGGGTCATGTCGTCGATGCTGGTTTCCAGTGATGGCTGTTCCAGCAGGTGACGACAGATGGGGGCCAGCCGGGGGTCGTTGGGGAGTGGGGCGTTGAGTGACAGGGGGCGCATGTCGGCTATTTCGTCGAGCAGCAGGGTCATCAGGCGGCCGTGCAGGTGGTCCTTTTCGTACAGCGCCGGTATGTCGATGGCGCGGGTCAGCAGTTCGCGCAGCAGCGTCGATACGCCGAACACCTGGCACTGCGCGGGCAGGTTCAGGCGGGTTGCGGCGTGGGGGCGGATGTAGGTGTTGAGCATGGTCACCGGGCCGCTCATGCTCATTTCGTGGGGTACGCCCGCCGGGACCCAGATGGCGCGGTGGGGTGGCACCACCCAGTTGCCCTGTTGGGTGAAGACGGTGATCACGCCGCAGGCGGCGTAGGCGAATTGCCCGCGGCGATGGGTATGCACCGCAAAGTGCTGGCCATCGGCATAGTCGTTGGCGGTGACCACGGCGTCGCGGGGGGTGTTTTCGTAGGGGTCGATGTCAGTTTGGCGCATGGCCCGAATTTAATGATTTATGACCTGATAGTGCAAGCGAGCCATCGCGCCTATTGCGCATAGTTGCGCCTTGGCTGGCGCACACAGGTGCCGGCGCTGCTTTGTGGAATCAGAACACCATGCAAAAGAAGCATCTGGCCCTGGCCGTGTTGGTGACGGCTGTCTGGGGGCTGAATTTTCCGATTACCAAGTTGGGGCTGGCGGGGGTTGATCCGCTGTTGCTGACTGCGCTGCGCTTTACGTTGGCGGCGTTGCCGTGGGTGTTTTTTGTGCGGCGCCCGGCCATTGCCATGAAGTGGTTGGTGGCCTACGGGCTGATTTTCGGGGTGGCAATGTGGGCCTTGATCAACCTGGGGATTGAATGGGGTGTACCGCCAGGTACGGCAGCCTTGTTGATCCAGTTCAGTGCGTTTTTTACCCTGGGTTGGGGGGTGTTGTTGTTTCGCGAGCAACTGAGCGTCGGCCAGATCCTCGGGGTGGGGCTGGCGGCTGTAGGACTGGTCGGTATTATCGCCAGCAGTCCGGGCGAGGCGACAACCCTGGGTTATGGCCTGCTGCTGGTAAGTGCGTTCAGTTGGAGTGTGGGCAACGTCATCATCAAGCAATCAAAAGTGCGCGAGATGTTTGCCTTTGTGGTGTGGGCCAGTCTGTTCCCGCCGCTGCCGTTGCTGCTGCTGACGTGGTTGGCCCATGGATCGGCGCCGTTCACTGCGCTGGTCACCCATATGGAGTGGCTGACGGTGTTCTCGCTGTTGTTCCAGGTGTACGCGGCCACGCACTTTTGTTACTGGGGCTGGAACCTGCTGCTGCGCGAGTACCCGGTCTCCAAAGTGGCGCCGTTGTCGTTGCTGATCCCGGTGTTTGGCGTCACCGGCTCCATGCTGTTGCTGGGGCATCGGGTCGATCTCAACGAGGGAATCTCGATTGCGCTGATTTTGTCGGCCTTGGCAGTGGGGCTAGTGAAATGGCGCCCAGCGAGGACGTCATCTGCCGCTTGATGCCAAGGGCGACGCGCGCAAGATAGCACTTAGCCATATTTCTAATTGACACCCCCCTCCCCGTCCTTTAAAACCCATGCATTCGCTGCGGGAACCCTGCCCCCAACAGCACCCGCCGTTTTTTATCGAGACATGGATGTCGAAGAACCCGCCGCTTTTTAATCGTCGTCGCTATTTGCTCGCGTTTTTTATCGTGTTGCTGGCGGTGCTCGACCCCTTCGGCCTGGCCAGTTCCAGTGACAAGGCATCCGCCCAGTGGCTCAACCGGATGTTCTCCAGCAATTACCCGAGCACCGGCCAGCAACATATCACCGTGGTGTTGATCGACGACGCCTACCTGATGCGCAACAACACGTCATGGCCGATGCCGTATAGCGAGCAGAGCAAGTTGTTCAAGCGCTTGCTGGCCTACAAGCCCAAGGCGGTGTTTGTGGATTTGCTGTACAGCCACGATCACTCCCTGGGCGACCCGACGCGGGGCAGCCAGTTGTTGGCGAATGTGTTCGAGCGCTATCAGCGCCGGGGCATTCCGTTGCTGCTGGCCAACACCGGGGTGACACGGGGCGAGAATGGGCAGGCCAATACCCTTGAGCAATTTGCCGCGTTCAGCCAGCCAGGGCTGGTGGTCTGGGACGGTGTGGACGACAAGTACCCCTTGGCGATGCCGACCGCGCTGGGGGTAATGGAAACCCCGGCCCTGGCGCTGTACCGCCAGTTCTGCAAGGGCCAGCCGTGTGCCGACCAACTGCCGCGGGATGCTGAAGCCGCTGCACAGCTACAGCCGATCGCCGTGCAGTGGGGCTTGAAGCTGGCGCCGCAGCAGGCGCAGATCGCGGATATCCGGCACTGCGCACCACCGCGCAACTTTGTGCTGGATGGGGTGGCGCAATTGTTCCAGGCGGTGTTCTGGAAACTCGACGACTCCGCCCAGGCCCGTTGCCCGTATAGCCTGACCCTGTCGGCCAGCGACCTGGAGGTCAGCTCGCCGGAAGACCAGGCGTTGGTGGCCGGGTTGCTGCGCGACCGACTGGTGATGGTCGGGGCCAGTATCACCTCCACCGGCGACCTGGTGCAGTCGCCCGTGCATGGGCTGATCCCCGGGGTGTACCTGCATGCCATGGCTTTGGACAACCTGATCGACAAGGGCATGGATTACGACCGCGAGCCGGCCAATTTCCCGAGGTTGAACCTGCACTGGGTAGACGTCCTGGAGCTTGGGCTGCTGGCGCTGATTATCGTGCTCAAGGCCCTGCATGCACGGCGCCTGGCCGGTTTGCAAACCTGGACTCGCTGGCGGGATCAAGAAACCCGCTTCTTCACCACACCCTACCCGTCGTGGGGGCTGGTGATGCTGGTACTGCTGGCGGTGTGCTGGGTGCTGTATCTGAACCACATCACCCTGGTCAACGTGCTGGGTATTGTTTTGCTGTCATTGGCGCTGTTCAGCGAGCGGATCGAAGCTTTCTTCGACCGTGGCCGCTGAGGGTGCCGCCATGTCGTCTCACTCAAGGAAACCAAGGATGAACAGAATCCTCATCGTGTTACTCGCCGCGCTCTACAGCCAGGGTGTACTGGCCGAAACCCACGTCATCAAGGAGTTCCTGGCCGACCCGGTGGAGGTGGTGGACGAGCAGGGCAAGCTGCAGCGGGAAATCGCCCGCAAAGACACCCCCAAGCAACCCGTTCAGGTGTTGAAACTCAACAAGGAACTGGAACTGGTCCAGGTGGAGCTGGCTGGGCAGAAAGTCTGGCTGGATACCGGGGACCTGCGCATCGAGCCGCCCTTCCACGTCACCGAGCTGCCGTGCCAGCTCATGCCCCAAAGCCTGGCCAAGGACAGTAACAACAAGTCCACCCTCGGCTACGGTGCCGGCTGCAATCAATAAGGGAGTATCGCGGTGAAGGGATATCTATTGCTGGCCAGTGCATTGCTCAGCGGCTGCGCCACCTTGAAGGGGGCAGACCAGGCGTTTATGAACCTGGTGGGGCCATCGACGCAGTCGCGCGTCGAAGGCCACTATGTGGATAACGCCGACGTGCGCCAGTACTACAGGCTCGACCCGCAGCGCGCGGGCCAGCAGCGCTTGAGCTACGACGGGCGCACCGTACCTGCCGCCGAGGCGCGCCAGCAGAACCTGGTGGATATCCCGATGCTGCAGGTGTACTTGCAGGGCATCGTCACGCGCCTGTCCAAGGGCTGGCCGGGGCAGTTGCCGCTGTTGCAGGTGAAGATCACCGACAGCTACAGCTTCGGGCCGTCGGCGGACCCGTACGGCAACATCTTCGTGCCCCTGGGCATGCTGGAAAACGTCGGCAGCGAAGACGAAATCGCCGCCATGCTCGGCCATGAAATGAGCCATGTGCTGCTGCATCACCATGACCGCGCCGCCGCCTTCCAGCAGCAGAAGGATATGTTCACCACCGTGGCGTCCACTGTGGCCCTGGCAACCGTGGCGGCCAACACCGGGGTGGACCGCAGTTCGGGCACCATGAAACTGTTCAGCAAGGACCCGGCCGGCACGCAAAAAACCATCGGCAATACCGTGTTGTATACCTCGCTGGCCAACAGCTTTTCCGACAACGTGTGGAGCACTGCGTGGGGCCGCAGCCAGGAAGACCAGGCCGACCTGCTCGGCACCGACCTGATGATCCGGGCCGGCTACGCGCCCCGTGCGGCCACCCACAGCCTGGAGCGCCTGAATGATTTCCAGGGCAAGCAGAAACCATTGCTGACGGGTTTTCTCACCGCCCGCAAGGATGCGATGCAAGACTCATTGCAGCAGTTCAACCTCGACCGCTTTACCAAGGAGCTGGACGTGCTGGTCAAGGACGGCCTGACCAATACCATCACCGCCACCACCGATTACTTCAACCGCTCCCACATGTCCGCCATCGACCGTGACACCGAGCTGCGCCAGTACCTGCAACGCGAGTACCGCAAGGAGCGCCGCGCCCGGGTCAACACCACGAACTGGCCGAAGGTGCGTGACGCCGCCCCTGTGGCCAAGGCCATGCAGGGTTACAAGGACGCCTACGCCGCCACCGCTGCCCTGGCAAAAAACAAGGTGCCCGAAGCCGATGCGTTTATCCGGCGCGCCTTGAGTTCACCGGTCAAGGACCAGCCAAACATCCGCCGCACCGCCTACGCCGTGCGCCTGGCCCAGGGCAAAAACGCCGAGGCGCTCCAGCAATTGCAGGCGATCAAGGACTGGTCCCTGGCCGGGCCTTCGACCTATGACTTGATGATCAGCTACTACCTCAAGCGCGGCGATGGCAAGGCCGCGCTGGCCATGATCGACACAGCCGAGCGCCACTTGGGTTCGGAAGAGTTGTTTATCACCGAGAAGCTGCTGGCCAATCAGCAACTGCAGAACACCCAACAGGTGCAAAGCGTACTGCGCAAATGCGGGCAGTACCCGACACGCAAGGCCAACTGCCAGAAGTTGGCGCAGGTCAAGGCGTAAGGTTTCAGGCAGCCATAAAAAAACCCCGACACGTCGGGGTTTTTTATTGCCTGGTATCAGGCACGACGCACGATCTTAGAACACGTTGATCGGGTAGTCGGCGAACAGACGGATTTCGTTACCACCAACGTTGTATTCGCTGGCGTTGTTGGAAACGCGCAACCAGGATGCACGAGCGCGCAGGCTCAGGTCCTTGGCTGGACCAGCTTGTACGACGTACTTGAACTGGTTGAAGATTTCACGCTCGGAACCATCGCCACGGTTGGTACCGTCGTCAATGTTGGTGCCACGCACGTAAGCGACGTTATAGGTCAGGCCCGGTACGCCGAAGGCGCTGAAGTCCAGACCGTAACCAACCTGCCAGGAACGCTCGTCTTTAGCGTTGAAGTCAGACCAGTAGGAGTTGGCCAACAGGATGGTGTTGCCGCCGTCGCCGATACCGCCAGCGTTGCGGTAGCCACCGTACAGATAGCCAGTGTCACCGGTGCTGCGCTGGTGAGCGACAGTGAAGCTATGCGCGCCAACGGCCCACGTAGCGCCCAGGCTCCAGATCTTGTTGTCGCGGGCGTCTTCGTTCTTCTGGTTTTCCAGAGCGAAGCTCTTGTCCAGCTTGGTTTTGTAGCCGTTGAAGTCAAAAGTCAGCGACTGCTCTTGTGGCAAGGCCAGCACGTAGTTGACGTTGATGTATTGCTTCTTCAGCACGTCTTGCATGTCGGAAGCGTACAGCGCGGCCGACAGGCTTTCGGTGAATTTGTAGCTACCACCGATGTAGTCGATGCTCTTCAGGCCGCCGCTGTCGGTGCCTTCCATGCTCTTGCGAGCTTCCTTGGTGAAGTGACCAGCATCAAGTTGCAGGCCAGCGATCTCTTTGGAAACAATCGAAGTACCGGTGTAGGTTTCCGACAACAGACGCGAGTTGTCGTACTGCAATACAGGTACGGCCGGGAACTGATCACCGTACTTGAGCACAGTGTTGGACACACGGAACTTAACGGCAGCGCCGCCTTTGGCCAGGTCGTGTGGTGCCGGACCAGGGTTTGGCTTGCCGTTGGCATCAACAGTGCCGTTGCCTTGCTTGAAGAAGTCGATACCGCCAGCACCAGCGCGGCCTTGGCCACCATCCAGGCGAATAGCGTATTGGCCGATCACGTCCACACCCACACCGACGGTGCCTTGGGTGAAGCCGGACTCAAACTTACCGATAAAGCCTTGGCCCCATTCAGCTTTGTCTTGCTTGCGGTTTTTGTAATCGCGGCTGATATACGCATTACGCGCCGCGATGTTCAGGTGGCTGTCTTCCACGAAGCCTTTGGATTGCTCCTGGTCGTTTGCCATTGCCTGAGTAGCGCTCAAAATCCCCAGAGCAATCAGACCCATCCGTTTATTCAACATTTTCTTATTCCTTATTACTGGTTGAGTACGCGCTGTGACACCTGGCTCCATTTGGCTTTTTTGGTATCAATTTTCCCCGGATAAAAAAAGGCCCGCGGACGACCGAATATGCCGCGGGCCTTTTTTATAGGGAAGTCATGGCGGTTAGCCACAGGCGTTGAGGCGAATCCTATCCGCGCCCTCAGCCGCATGTCAATTTCGTGAATCGTCTGTATTTAGGCAAAAAAAGTCTAAGCGATATTATTTAGCCATTATTTACGCGATATATACGCTCGGCCAATTCATCGCCTGAATAAGCCGCTGGTGGGTAACGCATTTTCCCCTGCGGCGTAAAATTCCATAAAAAACACATCTTGAAACATTTGTTTTCGCGGAAGGTCGAGGAATGATTAACGCGCGCAAATAGCAAGCATTATCATTCGCGCGCTTTCTTCCTCCTTCTTACGGATGCGCCCCTCGATGCCTGCCTCTCGCCTGACGCCCATAACCCTTGGGCTTTCCGCACTGCTGTGCGCCGGATTTGCCTGCGCCGCGACCACACTGCCCGCCACCTCCATCAGCGCCGAAGCTGACGAGGACGACCCGCGCGTCAAAGACACCAACACCGCCACGCGCACAAGCACGCCGGTGCGCTACGTGCCCCAGGCGATCGACTCGGTAAAGACCGAGAACCTGCGCGCCTACGGCACCAACGACCTGGGCCAGGCCCTGAGTGGCATCCCCAACGTCAGCAGCGGCGCCGACACGCGCTTCGACAGTTTGCGCATCCGTGGCTTCGAAGCCAGCAACGACTTCTACCTCGATGGCATTCGCGACGACAGCCAGTACGTGCGCGACCTGCACAACATCGAACGCATCGACGTGCTCAAGGGCCCCGCCGCCGTGTTGTACGGCCGTGGTGGCCAGGGCGGGATCGTCAACCGCGTCAGCAAAATGCCCCAGGCCGGGCGTGCTTCCAGCCTCGAGGCCCAGGGCGGCACGAACGGGCTGCGCAGTCTGTACACCGACTTGAGCGCTGACCCGACCGAGAACATCAGCCTGCGCCTGAACATGGGCAACGAGGACACCGACAGCTTCCGCGACGGCATCAGCGGCAACCGCAAACTGTTCGCGCCGTCGATAAGCTGGCAACTGACCCCGCAACTGAACTGGCTGGTGCAATACGAATACAGCCGCTACGACCGCACCCCGGACCGTGGCATCCCCGGCGTGCGCGGGCGCCCGGCCGATGTGAGCCGCGACACCACCTACGGCGACCCACGGGACTATATCGACGACACCACCCAGTCCCTGCGCTCCAAGCTCGCCTATGAACTCAACGACAGCTGGCAACTGCGCCACACCCTGGGCGTGTTCAAGCTCGACAGTGACTTCGACAATACCTACCTGAACGGCTACGACCCCAAGACCAACACCGTCGCGCGCCAGCGCTGGCAGCAAGACCTGACGACGCGCAACGTATTCAATAACGTCGAACTCGAAGGTGGCTTCAATACCTTTGGCCTGGAACACCGCCTGCTGACCGGCGTGGAGCTGGGCAGCCAGCGCCGTGATCCGAAGTTGTACAGCGCGGTAACGGCCACAGTGCCCGGCCTCGATCTGAACCACCCCAACCGCCACCTGAGCCATACCGGGCCGATGACGATCTCGAGTAACAACCACACCGAGGTCGAAAGCCAAGGCCTGTATGTGCAGGACCAACTGCGCCTGAACGATCAGTGGCAGTTGCTCGCAGGTTTGCGCTACGACCGTTTTGAAGTGGACACCACCAATAAAATCATCAACCTGGGCAAAAAGGTCGACAGCCACAACACTAGCCCACGGCTGGGCGTGGTGTGGACGCCAGTGGAGAACCATTCGTTCTACGCGTCGTGGAGCAAGACGTTTTCCCCCACCGGCGGCGGCCTGATCGGCATCACCCCGAATGCGAAGGACAATACCAATGACCTGAGCCCCGAGCTGACCAAGCAAAAGGAAATCGGGGTCAAGAGCGACTGGTTCGACGACCGCTTGAGCACCACCCTCGCCGTGTATGAACTGGAACTCTACAACCGCCGCACCCGCGACCCGGAGAAACCACTGATCACCCTGCTCAGCGGCCTCCAGCGTTCCCGTGGTATCGAGCTGACCACCACCGGCAAAATCGCCGGCAACTGGTATGTACGCGGCGGCATCGGCGTACAGGATGCCAAGGTGGTGAAAGACAACAATAGCTTTGAAGGCAAACGCATCAGCGACGTGGCCAAGCGCAACGCCAGCCTGTTCGTTACCTGGAAACCGGAAATGGGCTGGTACGCCGAAACCGGCCTGACCCTGGTGGGTGATCGTTATGCCGATAACGCCAACACCGTGGTGTTGCCGGGCTATGGCCGCTGGGACGCCCTGGCCGGGTTCCGGCACAAGGACTGGGATGTGAAGGCGGCGCTCAATAACATCAGCGACAAGACGTACTACGCGTCGGCGACCAGCGCCAACCAGATCCAGTTTGGTGAGCCGCGCAGCCTGGTGGTAACGGGGACGTACAACTTCTAAGCCACATGCGGCTCATGGGGGAGCGGGCTTGTCGGATCGCCGCATCGCCGCGAAGACGTCGGCCCAGCCAACATTGATGTTGACTGACCCACTGCTTTCGCGAGCAAGCCCGCTCCCACAGGGGATCTGCGCTTAACTGACTGGCATTAGGGCAAGCCCGCTCCCACACTTGCAGATCAGTGGCAGTCAGTTGCGGATCAATTCGCATAGCACTTGCACCTCATCCTCACTGAACAACCCCAGCGGGTAGCGCTCACTCATCACCCTGCGTGGATCAGCCTGCCGGATCCGGCGCGAGCCGTTTTCCTTCAACCAGAGTGCCAGCGCGTGAATCGCTTCGCCCCGAACTGCCAGGGGGTGGGGCGCGCGTGTATAGACCAGGTTGATATCGGCGTTCATTTCAGCGCTCTCTCCTACTGCTTGAGCGGCTAACTTACTCAAGGTTTATGACAGAACTGTGCAGTCACAAACCCCGATCACTGTCACAACGCCGATACAAGAGCTATGCCAATAAGCCCGATTTACGGGCTTGCACACACAAAAAAGCCCACGGCCCCAATGGGCCGTGGGCTTGCTGTTATTGCCCAGTGCAGTGGCTGACGATCAGCCGTCGTACGGCGAAATCGCCTGTTACAAGTGCACTCGGTTTTTGTGCGGCGCGGGCTGTTGTTGGGTCAGACAGTGGATATTGCCGCCCCCCAGTAACAGTTCACGACCTGGCACCATCACCACTTCATGTTGCGGGAACAGACCCTGAAGGATTTCCTCGGCGCGGCTGTCCAGCGGGTCATCAAAACTCGGCGCGATGATGCCGCCGTTGACGATCAGAAAGTTGACGTAGGAACCAGCCAAACGCACGGTCGGATTACGCTCCTGGGAACCGTCCACCGGATCAACACCGGCGCACTCTTCCTCAGTGGCGTACAACGGCCCCGGGATCGGCATTTTATGTACGATAAACGCGCGGCCCTTGGCGTCTGTGCTGTTTTGCAGCACGTCCATGGCGGCATGGCAGCGTGCATAGTTCGGGTCTTGCGGGTCGTCGGTCCAGGCCAGCAATACTTCGCCCGGGCGCACGTAGCAGCAGAAGTTATCCACATGGCCGTCGGTTTCGTCGTTGAACAGACCGTCGGGCAGCCAGATGATCTTATCCACAGCCAGGTTGGCGCTGAGGACCGCTTCGATCTCTTCGCGGCCCAGGTGCGGGTTGCGATTACGATTAAGCAGGCATTCCTCGGTGGTGATCAGCGTGCCTTCACCATCAACGTGGATCGAGCCGCCCTCCAGCACAAAACCTTCGGTGCGATAACGCGGGCTGCGCTCGATCTCAAGGATCTTGCCGCCCACCTGGGAATCGCGGTTCCACGGCGCATACAAGCCACCGTCAAACCCGCCCCAGGCGTTGAAATCCCAGTTCACGCCACGCACTTCGCCCTGGTCATTGATCACGAAGGTCGGCCCGCTGTCGCGTACCCACGCATCGTCGCTGGACATCTCCACCACTCGGATATTCGGCACATCCAGGCGCGCCCGGGCGTTTTCGTACTGGCCGGCGGAGACCGCAACCGTCACCGGTTCAAAACGCGCAATGGCCTTGGCCACTGCCGCATGGGCCGCCTGCGCCGGCTTGCCGCCCAGGCGCCAGTTGTCGGGACGCTCGGGCCAGATCATCCAGGCCTGGGTCTGGGGCGCCCACTCGGCTGGCATATAAAAGCCGTCAGCGCGAGGCGTGCAGTGCAAAGTGGTCATGGCGATCAGGACTCCAGGGAACCGTCGAGGGTCTTGAGCGCGCCGTACAGGTTCGGCCGGCGATCACGGAACGAGCCCCACGCGCTGCGGATGTGCTCCAGCTCATCGAGGTCGAAACTGTGCACCAGGATGCCTTCTGCGGTTTCGTTGAGCTCTTCGACTTTTTCGCCGAACTGGTTGGCAATGAACGACGAGCCGTAGAAGGTAATGTCGTAGCCGTCCTGCTCTTCGTTGCCGATGCGGTTACTGGCGATCAGCGGCATCAGGTTGGCGCCGGCATGGCCTTGTTGCACGCGCTGCCAGTGGTCGCGGGACGAAATGGTCTTGTCGTGTGGCTCGCTGCCGATGGCGGTCGGGTAGAACAGGATCTCTGCACCTTGCAGCGCCATGCTGCGGGCGCATTCCGGGAACCACTGGTCCCAGCAGATGCCCACGCCGATCTTCGCGTAGCGGGTGTTCCACACTTTGAAGCCGGTATCGCCCGGGTTGAAGTAGTACTTTTCGTGGTAGCCAGGGCCATCCGGGATGTGGCTTTTACGATAAATCCCGAGGTTGGAGCCGTCGGCGTCGATGATCGCGATGCTGTTGAAACGCGCACGGCCAGCCAGTTCGAAGAAGCTGATCGGCAGCACCACTTGCAGTTCCTTGGCGATTTTCTGGAAGTGCTTGATGGCCACGTTGTCGTCAACCGAGGTCGCCAGTTGCAGATAGTCCGGGTTCGGCTTCTGGCAGAAGTACGGGCTTTCGAACAGTTCCTGGATCAGGATGATCTGCGCGCCTTTGGCGGCGGCCTCACGGACCAGCTTTTCAGCGGTCTCGATATTGGCTTCAAGGTCCCAGGAACAAGCCATCTGGGTAGCGGCGACGGTAACGATACGGCTCATGAATCATCTCCTGGGCGGTGGTCAGCGGCCAGGATAACCAGGGCCGATGACAGAAAGGGGAATGCTGCGCGACTTTATAGCGGATAAAAATCGGCTTTTAAAGCGCGCAAACATCCGACTATCTAAAAAACTCAAAATATTACCGATAACAATCGGCTTTAAAAGTGAAACCCCAATCAACTGTGGGAGCATTTCAATTTATTGAAGGGGGTTACAACCCTTCATCCAGCACCTTCGACAACATGTCGACAAAGAAATCCACACTGCGTTTAGACGTGACCATCGGCGGCTTGATCTTGAGGATGTTCAAATAGTCCCCGGTCGGCTGCATAAAAATCCCCAGCTCACGCAAGCGATCACACAGCTTGGCGGTTTCTTGCGTCGCCGGCTCCAGAGTCTGCCGGTCCCGCACCAACTCCAGCCCCAGATAAAAGCCCGAGCCATGCACCGCCCCCACCAGCGGATGGCGCTCGATCAGCGCCTCGAGCCGCGCCTTGAAGTGCCCGCCGACCACCTGGGCGTTTTCCCAGAGCTTTTCTTGCTCCATCACATCCAGCACCGCCAGACCAATCTGGCAACTGACCGGGCTGCCGCCGGAGGACGAGAAGAAGTACCCTTCGGCCTCCAGCGCTTCGGCGATTTCCCGGCGGGTAATCACCGCACCGAGGGGCTGGCCGTTACCCATGCCCTTGGCCATGGTGATGATGTCCGGCACCACGCCCTGCTCTTCAAAGCCCCAGAAGAAATGGCCCATGCGCCCATAGCCGACCTGCACTTCATCGGCGATACACACACCACCCTGGGCGCGCACCAGGGCATACACCTGCTGCAAATAGCCCGGTGGCAGGGCGATGCCACCGGCATTGCCATACACCGGCTCGCAGATAAAGCCCGCCAACTGGCGCTGGCTGGCGGCGATTTTCGCCAGGTTGTGCTCAACGCTGCGCACGTAATCCGGCGCAGTGTCCGGGCCACGGAATTCGCCGCGATAGGTATTGGGCGCGGTCACGGGGTGCACCCAGTCGGGCCGGCTGCTCAGGGCCTGGGGGTTGTCGGCGATCGAGGTGGACACCGCATCGGCCGCCACCGACCAGCCGTGATAGGCCTCCAGCACACTGAGCATGTCGCGCCCGCCGCTGTAGGCCCAGGCCAGGCGGATCGCCAGGTCGTTGGCTTCGGTGCCACTGTTGACCAGGAACACGCGGTCCATGGACTCGGGCGCCAGCGCCAGCAGACGCTCGGAAAACTCGGCAATTGCGGCGTAATGAAAGCGTGAGTTGGTGTTGAGCAGCGACCACTGCCGCGCCGCCACCTGGGCCATGCGCGGATGGCCGTGGCCCAGTACCGCGACATTGTTGAGCATGTCCAGGTACGAGCGGCCCTGCATGTCGATCAGATGATTGCGCCAGCCACGCTCGATGCGCGGCGGGTCGACGTAATAGTGCTTCTGCGAGCGGGCGAAGCTGGCGTCGCGCCGGGCCAGCAAGGCTTCTGGATCCAACTCCGGCTCGGCGTCACAGGCCAGGCCCAGCAGCGTCGCCGGCGATGGGCACAACGCCTGCCAGGCCGCAGCGCGGGACGGCGTGCAGAACAATGGCGGATCAAGGTCAACCCGGCACAGTTGCACGGTCAATGCCCCGCACGCCTCCCCCAGGACCTGTCCTTTGAGCACCGCGGCACCGGGTTGCAAGGCATTTTTCAGGCCCTGTAGCCGTACATTCAGTTGAGCGCTATGCAGACTTAATACGCCATCGGCGGTGCAGCGCAGGATGCCGGCGAACGGCGCCTCTACGACGCTGCCCTGGGGCACATACAGTTCGACGTGCAGGGCGAACGTGTGCGGTTCGCTCGCGCAGTCCGGGCGCGTGCGGGACAAGCGATACTGACCATAACGACTGGCCGCCAAGCCGTGGACCGTTGCAGCCTGCTGCAATAGATGTTGATCGATGCCAGGGGTTTCCCAGTTTCCGGCTTCGAAATGCTCACTGAGTACACCCAGGTCGATCAGCGCGAACTCGCGCCCCACCAGGCCCGGCAGCAGCGGGGCAAAACCTTCGCCGGCCACTGGTTTGGGGGTTGCACCGACGCCCGCCTGGATCGCCGCCTCCATCAATTCAAACGGCACCGAGGTGGCAACGTGGAAAATTTCCCACTCGTGCTCGGCATTCTTCAACAGGTAAGAGTTATCTGGGTCCAGGCGCTGCTGCTGTTCGCTGCTCAGGACTAGAACCGCCGCACGGGCCACAATCAGCGGCCACAACGCCTGCAATTCCTGGGGTTGCAAAGGGGTCAACGCGTGACAGGCCTGGATCGCCGGCAGGATCGCAAACGGGTCGCCGTCAGCGTGGTGCAGTAAAGCGGCGCAGGTCACCGACAGGTCGGCAATCCGCCAGGTATGCACCAAATCACCGAAGTCGATAACGCCCTGCACCTGCCAATGCCGCTCGGCATCCCGCTGCCACACCACGTTGTCATCGGTGATATCCATATGCACCGCCTGCCACGGCAATTGCTCGGCCAGGGGGCGCAGGCGCTGCTCGACCTGGGCGGCGACCTGTTCCAGGGCCGCACGCTGGGGCAGGTTGTCGAGTGTCGAGAGTAAATGACGGATCAGTTCCAGGGCGTGGCGCGGGTCCCACTGCAGGGTGCGCTCCAGGCCCCCATGGGCGAAGCCGGCCAACGCCCGGCTCATCTGCCCGCACAGCTGGCCAAACCCGGCGATCAGCTCACGGCCCAGGTGCGGCAGGTGGGTCAGCGGCTGGCCGTCGATATAGTCCAGCAACCGCAGGTGCACCGCCTGCCCGGCGACCGTCAGGCTCAGCAGTTGCTCGCCATCAAGGGTACTGATGACCGTGGGCACCCGAACCGCCGCATGCGCCTGCAGGTGCGCCAGGGCGGCGTGCTGGGCGTGCAGCTCGACGGCGGCATACTCGCCACGGCAGATTTTCAGGACGAAGCGGCCCCGGTCACTGTCGACCCGGTAATTGAGGTCTTGCTGGCTGCCCAGGGACTGCAGCGTGCCACTGAGGCCGTAATGTTGCTCAAGCATCTGCAAGGCTTGCTCCGGCCCGACTTGAGGGCACGGCAAACTGGCGCGGTGGATCAATGTATCGAGCAACATGTGACGGCCCCTGGTTTTTTTGTCCGGTGCCTATATCGCCATTGTTGACGGGGGTTGCGCAACCCCTGGAAGACGGCCAGGCCGGCGATCTGACCGCGCGCCCTTGCACCGGCTCGCGCCACAACACAAGCTATGCTCCATTCGCTTTATGTCTGTCTAAGGAAAAGGGCTCTCGACATGCGCATTCTTATTACCGGCGGTGCAGGATTTATTGGCTCGGCTCTGGTCCGGTACTTGATTCAACATACCGGGCATGAAGTGCTCAACCTCGACAAACTGACCTACGCTGGCAATCTTGAGTCGCTGGCCAGCATCGCGACCAACACCCGCTATGAATTCGTCCAGGCCGACATCATCGACCAGGCCACCGTCAGCGCAGTGCTGGCACGCTTCCAGCCCCAGGCCATCATGCACCTGGCGGCCGAGTCCCATGTCGATCGTTCCATCGACGGTCCGTCGGACTTTATCCAGACCAACATCGTCGGCACCTACAGCCTGCTGGAAGCCACTCGCGCCTATTGGCAACAGTTGGCAGAGCCGGCCAAGAGCGCCTTCCGCTTCCATCACATTTCCACCGACGAAGTGTATGGCGACCTGCATGGTGTGGATGACCTGTTCACCGAAACCACGCCTTACGCGCCAAGCTCGCCTTACTCTGCGAGCAAGGCCGCGTCCGACCACCTGGTTCGCGCCTGGCAGCGCACCTACGGTTTACCGGTGCTGCTGACCAACTGCTCGAACAACTACGGGCCGTTCCACTTCCCCGAGAAACTGATCCCGCTGGTGATCCTCAATGCCTTGGCAGGCAAGCCCCTGCCGGTATATGGCGATGGCCTGCAAGTGCGCGACTGGCTGTATGTCGAAGACCATGCCCGTGCGTTGCTCAAAGTGGTCACCGAAGGTGTGGTGGGCGAGACCTACAACATCGGCGGGCACAATGAGCAGAAGAACATCGACGTGGTGCGTGGTATCTGTGCACTGCTTGAAGAGCTGGCGCCACAGCGTCCGGCCGGCGTTGCGCAGTTCACCGACCTGATCACCTTCGTCAAGGATCGCCCAGGCCACGACCAGCGTTACGCCATCGACGCCAGCAAGATCGAGCGCGAACTGGGCTGGGTTCCTGAAGAAACCTTCAAAACCGGCCTGCGCAAGACCGTCCAGTGGTATCTGGATAACCTGCAATGGTGCCGCCGAGTCCAGGACGGCAGCTATCAAGGACAACGACTGGGTAACACCGACCTAAAGGATCTGATCGCATGATGAAGGGAATTGTATTGGCCGGCGGCTCCGGCACCCGCTTGCACCCCATTACCCTGGGCGTGTCCAAGCAGTTGTTGCCGGTCTATGACAAACCGATGATCTACTACCCGATCTCGGTGCTGATGCTGGCCGGGATCAAGGAGATCCTAGTGATTTCGACCCCAGCGGACCTGCCGCAGTACCGCAACCTGCTGGGAGACGGCAGCCAGTTCGGGGTTACCTTCAGTTATGCCGAACAACCCAGCCCGGACGGCCTGGCCCAGGCGTTCCTGATTGGCGAAGCGTTTATTGGCAAGGATCCCGTGTGCCTGATTCTGGGCGACAACATCTTCCATGGTCAGAGCTTCAGCCAGCAACTGCACAGCGCCGTCAAGCGCGACAAGGGCGCCACTGTGTTCGGCTACTGGGTCAAGGACCCGGAACGCTTTGGCGTGATCGACTTCGACAGCGAAGGTCGCGCCCTGTCCATCGAAGAAAAGCCCCTCAAGCCCAAATCCAGCTACGCCGTAACAGGCCTGTATTTCTACGACAACGACGTGATCCAGATTGCCAAGTCGATCAAACCGTCACCCCGTGGCGAACTGGAAATCACCGACGTCAACAATGCCTACCTGCAACGCGGCGACCTACAGGTTGAACGCTTTGGCCGGGGCTTCGCCTGGCTCGACACCGGTACCCATGACAGCCTGCTGGAGGCTTCGCAGTATGTGCAAACCATCGAGCACCGCCAGGGTTTGAAAGTCGCGTGCCTGGAAGAAATCGCCTACCAGAGCGGCTGGATCGACCGTGAGCACTTGCTCGAGCGCGCTAAATATTTTGGCAAGACCGGCTATGGGCAGTACCTGTTCGCCCTGGCGGGAGAGCACCAGTGAATATCGTGGAAACCTCCCTGCCCGGTGTGCTGATCATCGAACCTAAAGTGTTCGGTGACGAACGCGGTTTTTTCTACGAGAGTTTCAACGCTCGCGCTTTTGCAGAGGCCACCGGCCTTACGCGCACTTTTGTCCAGGACAACCACTCACGCTCACAGAAAGGCGTGTTGCGCGGCCTGCATTACCAACTGGAACACACCCAGGGCAAACTGGTGCGCGTCAGCGCCGGCGAGGTCCTGGACGTGGCGGTCGACATCCGCCGCAGCTCGCCGAATTTCGGCCAATGGATCGGTGTGCGCCTGTCTGCGCAGAATCATCGCCAACTGTGGGTACCGGAAGGTTTTGCCCACGGCTTCGTGGTGCTGAGCGACTACGCCGAGTTCCTCTACAAGACCACCGACTATTACCAGCCAAGTGCCGAGCGCTGCATTCTGTGGAATGACCCAACGCTGGCTATCGACTGGCAACTGACCGAACCGCCACAACTGTCCGCCAAGGACCAGAACGGCAAGCCTCTGCTGGAAGCCGAGCTGTTCCCATGAACAACCCCCTGAAAATCCTCATCACCGGCCAACACGGCCAGGTTTCCCGCGAGCTGCAACAGCGGCTCCAGGGCCTGGGTGAACTGGTCGTGCTCGGTCGCGACCAGCTCGACCTGGCCAACCCCGAGCAGATCCGCCAACAGGTGCGCAGCCATCGCCCTGGGTTGATCATCAACGCGGCGGCCCATACTGCTGTCGACCAGGCCGAGAACGAGCCCGAGGTGGCCTTCGCGATCAATGCCACGGCGCCCGGCATCCTCGCCGAAGAAGCCAAGGCCCTGGGCATCCCGTTGATCCACTACTCCACCGACTATGTGTTTGACGGCAGCAAGCCGGCGCCCTACACCGAGGACGATGCGCCCAACCCGTTGGGTGTCTACGGCCAGAGCAAGCTGGCGGGCGAGCAGGCCATCGCGGCGGTGGGCGGTCAGTACCTGGTCCTGCGTACCAGTTGGGTGTATTCGAGCCACGGCAAGAATTTCCTGCTGACCATGCAGCGCCTGCTCCAGGAAAAACCGCAGATGCGTATCGTCGCCGATCAGATCGGTGCGCCGACCTGGGCCGGGACCATCGCCAACAGCACCCGGGCACTGATCGAGCGCTGGCAGGCCGGCCAGGCCGGGGACTGGGGCGTCTATCACTTGACGGCCCAGGGCGAGACCTCGTGGTTCGGCTTTGCCCAGGCCATTGGCGAGCAACTGCTGGCCGAAGGCAAGGCGTGCGCCGAGCTGGAAGGGATTCCCGCCAGCGACTACCCCACGCCCGCCAAGCGCCCGTTGAACTCGCGCCTGGACTGCAGCCGCCTGCAACAACAATGGCACGTCGGCCAACCGCAATGGCGCGAAGCATTGCGCGAGTGTCTTGCACTGCAGCACTAGGCATAATGCGCCTGTACCCACAGGCGCAGACTTACATGACTCCACCCCTTCCACGAAGACCCCGCTGGCGCAGCCTGGCGTTGCTGGCGTTATGCCTGGCACCGCTGCTGTGGCCGCTGGAGCATCTGGCCGAACGTTACTACCGCAGCGAGCTGGCCGGGCAGAACCGCCAGACCCTCGACCTGTACGTCGCCAACCTGCTGGGCACCCTGCACCGCTACGAAATACTGCCGCAAATCCTCGGCGAATTGCCGGCCTTGCGTACCGCCCTGGAAGCGCCTCACATCAGCACCAACCTGGTCGCCGCCAACCAGTTGCTCAAGGAGGTGTCAGTCCAGGCGGGCGTGGAAGTGATGTACCTGATGGACACCCGTGGCAAGACCCTGGCCGCCTCGAACTGGGACAAACAGGACAGCTTCGTCGGCCGCAACTTTTCCTTTCGTCCGTATTTCAGTGAGGCCATGGCCGGGCGCCTGGGGCGTTTCTTCGGCCTGGGCACCACCTCGGCCAAGCGCGGGTACTTCTTCGCCGCTGCGGTGCGCGAAGACGAACATGTGATTGGCGTGCTGGTGGTCAAGGTCGACCTGGACCACACCGAAAGCCTCTGGGGCCAGACCCCCGAGCAACTGCTGGTCACCGACCACAACGGCGTGGTGATCCTGACCTCACGCCCACAATGGCGTTTTCGCGCGACCCGGCCACTGACCGAGGCCGAGCACCAGGCGATCGTCGCGATCCAGCCCTACCCGACCCGCGACCCACAGCCCCTGACTTTCAGCTCCAATGCCTGGCTGCGCCAGTCCACCGAAATCGCCGAAACCGGCTGGAATGTGGAGATTCTTGCGCCGCGCACCCTGATCGACCGCCCTGTGCGCACGGTGGTTGCCGTCGGCGGCGCGACCTTACTGGTGCTGATGCTGCTGCTCGGCCTGATGATGCAGCGCCGTCGCCACTACCTGGAACGCATCGCCTTTGAAGCCAAGGCCCGGCGCGAGCTGGAAATGCGCGTGGCCGAACGCACCAGTGACCTCGAAGGCCTCAACCGCCGCCTGCGCCAGGAAGTACTGGAGCGCGAAAATGCCCAGCAGGAATTGGTGCGCGCCCAGGATGACTTGGTGCAGGCCGGCAAACTGTCGGCGCTGGGTACCATGTCGGCGAGTATCAGCCATGAACTCAACCAGCCCCTGGCGGCCATTCGCAGCTACGCGGAAAACGCTGAGATTCTCCTCGATCACCAGCGCACCGACGACGCGCGGGGCAACCTCAAACTGATCAGCGAACTGACCGGGCGCATGGCCTCGATCATCGCCCACTTGCGCGCCTTTGCCCGCCGCGACCGGCATGCCCCGGAAAGCGTGGCCTTGCAACCGGCCCTGGACGATGCGCTGGCATTACTGGCCAAGCGCCGGCGGGCCATGGAAGTGGAGCTGATCCGCGACTTGCCAGAAGCCTCCCTGTGGGTGGAGGCCGGGGAAACCCGCCTGCGCCAGGTGCTGGGCAACCTGCTGGCCAATGCCCTGGATGCGTTGACCGAAAAGGGTCCGCCGCGCAAATTGTGGCTGAGTGCCGAATCCACCGAGCAGGGCGTCAACCTGTACATCCGCGACAATGGGCCGGGGTTCTGCATGGAAGCCCTGGGTCGCGCCAGCGAGCCCTTCTATACCACCAAGACCCGCACCCAGGGCCTGGGGTTGGGCCTGGCCATCTGTGACACCCTGATGCGTGCCTTTGGTGGTGAACTGCTGTTCGCCAACCACAAGGAAGGCGGCGCACTGATAACCTTGAAACTGCGCGCCGGGGCACCCGGCGTCAGTCTGCAACCGTCCGAGGACCGCAGTGTATGACTATCGATAACCAGATTCAGGTGGTGTTGATCGACGATGATCCACACCTGCGTCAGGCCCTGTGCCAGACCCTGGACCTGGCCGGGCTGAAAGTCCTGCCCCTTGGCGAGGCCACCGGCCTCACGGCGCGCCTGACGCGGGATTGGCCAGGGGTGGTGGTCAGCGATATCCGCATGCCCGGCATGGACGGCCTGGAGCTGCTCACCGAGCTCCACGGCCAGGACCCGGAGTTGCCAGTACTGCTGATCACCGGCCACGGCGATGTGCCACTGGCGGTGCAAGCAATGCGCGCCGGCGCCTATGACTTCCTCGAAAAACCCTTCGCCAGCGACGCCCTGCTCGACAGCGTGCGCCGCGCCTTGTCGCTGCGCCGGCTGGTGCTGGACAACCGCAGCCTGCGCCTGGCCCTGAGTGACCGCCAGCAATTGAGCACGCGCCTGGTCGGCCAGTCGGCGCCGATGCTGCGCCTGCGCGAGCAGATTGGCGCGCTGGCGGCGACCCGCGCCGACGTGCTGATCCTCGGCGAAACCGGCGCCGGCAAGGAAGTGGTGGCGCGCGCCCTGCACGACCTGTCGAACCGCCGCACCGGGCCCTTCGTCGCTATCAACGCAGGCGCCCTGGCCGAGTCCGTGGTCGAAAGCGAGCTGTTCGGCCATGAGCCAGGGGCGTTTACCGGTGCGCAGAAACGGCGCATCGGCAAGTTCGAATTTGCCAACGGCGGCACGTTGTTTCTCGATGAAATCGAGAGCATGAGCCTGGACGTGCAGGTCAAGTTGTTGCGTCTGCTACAGGAGCGGGTGGTTGAGCGCCTGGGGGGCAATCAGCAGATCCCGCTGGATATCCGCATCATCGCCGCGACCAAGGAAGACCTGCGCCAGTCCGCCGACCAGGGGCGCTTTCGCGCAGACTTGTACTACCGCCTGAACGTCGCGCCGCTGCGCATTCCGCCGCTGCGCGAGCGGGGCGAAGATGCCCTGATGCTGTTCCAGCACTTCGCCGACGAGGCCAGCAGCCGCCACGGCCTGCCGCTGCATGAGCTGCAGCCGGGCCAACGGGCAATGCTGTTGCGCCATAACTGGCCGGGCAACGTGCGCGAACTGCAAAACGTCGCCGAGCGCTTCGCCCTTGGCCTGGAACTGGCCCTGGACAACGCACCGGACGGCCCGGCGCCGGGTGTACCGATGTCTACGGGGGGGTTGAGCGAGCAAGTCGAGCACTTTGAAAAAGCCCTGATCGCGGCCGAACTCGGCCGCCCCCACAGCTCTGTGCGCAGCCTGGCCGAAGCCCTGGGCGTGCCGCGCAAAACCCTGCATGACAAGTTACGCAAGCACGGCCTGAACTTTGCCGACAGCGGCAACGCCCACGCTGACGACGATTGACCTTTTCCCCCTGCCAAGAGACTGCCATGAGCCGCGATAGCCGTTACCTGGAATCCATTCTGCACCATGACATCCCCCTGACCCGGGAGATGGGCCTCAAGGTGCTCGACTGGCAGGACCGGCAACTGCGCCTGCACTTACCGTTGCAAGCCAATATCAACCACAAGAGCACCATGTTCGGCGGCAGCCTGTATTGCGGCGCGGTCTTGGCGGGCTGGGGCTGGCTGCACCTGCAATTGCGCGAGGAAGGGATTGAAGACGGGCATATCGTAATTCAGGAAGGGCAGATCAGCTACCCATTGCCTGTCACCCAGGACGCCACGGCGATTTGCCAGGCACCGGAGGACAAGGTGTGGAAGCGCTTTTTGGCGACGTACCGGCGCCATGGCCGGGCGCGGCTGGCGTTGCAGGCGTGGATCGTGAATGAGGGCAGTGAAGCGCGAGCGGTGGCGTTTACCGGGCAGTACGTGTTGCACCGCTAGGCAAGATCATCCAAGGCCTATCTGGGAGCGGGATTGTGTGGGAGCAGGCAAGCCCGCTCCCACATTTGATCTGCATTGCCTTCAAGAACGGGCCAGAGTCAGCAAACGCTCGCGCCAGGCGGCCTTGGCCGGCAAGGCCAGGAAGAACGGGTTCAACAGCGACTCGCGTGCCGGGTAGCTGAACGGCTGGCCATTCAACTCCAGCACTTCGCCGCCAGCACCTTCCAGCACACCCTGGGCGGCGGCGGTGTCCCACTGCGACGTCGGCGCCAGGCGCGGATAGCAATCGGCGCTGCCTTCGGCCAACAGGCAGAACTTCAAGGAACTGCCGATATTGGCCAGCTTCAACTCCCCCAGCCCTTCACTCAACCCATCGAGCAAGCGCTCCTGTTCGGGGCTGGTGTGGCGGCGGCTGGCAACTACGGTGAACGCCTCGCCTGCGGCCGGCTTCTGGCGCACCTGAATCGGCCGAGGTGCAGCATTCACGTCGGATCGCCACGCCCCAAGCCCGGCGCCGCCGAAGTAGCAGCGGCCACTGGTGGGCATCGACACCACACCAAACACCACCTGCCCCTGTTCGATCAAGGCGATGTTGACGGTAAATTCTTCGCTGCCGCTGATAAATTCCTTGGTGCCATCCAGCGGGTCCACCAGCCACCAGCGTTGCCAACCGGCACGCACGCTCTGGTCGATATCGGCATCTTCTTCCGACAGCACCGGGATGCTTGGGTCCAGCGCAGTGAGGCCGGCGAGAATCAGGTGATGGGCGGCCAGGTCGGCGGCGGTCACCGGCGAATCATCCGCCTTGGCCGTCACGGCTACATTGGCGCGCCAGTACGGCAGGATGACCTCGCCGGCCTGGCGGGCCAGTTCAATCACCGGGGCAATGTACGGGTGGCCGAGGAACAATTCGCTCATGGCTGGAAGGCTCCACGCTGGGTCAACAAGTCCCGTACCAGGTACAACGCGGCCAGGGCCCGGCCTTCGCTGAACTGCGGGTTCTGCGCCAGTTGTGCGAGCTCGCGCAGGTTGACCCGGTCCACGCGCATCGGCTCGGGCTCGTCGCCTTCCAGGCGCTCTTCGTACAGCTCGGTGGCCAGCACCACCTGGATTTTCTGGCTCATGTAGCCAGGGGACAGGGACAGTTCGGTCAGGTGCTCCAACTGCCGGGCGCCATAGCCCGCCTCTTCCTTGAGCTCGCGGTCTGCCGCTGCCAGCACGTCTTCGCCCGGCTCGATCAGGCCCTTGGGCAATGACAGTTCATACTCATCCGTGCCACCGCAGTATTCTTCCACCAGCAGCGCGTGGTCAGCGTCGATCATCGCCACGATCATCACCGCGCCATACCCTGCACCCCGGCCCACCAGGCGCTCGTAGGTCCGTTCAACGCCATTGGAAAAGCGCAGTTGCACTTCCTCCACGCGGAACAAACGGCTACTGGCGACAATTTCGCGGGCGAGGACGGTGGGTTTCTGGCGCATAGAGGGCTCCTTGGCGTGATCGGGTTACTATACCGTGGCTTTTCCGATTGTCTGTGTCGGATATGTTTACTTACTTGCTTGAGAACCCACCATGCCGCCACTGCCCTGGTCCGATATCGACACCGTCCTGCTGGACATGGACGGCACCCTGCTTGACCTGCATTTCGACAACCACTTCTGGATGGAACACCTGCCCCGGCGCTATGCCGAACTGCACGGTGTGAGCCTTGCCCTGGCGGAGATGGAGTTGCAGCCGCTGTTCGAGCGTAACGCCGGCCAGTTGCAATGGTATTGCCTGGATTTCTGGAGCACCGAACTGAAGATCCCGGTGCGCGAACTCAAGCTGGAAACCGCCCATTTGATCGCCCTGCGGCCGGACGCCGATACCTTTCTGGCGGCCATCAAGCAGGCCGGCAAGCGCGTGATCCTGATCACCAACGCCCACCGCGATTCGCTGTCGTTGAAGTTGGAACGCATTGAGTTGGCGCCGTATTTCGAGCGGCTGATCAGCTCTCACGACTATGGTTTTGCCAAGGAAAACCCGCAGTTCTGGGACGCCCTGCAAGCGGACATCGACTTCGACCCGGCGCGCAGCCTGTTTATCGACGACACCTTGCCGATTCTGCGCAGTGCGCGGGATTTTGGCGTGGGGCATTTGCTGGCGGTGAAAGAGCCGGACAGCCGCAAAGGGCCGAAGGATACGGCGGAGTTTGATGCAGTCGGGGATTACCGGGAATTGATCAGCGGGCTCTAAAACTAGATGTGAGGCCCCTGTGGGAGCGGGCTTGCCCGCGATAGCGGTGGGTCAGAGCTAGATCTGCTGACTGACACACCGCAATCGCGGGCAAGCCCGCTCCCACATTATTCATCTGCTCCAGGTATTACTCAGGAATACGCAGCGTCTGCCCTGGGTAGATTTTGTCCGGGTGCGACAACATCGGCTTGTTGGCCTCGAAGATTTTGTTGTACAGATTGGCATTGCCGTAGACCGACAGGGAAATCGCGCTGAGGGTGTCGCCCTTTTTCACCACGACAAAACGGGCAGCCGCAACAACAGGGCCCGACACAGTGATCTGGTCATCCACGGTCGCCACGCCGGCAATGTTGCCCAGCGCCAGCAGAATCTTCTCTTTCTCCTCCTGGGTGGCGACTTCACCGGTCACTGTCACCTTGTCGCCCTCCACGGTGGTCTGCACATTCGGGTTACCCAGGCCGACCTTGGCAACGTGATCCTTCAACTGCTCACTCGCGTTTGCATTACCCGGCGTCAACAGATCAACGATTTTCTCGCCGGCTTCTTTGATAAAGCTAAAAAGACTCATAGTGCGCTCTCCTTGGGATTGGGTTTCCAGATGCCAAAGACTAGACCAGTCTTACAGATCTTGGTTCCAGCCCGACCAATGACGCAAACGCGCTAGAATCCCTGCGCCATTGGCATAAGCCCCCGGAGCGAAGATGGACATCAAACAACTGAAATTCCTCATCGCCCTCGACGAAACCCGTCACTTCGGCCAGGCGGCCGCGCGCTGCCACATCACCCAGCCAACCCTGTCGATGCGCCTGCGCAGCCTGGAAGAAGAGCTGGAGCTGCCGCTGGTCAATCGCGGCCAGCGTTTCGAGGGTTTTACCGCCCCTGGCGAGCGGGTGCTGGCGTGGGCGCGTACGGTGCTGGCCGCCTATGACGGCCTGCAGGCCGAAGCGGCCGCCTGCCGGGGCAACCTGGTGGGGACATTGCGCCTGGGCGTGGTGCCGCTGTCGAGCTTTGATCCGCTGGCCTTGATGCAACAGTTGCACAGGCAGCACCCCAGCCTGCGCTTTGAGCTGTCGGCGTTGAGCTCCGAGCAGATCCTCGAACAACTGGCGAGCAATCGCCTGGACCTGGGGGTGTCCTACCTTGAACGCCTCGACAGCGAGCGCTTTGACTCCCTGGCCCTGGACGAAACCCGCATGGGCCTGTTGTACGACCAACGCTTTTTCAGCTTTGGCGAAAAGCCCCTGAGCTGGGAGGCGCTGATCGAGCTGCCCCTGGGCATGCTCACCAGCGGCATGCATTTTCGCCAGTCCATCGACCATAACTTCCACAGCCGCGGCCTGACGCCACACCCCTTGCTGCAAACCGATGCCGTCCATCAGTTGCTGCAGGCCGTGCATGGCGGCCTGTGTTGTGCGGTGATGCCCCTGGACGGCGGCCTCGACGCCCTGACCGAACACCTGCGCCTGCAACCTATCGAAAACGCGCAAACCCTGGCCAAGCTGGGGCTGATCATGCGGCGCAGCGCGCCACGTTCGGCGTTGGCCGAGGCGTGTTTCGCGCTTTATCAGTAATCGCTACCGAAGCATTGATCGACGTCATCTATCGGTAGATCAGTATTGGCGATTAGACGCGACCCTTTGTCGCGCCTAGTCTTCACTCTGAACACTTCGCCGGTGACTAGACTTGATGAACGCCCAGCGCCCTGCGTGCGCGGCGCCTGCCCTGACAACGCCCGCACCTGCCGCCAGCCAGAGTTATCAATATTGCAGCCTCGACCACACGGAATCGGCCAGCACCGCGCTGGCCGAGGAAGTTGCGTTGGCGATTGCCTACAACGACATCAGCCAGGCCGTGATGCTGGTGACGCCCACCGATCTTGAAGACTTTATCGTCGGCTTCAGCCTGGGCAGCGGCATCATCAGCGACATCAGCGACATCTATGACCTGCAACTGAGCGGCGCAGGCTCGGCCCAATACGCCCAGGTGCAGATCTGCAGCCGCGCCTTCTGGAACCTCAAGCAACAGCGCCGGCAACTGGCCGGCACCAGCGGCTGCGGCCTGTGTGGCGTGGAAGCCGTGGAGCAGGCGTTGCCGGACCTGCAGGTTTTGCCGGGCGCACCACTGCCGCCTGCCGCCTGGCTCGAGGGCTTGCGCCAGCGTATCAGCGCCTTCCAGCCGTTGGGCCAATACAGTGGCGCGGTGCATGCAGCGGTGTTCATGAATAACCAGGGCGAACTGCTGCTGGGCCGCGAAGATATCGGCCGGCATAACGCCCTCGACAAACTGATCGGCGCCCTGGTGCGCCAGCGCATCCCGACCGAAGGCGGCGTGGCGATTGTCACCAGCCGTTGCAGCCTCGAATTGATCCAGAAAGTCCTGCGCGCGGGCATCCAGACCCTGGTCAGCCTGTCGTCACCCACCGGCCTGGCCCTGCAATGGGCGCGCCGGCACAACCTCAATCTTATCCACCTGCCGCAAAAAAGCGCGCCGCGGGTCTACAGCCCTGCGATGGAGTACCAGCCATGAGCAATCATCACCAAGCCGACCAAACCCCGACCCCGCGCTACAAGCCCTACAAAGGCCCGGCGGGCGGCTGGGGCGCGCTGATCAGCGTGGCACAGGCGTGGCTGACCAGCGATAACGCGCTGAAAAACCTGCGCATGATGCTCAAGACCAACCAGAACGGCGGCTTCGACTGCCCAGGTTGCGCCTGGGGTGACTCGCCGGAAAGCGGCATGGTCAAGTTCTGCGAGAACGGCGCCAAGGCGGTCAACTGGGAAGCCACCAAGCGCCGGGTGGATGCGGCGTTCTTCGCCAAGCACAGCGTCAGCTCCCTGCTGGAGCAAAGCGATTACTGGCTCGAATACCAGGGCCGCCTGACCGAGCCGATGAGCTATGACGCCGAGACCGACCGCTACAAGCCAATCAGCTGGGAGTCGGCCTTCGACCTGATCGGCAAGCACCTGCAAGCCCTGCCAAGCCCGGACATGGCCGAGTTCTACACCTCGGGCCGCGCCAGCAATGAAGCGGCATACCTGTATCAGCTGTTCGTGCGCGCCTATGGCACCAACAACTTCCCGGACTGCTCGAACATGTGCCACGAAGCCAGCGGCGTAGCCCTGGCGCAAAGTGTGGGGGTCGGCAAAGGCACCGTGACGTTTGACGACTTCGAACACGCCGACGCGATTTTCGTCTGGGGCCAGAACCCCGGCACCAACCACCCACGCATGCTTGAACCGCTGCGCGAAGCAGTGAAACGCGGTGCCCAGGTGGTGTGTATCAACCCGCTCAAAGAGCGTGGCCTGGAACGCTTCCAGCACCCGCAACATCCACTGGAAATGCTCACCAACGGTGATAAACCGACCAACACCGCATATTTCCGTCCGGCGCTGGGGGGCGACATGGCCATCCTGCGCGGCATGGCCAAGTTCCTGCTGCTGTGGGAGCGCCAGGCCCAGGCCGAAGGCAAAGAGGCAGTGTTCGACCACGACTTCCTCAATGAACACACGGTCAATGTGCTGGATTACCTGGCCAAGATCGACGACACCTCCTGGGATGAAATCGTCGAACAGTCCGGCCTGAGCCTGGTGGAGATCGAGCAAGCGGCGCGCATGTACGCCAAAGGCAAGAACGTGATCATGTGCTGGGCGATGGGCATCACCCAGCATCGGCATTCGGTGCCGACCATCCAGGAAATCGCCAACCTGATGCTGCTGCGCGGCAACATCGGCCGCCCAGGTGCCGGCCTGTGCCCGGTGCGTGGCCATAGCAACGTGCAGGGCGATCGCACCATGGGCATCAACGAACGGCCGCCCGTGGCCTTCCTGGATGCCCTGGAGCGTCGTTTCCAGTTCAAGGTGCCCCGTGACAACGGGCATAACGTGGTCGAAGCCATTCACGCCATGCTTGAGGGCCGCGCCAAGGTGTTTATCGGCCTGGGCGGCAACTTCGCCCAAGCCACGCCTGACAGCCCCCGCACCTTCCAGGCCTTGAGCAACTGCGACCTGACCGTGCAGATCAGCACCAAGCTCAATCGCAGCCACTTGGCCCACGGTAAACAGGCTTTGATCCTGCCGTGCCTGGGTCGTACTGACATTGATATCCAGGCCGATGGCCCGCAAGCGGTGACGGTGGAAGACTCGTTCAGCATGGTGCACGCCTCCAACGGCCAATTGCAGCCGCTGTCGAAGCTGATGAAATCGGAACCGGCCATTGTCGCCGGCATCGCCGCCGCCACCCTGGGCAGCAAACCGGTGGACTGGAACTGGCTGGTGGCCGACTACCGCCGCATCCGCGACTTGATCGCCGACACCATTCCCGGCTTCAAGGACTTCAATGAGCGCGTGCAGCACCCAGGCGGTTTCTACCTGGGCAACAGCGCCGGCGCCCGCCGCTGGAACACGCCGTCAGGTCGCGCCAACTTCCGCGCCAACATCCTGCCCAAGGACCTGGTGCATGAACGCACCCGCGCCACTGGCCAGTTACCCGACCTGATCATGCAATCCATGCGCTCCCATGATCAGTACAACACCACTATCTACGGCCTGGATGACCGCTATCGTGGGGTCAAGGGCCAGCGCGACGTGTTGTTTGTCAACGAAGCCGACATCATCCGCCTGGGCTTCAAGCCGGGGCAGAAGGCCGATATCGTGTCGATCTGGGACGATGGCCGTGAACGCCGGGTCAAGGGCTTTACCTTGCTGGCGTTCGATATTCCGGCGGGGCAGGCGGCGGCCTATTACCCGGAGGTCAACCCGCTGGTGCCGTTGGAAAGCACTGGGGATGGTAGCCATACGCCTACTTCCAAGTTTGTGGCGATTCGCCTGGAAGCGGCCAGCGACAATGGTCTGATCATGGCCCGGACCGCCTGATCGTCTCCATGTCTGGGAACGATTTTTACGGGCACAAAAAAGGCCGCTTTTGTATAAAAGCGGCCTTCCCGAAGTAGCTAAAGACCGGCAAAAACGACTTAAGTTCCCTAGATAAAACAGCAACTTAGCTAATTGTATACAACCTGCACCACTGGTCGGAATTCGATTGTAAGAATATTCCGACAACCTCAGGATCGCGCCGTCATCCCCTTGAGGTTCACCTATGAAGTTCTCCTCGATTCTCTTGTTGTCCCTTGGCCTGGTCAGTGGCGCAGCCATGGCCGGTGGCACCACCGAAGCCGGTGTAGGCGGCGCATTGGGCGGGGTTTTAGGTTCGGTCGTCGGCCAGCAGATCGGCGGCAATACCGGTTCGGCCATTGGTGCGGCCCTGGGCGGCGCCGGCGGTAGCGCAGTGGGCGCAGACAAACGCAGCCGTGGCGAAGCAGCCATTGGCGGCGCACTGGGCGCAGCAGGCGGCAACGTGGTCGGGCGCAGTGTCGGCGGTAGCACCGGCAGCCTGATCGGCGCGGCAGCCGGCGGTGGCGCGGGCGGCGCGCTGGGTAACTATATGGGCAATAAGAGCGATGACGACGACCGTCGCTATCGCGGGCGTGATAACCGCCGCTATGACCGTGATGATCATCGTGGCCGTGGGCATGCTTATGGCCATCGCAAGAACAAGCATCACTACCGTCACCGGTAAACACAGCAAACTCAATGTGGGAGCTGGCTTGCCTGCGCTAGCGCAATGCCAGCAACCAATAGGTGGCTTGACACTGCGCTAGCGCGGGCAAGCCCGGCTCCCACATTAGCTCTTCATTGTTTCGCAGGCCGCCGTCAGACCGCCAGGTGTTGCAGTGCTTCGCGCAGTACCTGTGGAATCGTCACCGGCTGGTTAGTCGCCCGATCCACAAACACATGCACAAACCGCCCCGCCGCACAGGCCTCATCTTCGCCGGCCTTGAACACCGCCAATTCGTACTGCACTGAACTGTTGCCCAATTTGCCCACCCGCAGGCCAATCTCGATACGGTCGGGGAAAGCAATCGAGGCGAAGTAGTCGCACGCCGAACTCACCACAAACCCCACCACTTCGCCGTCATGGATATCCAGCCCGCCCTGTTCAATCAGGTACGTGTTCACTGCCGTGTCGAAGAAGCTGTAGTAGGTGACGTTATTCACATGGCCGTACACATCATTGTCGTGCCAGCGCGTAATGATCGGCTGGAAGTGACGGTAATCGGCACGCTGCGGCATTGAGTCAGGCATGGACAAGTCTCGTTGAAGTGAATTTACAGGTCGTTCAGGTGGGCCTCGGCCCAATCCCGCACCTCGGCATACGGATACTCTTCCAGCACCGCAAACCCTGGAATCCCCCGGGCCTTGAGCTTGGTAAACAGTGGCACGCTGATCCCGCATAAAAACCGCGTCAAGCGCTCGGCCCCTGGCAAGCTGCCGGTGTGTTGATGATGCCTGTGGATAAAATCCCCGCACAGCCCCTGGAAGTTTTTATCCACAAGCGGTGCCAGGCCCGGTGGTGCGGGCAGATGGGCGACCTGTCCAGAACAAACCGAGCAATGCCCACACTGGCGGGGGGCGGCTGCATCGCCAAAATACTCGGCCAACCGAAAGCCCAGGCAACGCTCACTGGCGAACAACGCCAACATCCCATGGATCCGCGCCACTTCCGTGGCTTCGTGCTGCTTGAAGCCTGTGTATAACTCGGCGCTCAAGGCCTGGGGATCAAACCCGGTATCGAGCAGGCTATAGACCTCGGTCATCTGCTTGCTCTCCAGCTCGATCAGGCCCTGCTCCTGGAAATAGTCCAGCGCCTTGACCACCCGGCCGCGTTCGGCCTGGTGCTGTTGATAAAGCGCATCAAAGTCCACGGTGGCCCAGCTCCTGGCCCGTTTGCACGCTTGGATAATCGCGGCGACAAACTGCTGTCGCTCACCGGAAAAACGCGCCAGCAATACCTCCGGTTCTACCAGGTACTTGAAGCGATACTCGGCATAAAACGCATAGCGCGGTGCAATCACCCCCTTGAGCTCCAACTGCACCAGCAAAGTCTTGAGCGGTAGCTCGCGGATATTGCTCAGTTCCGCTAACGAGCGCAGCAGAAACTCCCATTGCCCGTCATCACCGGCCGCCAGCAGTTCCTCCAGCACCAGGCGGATGCCTTCCTGCTCCGGCGTATCGCCGTACACAAAGTTCTCCAGCACATTGAGGCTGTCGCGGTTGGCCAGCACCAGGCACTCGGAAGGCTGGCCATCGCGACCGGCACGCCCGATTTCCTGGCTGTAGTTCTCGATGGATTTGGGCAGATCGAAATGCACCACATTGCGGATGTCGCTCTTGTCGATGCCCATGCCGAAGGCAATGGTAGCGACGATGCAATTGGACTGGCCGCCCATGAACCGGCGCTGGATGCCTTCGCGCTTATCATGGGGTAAACCTGCGTGATAAGCCTCGGCCTGGATGCCATGGCGATTCAGGTGCTCGGCGATCTGCTCGGCAGTCTTCTGCAAGGTGACATAGACGATGCTCGGCTGGTTGGCCCGCTCGCCCATCCACTCCGCCAGGCGCCGGCGCTTGTCGGCGCCGCTGACCGGCTCCACCCACAGGTTGAGGTTGGGCCGGTAGAACCCCGTGGTGATCACGTCGGCGGGGGCGATGGCGAACTTGGCCTGCATGTCCGCAATGACCTTGGGCGTGGCGGTGGCCGTCAACAGCAGCGCCTGGGGAATGTTGAACTGGTGTTGGTAGTCGGGGAGTTTCAGGTAGTCCGGGCGGAAGTTGTGGCCCCACTCGGAAATACAGTGCGCCTCGTCCACCACCAGTAGCGAAATCGAAACGCTGTGCAAAAAGTTGCGAAAGCGCTCGTTCTTCAGGCGCTCTACGGAAATCATCAGGATCTTCAATTCGCCGGAGCGAGCGCGGGCCATTACGTCATTGGCCTGCTCACGGCTTTGTGTCGAATCAATGCTGCCGGCCGAAATGCCATGGCGCTGCAAAAAGTCCAGTTGGTCCTGCATCAACGCCAACAACGGCGACACTACCAGTGTCAGGTGCGGCAGCAACACGGCTGAGAGCTGATAACAGAGGGATTTGCCGGAGCCGGTGGGAAAGATCGCCGCCGCCGAGCGGCCTGCCAGCACGGCGCTGACAGCCGCCTCCTGGCCTGGGCGAAACTGTGGATAACCAAAGACCTGCTGGAGGGTGTCGTGCATAAGCTGTCACTCCATTGACCGCTGAACAGGCCTAAAACATAGCCCGGGATTTTCAGCGAATCGAGAAAGGTCGCGTGGAAAAGAGAGACAGGATGATACACAGGCGGCGAGGGTGAAGCCGGTAGCAAACGGCAATCTATAAAACACCCCAAAACAAAAGTGGGAGCGGGCCTGCCCGCGATGGTGGTGCCCCAGTCGATACTGCTGTTGACTGTTACACCACTATCGCGGGCAAGCCCGCTCCCACATTTTCAGATCTTTGCTACAGCTCAATCAGCGGTTTTGCACACGCTCAATGGCTTTGTCATACACCGGGTTGGCCTTCTGTTCCTTGGCCAACTGATAGTGACGCAGCGCATCGGCAAACTGCCCGGCCGCTTCGTAGATCCGCGCAATGTTGTAGTAGGAACCGGCGCGCACGGTGGCCGCTGTCGGGCCACTGGCCAGGGCGATCGCCTTGCGGTTGGCCCAGATCGACTCGGCGGTGTTACCGGCTTTCTGATAGGCCAGGCCGAGGTTGCCGTAGGCTTTACCGAAGGAATTGTCCAGTTCGATAGCCTGACGGAAGTAGTCGATTGCCTGGTCCAGGTTACCGGCTTGGTAGGCCGCTTCGCCTTTGAGGTTCAGCTTCTTCGCATCGCCCTGTACCGCAGAACTGACCACCACCGCATCCACGGCAACGCTGTCGTTGAGCAGGGGTTTGACTTCGTTGAGCACATCCTTGGCTTCGACCAGCACGCCGGTGAAGGTATTGATGTCCTGGAAGTCGCCGCTGCCGGTCATGCGGAACACGGTCCACAGGTTACCGGTACGGTTGGTCGGCACGTAGTAGGTGCGAACCAGGGACTGGCCCATGTACACAAACACCTTGGCCTGGCTCTCGGACAGTGCAGTGGAGCCTGTGTTGGTGCGGTTGGAGAAGTCATGCACGGCGTAGACGTAGCTTTCGCCGTAGTGTTTTTTCTGCAGGGTGATGGTTTCCGGGCCGTAGCTGTCGGTGTCATCCACATCCAGCTCGGCATCGGTGCCGGTCTTGCTGTTGAAGTAGATGTTGTTGCCGGGGAAGATCATGTGGGAGTCGAGGTCCGAAGGCGATTGCCCCCAGGTCAGCACTACACGCAGGCCGTCGAGGTTTTCCATCACCGGGCTGATGGCGTATGTCATGCCTTTGCACGGGCACTTCACCACCAGGTTGGAATAGCCGGGCTTCTTGATGATCAGCAGATTGTCGGCGCCATCGGCAACTTCGCTGGTGAGGGTGACCTGGCCCTGGGCGTTGGTGCGCCCCACCACGTTCTGTGCGCCGTTGCGTTGCAGCAAGACTTCAGCGTCGGCGATTTTCTGGTCCTTGACCACCGCACTGAGCACTTCAATTGGCAACTGCTCGGCCTGGACAGAAAACGCCACCGCACACAATGACATCGCCGAGGCGATACGAAGCAAACCCATGCTTAACTCCCTTTAAGTAGTGGGCGGAATTGCCCTACAAGATTTTGCGGTGAAACATACGCTGAATTCAGGGGTTTTGCCGGGATTTTATACAAAATGTGACGTGGTTTTTATCCCGCCTGCGCCAGGGTGCCCCACAGCCAAATTGCCAACATCAGAAGACTCTGTAGGAAATTGCTTGGTCGGGCACCATACGCTTCCCAAACTGCCTCAGGTGCCCACTCAACCCTCTACAGAATCGGCCAAGCCTGACCGAAACTAGCGCCCTCGCAACCTTCTCGGCAAGAAATCCGTGAACCTTGAAAGGACTCAGTACATCGGCCATTACGGCGTCACGTTCAGCGTGATTCGTTTCACTGTACGGCCCGATAACAAGCAAGCACTTGCCAGCCTTTGCTTGCTAGACGCAAAGGCCTCTGCGCCAGAGGTTCGCCTGCGACTACAAAGTCTGTATGAGCGAATGCTCGCCCAGGATCTTCCGTGCCTCATGACAGTGGCCATTTCAAAACCATTGACCAGAAAACAGGCCGATAGCCTGAACAACCGGAATAACGTCGTCAAAAAAGCCATTTCAGGTGCGGTTGCAGCCCCAATTGGGATCATTTCCAGCAAGGCAGAATCACTGATCGAAAACTTCACCCGCGATTTGATATCCCGCCAGCTCCGCAACTTCCAGCGTGCAGACATCATCATCGGCCTAGAGGCTCGGGTCAGCGGGGGAATTGGCCCGCAGCGCTCAAGCCTCTCAATGCATGTGTACTCAGATGAGCCATAGTCAAATGCTGTATCTACAGACGGCGATCTTCTTCGCCTTTTATCTATTGCTGCATTACAAAATCACCGACGGCACACTCAGAAAGCGTTTTGCTGCCACGTTTATCGTAAGCGGCTTGATCCTGACATTCTGGCTACCTTATGTGGCCATCATTCTCAGCATTCAACTCCTCCCCCTCGCTCTGTTCTTGATAGGCTTGGCACTCTTTCTGACCCGCAACAAATACCGCCATCATCACGACCATCCCCCTCACCCACTCCTGCGTGCTCCCACCATGAACCTGGCCCCCCACTTCCCCGAAGACCCTGTCATGCAGCAGCTCCTGCAATTGCTGCACGAAGAAATCGGCCTGCCCAAGCACAAGACCATCCGCCTTAAAACCTCGCTTAACTTCGACCTCGGCTGCGACGGCGCCGAAGCCAGGCAATTTATGGAGGCGCTGGAGCAGACATTCGATCTCGACCTGGGTGACTATGATGCTTATCGTTACTTCAACCCGCCGGTCTTCGATGTATTCCTCAAACACCGCGCCAAGGGCCGGGGCGAGAAAATGCCGCTCACCATCGGCATGCTCTACCTGGCGATCAAGACTCATAGCTGGGATACACAGACGCTGGAAAATCTGAGCTGAAGAACACTGAGTGGTTAATGTGGGCCTTTTTGCCGCCCTGCTCTACGCTCATCGAGATTTCCACGCGCACAAAAAAGCCGCCCACTAGGGGCGGCTTTTTAACAGCTAGCGAATCTTACAACTTCGGACCCGCCGCCTTGATCGCGTCGCTCACTTCAAATTTCTTGAAGTTCTCGACGAACAGGCCGGCCAGGGCCTTCGCTGCTTCGTCGTAGGCAGCCTTGTCAGCCCAGGTGTTGCGTGGGTTCAACAGGCCGGTCTCAACGCCCGGTACGGCCAATGGCACGTCGAGGTTGATGGTGTCCAGGTGCTCGGTTTGCGCACCGATCAACGCGCCGCTCTGGATCGCTGCGATCACCGCACGGGTGGTCGGGATGTTGAAGCGTTTGCCGACGCCGTAGCCACCGCCGGTCCAACCGGTGTTGACCAGGTAGACCTTGGAGCCGAAGCCACGGATGCGCTTGATCAGCAGCTCTGCGTATTCGCCAGCCGGACGCGGGAAGAACGGTGCGCCGAAGCAGGTGGAGAAGGTCGACTTGATGCCGCTGCCCGAACCCATTTCAGTCGAGCCCACCAGTGCGGTGTAGCCGGACAGGAAGTGGTAGGCCGCTTGTTCTTCATTGAGGATCGACACCGGTGGCAGTACGCCAGTCAGGTCGCAGGTCAGGAAGATCACCGCGTTTGGCTCGCCGCCCAGGTTCTTCTCGGAACGCTTGGCAACGTGCTCCAGCGGGTACGCCGCGCGGCTGTTCTGGGTCAGGCTGACGTTGGTGTAATCGGCGTGCTTGGCATCGTCGATCACCACGTTTTCCAGGACGGCGCCGTGCTTGATGGCTTTCCAGATGACCGGCTCGTTCTTCTCCGACAGGTCGATGCACTTGGCATAGCAACCGCCTTCGATGTTGAACACCACGCCTTCGCCCCAACCGTGTTCGTCGTCACCGATCAGGTAGCGGCTTTCGTCGGCGGACAGGGTGGTCTTGCCAGTGCCGGAGAGGCCGAAGAACAAGGTCACGTCGCCTTCTTCACCGATGTTGGCAGCGCAGTGCATTGGCAGCACGTCAGCGGCCGGCAGCAGGAAGTTCTGCACCGAGAACATGGCTTTTTTCATCTCGCCGGCGTAACGCATGCCAGCAATCAGGACTTTTTTCTGGGCGAAGTTGAGGATCACGCAACCATCGGAATTGGTGCCGTCACGCTCAGGCACACATTCAAAGTTGGCAACGTTGAGCACTTGCCACTCTTCACGCCCGGCCGGGTTGTACTGGGCCGGGTTGATGAACAGGCAACGACCGAACAGGTTCTGCCAGGCAGTCTGAGTGGTCATTTTCACGGCCAGGTAGTGTTCTTCGGCAGAACCTACATGCACGTGGGAAACGAAATGCTCTTGCGCGTTGTTGAAAGCCTCGACGCGAGCCCACAGGGCATCGAACTTGTCGGCCGGGAACTTGCGGTTGATCGGGCCCCAGGCAATAGCGGCCTGGGTGGATGGCTCTTCAACGATGAAACGGTCGACCGGCGAACGACCGGTACGGTGACCGGTTTCTACGACCAGCGCGCCAGTATCGGCAAGCACGCCTTCACCGCGCTGCAGGGCTTCTTTGACCAGATCGTCAACACTCAGATCGGTGTATACGGCGTTATTGGCTTGCGTCATGAGGTTCCCCGTCGGCCTATGGCCGAGTGCTCCAAACGTTTTGTAGTAGAAAGTTGCGCACTACTACCGCGAAAAAAGTGGGCCGGATTATGCCAGAAAAGCCCAAAAAAAGTAGGGCCCTCCCGTCAGAACACCTCTAATCCGGCGTTTGTCAGGTGATTTACCTGTGCTTAAACGTTTTAGTGGTGGGTACCAGAAGGGGTGTCAACGCCAGCGCCAGCGAACAATTGGGCGATATCGGCAGCGTCGAACAGGTAGCGCTGGTTGCAGAACTGGCAGTCGATCTCGATTCTGCCACCGTGCTCCACCGCCAGATTCTGCGCATCCTCAAGGCCCAGGCTCACCAGGGCATTGCCCGAGCGCTCGCGGGAGCAGCTGCAATGGAAACGCAGCGATTGCGCATCGAACAGGCGCACTTCCTCTTCATGGTACAGGCGGTGCAGGATGGTTTCGTTGTCCAGGCCCAGCAGCTCTTCAGCGGTCAGGGTACCGGCCAGGGCAGTGAGGCCGCGCCAGCTTTCCTCGCGCTCATCCTCGTCCTTGATACGGTCCGCCGGCAGCTGTTGCAACAGCAGGCCACGGGCGCGCTTGCCGTCCGCATTGAGCCAGAAGCGGGTGCCCACTTGCTGGGACATGACGAAATAGTTGGTGAAGCAGTCGGACAGGGTTTCCCCGTCCAGATCGACAATGCCCTGGTAACGCTGGCCAACGGTCGGGTCGATGGTCAACGCCAGCACGCCGTTGGGCATCAGGTCGGCCAGGGTCGCGTCCGCCGGGATCTGGTCTGCGTCATAACGTGCCAGGCCACGGATTTCCCGCTCACTGGAGCACTCGATCATCAGCATCGGCACCGGGCCTTCGGAGCGCGCCTGGAGGATCAGCAAGCCATCGAACTTCATGGTGCCCACCAGCAGCGACGCGGCGGCCATCAGTTCGCCAAGCAACTGCGCGACCGGCTCCGGATAGGGATGCTTGGCAAGGACTTCGGCATAGCTGCGCTCCAGGGCAACCAGCTCGCCACGAGCGTCGTTGTCGTCAAAGAGGAAACGTTGGGTGAAGTCGGTATCCGGTAGATCAGTCATAGGTCTGGGTATCTGAATTGATGACAAAGTGATGACAATGTTTCTAAAATTATGCGCTTTAGCACCAATTTGGTGCGCTTTTCTTCTGATAGGTGAAGAGAGTTTAGAGCGAAGAGGAAACAGTTTATGAACAATCCGGGTTTGTTCCAAGCCAAGTGGAACCTCGGGCGATTGGCCCTGTGCAATTTACTCGCTCTGGGGCTGCTGTGTTTTTGGCTATGGCCCGCAGGCCAGATGCTTTGCGTGATATTCGACGAATGGCTGTTTCATCTGCTCAACGACCCGCTGGCCAGCAACCCGACCTGGCTGCATGTATGGGCGATCGCCAGCCTGCGGCCATTTGATGCGGTGGTCGGGGTGATCCTGCTGATGCTGCTGATTCGCGGCGAATGGGTGTTCAAGGCGATTGAAGTGCGCCAGGCGTTTTTCGGTTTCCTCGCGATTCTGCTGTTACTGCTGTTTATCCGCATGCTGTTTTCCAAGCTCGCGGCGCAGATGGGCTGGCAGCACAATAGCCCGTCGATGGTGATCAGTGGAGCGATCCATATGAGCGACTATTTCCCGAACCTGGAAAAAACCTGGGAATTGAAAGACCGTTCCAGCCAGAGTTTCCCCGGTGATCATGCTTCAGTGTTGCTGATCTGGGGGATGTTCATGAGCGTGTTTGCCAAGCGGATCGGCCAGGTGGTACTGATCTGGGGCCTGGCACTGCTGTTTATGATGCCGCGCCTGGTGGCAGGTGCTCACTGGGGGCAGGACGACTACATCGGTGGCGTACTGCTGGCGCTGTTAGCGCTGGGTTGGGGTTACTACACACCGTTTGCGGCGAAGGTCTCAGCTTGGCTGCTACGCATAACCGAACCGGTATTCCGGCTGCTTCAACGGGTACCCGCGATCAATCGCCTGAGCGTGATCCGCAACGCCTGAGCCCTGGTGCAGGAGCCTGATCGGCTCCTGCACGTAACCCCTCAATCATCATTGCCGCTGCCGCGAAACTTGAACAGGTCGCGGCGCTGTTTCTTGCTCGGCTTGCCGTCGGTGCTCATACCCAAGGCTCCGGCCTTGCGCATGGCCGCCGCATTCTCGCGCTTGGCAATACTGGCGGGGGTCTCGGTGTACAGCGCCTGGGCTTCAGGCGCGCCTCGGCGGACGATGGAGAGCGCCTCCACCAACACGGTTTTCTCATCAAAGCCGATGCGAATCTGCAACTCGTCGCCAACACGCGGTTCCTTGCCCGGCTTGCAGCGCTCGCCTCGGCAGTGCACCTTGCCGCTCTCGATGGCGGCCTTGGCCAAGGCCCGGGTCTTGTAGAAACGTGCGGCCCACAGCCACTTGTCCAAACGGACTTTTTCGTCCTCTTCCTGCTTTTGAGCCACTTGAATTCCTCGCTCTGAAAAATGTCGCAACTTAACAGTCGAATCCCTTCGACGCACAAACGCCAAGGCTCACCTAAGATACGCCAGGTGTCAGGCAGTTTCCCTTCAGCCGTCGTTTTTTATGGTGTGAAGATATCTGTCGCCATTTGGTGAATATTCTGCGTGAATACCGCGAATTCGGCGCCAAGCGCTCGTCAACGGTCCTGGGTTGTCACAATCCGTGAGCTATTGGACGCTAGTGTCGTATGACGTAGAAACTTCCCTGATTGCCGGTTGTTCATATTGAAGACATTTGACCATTTGACCGTTGTCGGTCTGCGTGAATGGGTGGCGCTTCCCGATTTGGGTGTGGCGGGCCTGCGCGCAAAGATCGACACCGGCGCCAGTACCTCCAGCCTGCATGCCACCGAGATCGAGCCTTTTGAGCGTGACGGTGAAAAATGGCTGCGCTTTACGGCGCACCTGGGCAGCGTGGTGCAACTGCGTCACCGGCGCTGCGAAGCACCGCTGGTGGCCATGAAAACCATTAAAAGCTCCAACGGCCAGGCGCAGGTGCGCTACGTCATCAGCACCACCCTGGCCCTGGGTGATCGGGTATGGAGGGTGGAGTTCACCCTGGCTTGCCGCAAAACCATGCGTTACCGCCTGTTGCTAGGTTCCAAAGCCCTGATCGACGGCCAGTTAGTGGTCAACCCGGGGCTCAAGTATGTTCAAGACAAGCCGGTGTTCCCGGTCTCCACTATTGCTGCCACAGGTGTTGCATGAAGATCGCTGTGCTGTCGCGTAACCCGCGTCTGTATTCCACCCGCCGTCTGGTCGAGGCCGGCACCGAACGGGGCCATGAGATGGTGGTGATCGATACGTTGCGCGCCTATATGAACATTGCCAGTCATAAGCCGCAGATCCACTACCGGGGCAAACCACTGGAAGGCTTCGACGCGGTGATCCCGCGTATCGGGGCCTCGGTGACGTTCTACGGCTGCGCGGTCCTGCGCCAGTTTGAAATGATGGGGGTGTTTCCGCTCAACGAATCGGTGGCCATTGCCCGCTCCCGGGACAAGCTGCGCTCCCTGCAATTGCTGTCGCGCCGGGGCATCGGCTTGCCCGTGACTGGTTTTGCCCATTCCCCCGATGACATTCCCGACCTGATCGAGATGGTCAACGGTGCGCCATTGGTGATCAAGGTGCTGGAAGGCACCCAGGGCATTGGTGTGGTGCTGTGTGAAACCGCCACGGCGGCAGAGTCGGTGATCGAAGCGTTCATGGGCCTCAAGCAGAACATCATGGTCCAGGAATACATCAAGGAAGCCGGCGGGGCCGATATCCGTTGCTTCGTGGTGGGGGACAAGGTGATTGCCGCGATGAAGCGCCAGGCCAAGCCGGGGGAGTTTCGCTCCAACCTGCATCGGGGTGGCAGCGCCAGCCTGATCAAGATCACCCCGGAAGAACGCATGACCGCCCTGCGCGCAGCCAAGGTCATGGGCTTGAGTGTGGCGGGCGTGGATATCCTGCGCTCGAACCACGGGCCACTGGTGATGGAAGTCAACTCGTCACCAGGCCTGGAAGGAATTGAGACCACCACCAACAAGGATGTGGCGGGGATCATCATTCAGCATCTGGAGAAGAACAGCGGGCCGAATCTGACCCGGACCAAGGGCAAGGGCTGAAATACGCCCTTTAGGGCAGCACAAACCAGTGTGGGAGCTGGCTTGCCTGCGATGACTGACTAACATTCAACATCACTGTTAGTTTTTTTCGCAGGCAAACCAGCTCCCACATTTGATTTTAGTCGTGGCTTAGACCGCATCCCTTGGCAACATCAGCCCCAACGGCAAGCGCACCCGCGCTTCCAGCCCGCCATCGGCACGGTTGCGCAGCTCAACATTGCCACCATGCATCGAGGCAATCCGCCGCACAATCGCCAGCCCCAGGCCGGTGCCTTTGCCACCACGAGCACGGTCGCCACGGGTGAAGGGGTTGAAAATGCCCTCCAGCTCCGCCGGATCAATCCCGGCGCCACGGTCCATGACACTCAGCACCACATAGGGCGCGTTGGTGTCACCAGACACATAGGCGGCGACTTCCACCTCGGTGCCCGCATGATGCAAGGCGTTGCCGATCAGGTTGTTCAACAGGCGCTTCATCGAGACCCGGCGCAACGCAAAGGGCTGGATCGGCTCCAGGCGCATGTGTACCTGCTCGCCATTCTGGTTATAGGGCGCCACGACCTCGCGGACCAGGTCGGTCAGGTCCACTTCTTCCACCACCTCATCGCGACCATCGCGGATAAACGCCAGGAACTGGTCGAGAATCGCGTCCATGTCTTCGATATCACGGACCATGTCATCGGTCAGGTCGGTGTGGTTACCCATCAGTTCCAGGGACAGGCGCAAGCGTGTCAGCGGCGTGCGCAGGTCGTGGGACACCCCGGCCAGCATCAGCTCACGCTCGCGACCGGCCTGTTCGACATCCTCGGCCATCTGGTTGAACGCGCTATAGACCTCGGTCATTTCGCTGGGCGTATCGCTGATCGGCAGGCGCACGCTGCGCCCCTGCCCCAGTTGCCTGGCGGCGAACACCAGGCGCTTGAGCGGCTGGTTGAGCTGGCGCACGAAAATCCAGGCCGACGCGGTGGAAAGCAGGCCGATAGCCAGGAACCAGCCAAGTACGTTCCAGATCTTCTGCCCCCGCAGCGGGTGCGGATACAGCGGAACCTTGATCCATGCATCGCCCAGGCTCGGCGCGCGCACCCAGAGGGCGGGTGATACATGCATGCGCAAGCGCACCTCGGTGTCTTCACCCAGTTCGGCCTGCATCTGGCGCTGGTAGATCTCGCTGTAAGGCCAATGCTGCTCGCCTTCCGGCACGCCAGCCCCATCCACGCGGGTCAACGTCGACGCCTTGGCGACTTTTTCGCGGTTCTCCGGATCCACAGCCCAGTAGCCACGCAATGTCAGCGCAACACCATGGCTGTACTGCCGGTCCACCAGCACGTCTTCGTTCATCAATAGATAAACGAGGGTCAGCGCCTTGGAAAACAGCACGACGATCAGCACCAGCCAAAGGGTGCGGGAGAAGAAACTTTGGGGGAACCACAGCGGGGTTTTCATAGAAGACAGCTAGACACCTGGCAAGAGCGAGCCACGCTCGCAGAATTGCAGACGCCGGGCATCCGGCCGACCCCTTGGGATCGAACTCCGGAATACCCGCATGTGCAAATCATCGATTACTTGGTTGCCGTGCCATCCGGCACAAACACGTAACCCACGCCCCACACTGTCTGGATATAACGCGGCTTGGACGGATCCGGCTCGATCATCCGGCGCAGACGGGAAATCTGCACATCGATGGAGCGCTCCAGGGCGTCCCATTCACGACCACGGGCCAGGTTCATCAGCTTGTCACGGGTCAGCGGTTGGCGAGCGTTCATCACCAGCGCCTTGAGCACCGCGAATTCGCCCGTGGTGAGCATGTGGACTTCTTCGCCACGCTTGAGCTCACGGGTAGCCAGCGACAGTTCGTAGTCACCAAAAGTCACGCTTTCATCTTCGCTGCCTGGCGCGCCCGGTACGGGAGCCGCCTGGCGACGCAATACGGCCTTGACCCGCGCCATCAGCTCGTCGGGGTTGAATGGCTTGGCCAGGTAGTCGTCGGCGCCCAGTTCCAGGCCCTTGATACGGCTCAGCTCATCGCCCTTGGCGGTCAGCATGATGATCGGGATCTGGTTGTTGGTGCTGCGCAGGCGCTTGCAGGCGGTCAGGCCGTCTTCGCCGGGCAACATCAGGTCAAGCACGACCAGGTTGAAGACTTCGCGCCCGAGCAGGCGGTCCATCTGCTCGGTGTTCGGCACCGCGCGGGCACGGTAGCCCTTGGAGGTGAAGAACCGCTCCAGCAGGCTGCTCAGCCCCGGATCGTCATCAACGATGAGAATTTTTTCGCCTTCAGCAGTTTGTGCAGTGCTGCTCATTGGATGCTCCTCTTATCTGGCGCGCATTATGGCTTAGCTGCCGTTATACGCACGGTACGCATTGTTAGCAGATTTTTCTCCAACCACCAGTGCGCCGGCGCCTGGCGCAATCCCCCCAAGAACGGATCGCTGGTTATAATGCCGCGCCTCAGTGCCGGGCAATACCGTGGCCGGCCTGGTGTTTTTTCATCTGCTTGTCGTGACTTTTTCGATTTCGAGGGTCAATAGGCTGCCTCTTGACCCAGGCAGCGGCGCCAGTCGGGCCGCTCAACCAGCCGCGCAAAGCCTTGTTTTCCGGGCCTGCGCACTGCTTTCAAGAATTTCAGGTGGTTTTATGGACAGCATCAACAGCCGCATCGCCGAGGAACTCGGTGTACGCCCACAACAGGTCGAAGCGGCCGTCGCTCTACTGGATGAAGGCTCCACCGTGCCCTTCATCGCCCGTTACCGTAAAGAAGTGACCGGCAGCCTCGATGATATCCAGCTGCGGCATCTGGAAGAGCGCCTGCGCTACCTGCGAGAACTCGACGAACGGCGTGTCAGCATTCTCGCCAGCATCCAGGAGCAGGGCAAGCTGACCCCGCAACTCGAACGCGATATCAAGCTCGCCGACACCAAGACCCGCCTCGAAGACTTGTACCTGCCGTACAAGCAGAAGCGCCGCACCAAGGGCCAGATCGCCCTGGAAGCCGGCCTCGGCGAGCTGGCCGACGGTCTGTTCAACGACCCGTCCCTGACCCCGGAAACCGAAGCCGCGCGCTTTGTCGATGGCGAAAAAGGCGTGGCCGACGTCAAGGCCGCCCTCGAAGGCGCCAAGTACATCCTCATGGAGCGTTTCGCCGAAGACGCCAACCTGCTGGAAAAATTGCGTAACTACCTGAAACAGGAAGCCACCCTCAGCGCCCGTGTGATCGCCGGCAAAGAGGAAGAAGGCGCCAAGTTCCGCGATTACTTCGAGCACGACGAACCACTGAAAAGCATGCCGTCCCACCGCGCCCTCGCCATTTTCCGCGGCCGCAACGAAGGCATTCTCAGCTCCGCACTGAAGGTCGGCGACGAACTGCCGGGCACCATGCACCCGTGCGAAGGCATGATCGGCCAACAATTCGGCATCCAGAATCAGAATCGTCCTGCGGATAAATGGCTCAGTGAAGTCGTGCGCTGGACCTGGAAGGTCAAGCTCTACACCCACCTGGAAACCGACCTGCTGGGCGAGCTGCGCGACGGCGCCGAGACCGAGGCGATCAACGTATTCGCCCACAACCTGCACGACCTGCTGCTGGCCGCTCCGGCCGGCCCGCGCGCAACCCTGGGCCTGGACCCGGGCCTGCGCACCGGTTGCAAGGTCGCCGTGGTCGACGCCACCGGCAAGCTGCTGGACCACGCCACCGTGTACCCGCACGTGCCCCACAACAAGTGGGACCAGACCATCGCCATCCTCGCCGCCCTGTGCGCCAAGCATGCGGTAGACCTGATTGCCATCGGCAACGGCACCGCCAGCCGCGAAACCGACAAGCTGGCCCTGGAACTGATCAAAAAATACCCAGGCATGAAAATGACCAAGGTCATGGTCTCCGAGGCGGGCGCTTCGGTGTACTCGGCGTCGGAACTGGCCTCCAAGGAATTCCCGGACCTCGACGTGTCGATCCGTGGCGCGGTGTCCATCGCACGCCGACTACAGGATCCACTGGCCGAGCTGGTGAAGATCGACCCTAAATCCATTGGCGTCGGCCAGTACCAGCACGACGTGTCGCAGCTGAAACTGGCGCGCGGCCTGGATGCAGTGGTGGAAGACTGTGTGAACAAGGTCGGCGTCGACGTCAACACTGCCTCGGTCGCCCTGCTGGCGCGGATTTCCGGCCTCAACTCCACCCTGGCGCAGAATATCGTCACCCATCGCGATGAAAACGGCGCGTTCAAGACCCGAGCGGCGCTGAAAAAAGTCGCACGCCTTGGCGAAAAAACCTTCGAACAGGCCGCCGGCTTCCTGCGCGTGATGAACGGTGACAACCCGCTCGACGCCTCGGCAGTCCACCCGGAAGCCTATCCGCTGGTACAGCGCATCGCCGCTGAAACCGACCGCGATATCCGCTCGCTGATCGGCGACGCCGCGTTCCTCAAGCGCCTGGATCCGAAGAAGTACACCGACGAAACCTTCGGTGTGCCGACCATCACCGACATCCTGCAAGAACTGGAAAAACCGGGCCGCGACCCGCGTCCGGAGTTCAAGACCGCCGAGTTCCAGGAAGGCGTCGAAGACCTCAAGGACTTGCAACTGGGGATGATCCTCGAAGGCGTGGTGACCAACGTGACCAACTTCGGCGCATTTGTGGATATCGGTGTGCATCAGGACGGTTTGGTGCATATCTCCGCGCTTTCAGAGAAGTTCATCAAGGATCCGCGCGAGGCGGTGAAGGCCGGGGATGTGGTCAAGGTCAAGGTCATGGAAGTGGATATCCCGCGCAAACGCGTGGGCCTGTCGATGCGCATGAGCGATACCCCCGGCGAGAAAATCGACGGTGCCCGTGGCGCACGCCCGGGTTCAGCACCACGCCAGTCGCAAAACCGCTCGGAAAACACTGCACCGCGTAAGGAAGCCACCACCGCAGCCCCGGCCAATAACGCCATGGCTTCGCTGTTCGCCAACGCCAAGCAGTTGAAAAAGCGCTGATGGAGCTGCCAGCCGGCTTGACCCACAGCGCCTTCAGCGAGCTGCTCGGCTGCCGTCTGCAACGCCTGGACCAAGGCGTTGCCGAGGTTGCCCTGAGCCTGGAGCCACAATTGCGCAACCGCGCGGGCAAGCTCCATGGCGGGGCGATTTTCAGCCTGGTGGACATTGCCATGGGGCTGGCCTGTTCCAGCTCCCACGGTTTTGACCAGCAGAGCGCAACCATCGAGTGCAAAATCAACTACATCCGTGCCGTGTCCGACGGTGACGTGCTGTGCACCGCCCGGGTCATCCACCCCGGCCGGCGCACGCTGGTGGTCGAGGCCGAGGTGTATCAGGACGAAAGACTCGTCGCAAAAGCACAAGGCACCTTCGCTGTCCTATAGCTCCCTGTCATCAATTTGGGTTAATTTCGGCGCTGCGAAAACAGCGTCGGAATTTTCTTCCTGCGCGATAGCCAAATTCAGGGAATGAAGTCGGCACTTTCAGAGCAGGTTGTTCCGGCTCGAAAACCAGGCGATAACGCCAGTTTTAACTTCACCCTTGTAGACCGTCTTGCCCACCCCCATATTGGGGCGACTGACGCGTGAAGGAATCCAACTTGAGCGAACTTCTCAACCGCCGCCTGGCTCTGCTCGGCAAGCGCGAACACCTCTCTTTGCTTGAGCACTGCCTGCACGGCATCGAGCGTGAATGCCTGCGTGTCACCGGCGAAGGCCGCCTGGCTCAAACGCCGCATCCAGAGGCCCTGGGCGCCGCATTGACCCATGAGTCGATTACCACCGACTATTCCGAGTCGCTGCTGGAGTTCATCACGCCGGCACTGCCCAACCCGGCAGATACCCTGCGCAGCCTCGACAAAATTCATCGTTTTGCCTACAGCAAGCTCGGCAACGAGTACCTGTGGAGTCCATCGATGCCGTGCCCGTTGCCGGCCGAGGAAGATATTCCGATTGCCTACTACGGCACCTCCAATATCGGACAGCTCAAATACGTGTATCGCAAGGGCCTGGCCCTGCGCTACGGCAAGACCATGCAGTGCATTGCCGGTATCCACTACAACTTCTCCCTGCCGGAAGAGCTGTGGCCGTTGCTCAAGGAAGCCGAAGGCTTCGTGGGCACCGACCGTGACTACCAGTCCACGGCCTATATCGCGTTGATCCGTAACTTCCGCCGCTACAGCTGGCTGCTGATGTATCTGTTCGGTGCCTCGCCAGCCCTGGATGCGGGTTTCCTGCGCGGGCGTTCCCACCAGCTGGAACAGTTCGATGCCGACACCCTGTACCTGCCCTATGCCACCAGCCTGCGCATGAGCGATCTGGGTTACCAGAGCAACGCCCAGGCCGGCCTGACCCCTTGCTATAACGATCTGGCCAGCTACACCGACAGCCTGCGCGAAGCGGTGGCAACGCCCTACGCGCCCTACGTCGAAGTCGGCACCCATAAGGATGGTGAGTGGGTACAGCTCAACACCAACATCCTGCAGATCGAAAACGAGTACTACTCCAATATCCGCCCCAAACGCGTGACCTACACCGGCGAACGGCCGATCCAGGCGCTGATGGCCCGTGGCATCCAGTACATCGAAGTGCGCTGCCTGGACATCAACCCGTTCCTGCCGATGGGCATCGACCTGCCGGAGTCGCGCTTCCTCGACGCGTTCCTGCTGTACTGCGCATTGGACGACAGCCCGCTGTTCGAAAACAACGAGTGCGGCAATGCCACGTCGAACTTCCTCAGTGTGGTCAAGGAAGGCCGGCGTCCGGGGCTGCAATTGCAGCGTCGCGGCCAGGCGGTGGAAATGAAGGAATGGGCCGCCGAACTGCTGGAGAAAATCGCCCCGCTGGCTGCTCTGCTGGACCAGAGCCAGGGCATCAGCGAACACAGCCTGGCACTGGATGCCCAGTTGGCGAAGATCCAGGATTCGTCCCTGACCCCGTCGGCCCAAGTGTTGGCCGCCATGCAGGAGCGCAAGGAAAGCTTTGCGCAGTTCTCCCTGCGTCAGAGCGAAGTGCATGCCGAGTACTTCCGTAGCGAACCGTTGCCGGCAGACGAGCAGGCGCGTTTTGAAGAGCTGGCGCGTACATCGCTGGCGCAACAGGCGGAGCTGGAGCAGAACGAAGTGGGCGATTTCGACGTGTTTGTCGGGGCGTACCAGGCGAGCATCCTGGCGATCAGTAACTGACGCCATCCGATGCCCCCAGTGGGAGCTGGCTTACCTGCGATGAGGCCGTCACATCCAAATAAGATGTCGGCTGTTATACCGCTATCGCAGGCAAGCCAGCTCCCCCATTAATTTCATGGCCCTGAAGCTCTGTTTGCACTTTTCTCCTCATAAGCTAATTCGAAAAGGTTATTTATTTTCGGATTCTTAGATCATTTAGTCTCCTCACACGCCAACGTCTGGCCGCCTGATGAGGAGCCTCTCCATGCTACGACCTTCCCCTTTACGCCTCCTGGCGGCCCTGTCCCTGGCCGGCGCCAGCCTGTTTGCCCAGGCGGCCGACGTGACCATCGCCTACCAGACCACCGTTGACCCGGCCAAAGTCGCCCAGGCCGACGGCGCTTATGAAAAAGCCACGAACGCCACTATCGACTGGCGCAAATTCGACAATGGCGCCGATATCATCGCCGCCATCGCGTCCGGCGATGTGCAGATCGGCTACCTCGGTTCCAGCCCGCTGACCGCAGCCATCACCCGCAAAGTGCCGGTGCAGACCTTCCTCGTCGCCACCCAGATCGGTGGCGCCGAAGCCCTGGTGGCGCGCAACGGTTCCGGGATCAACAGCCCGCAGGACCTGATCGGCAAGAAAATCGCCGTGCCGTTTGTTTCCACCGGCCACTACAGCCTGTTGGCCGCGCTCAAGCACTGGAACATCGACCCGTCGAAAGTCACCGTACTCAACCTCGCCCCGCCGGCCATCATCGCCGCCTGGAAGCGTGGCGATATCGACGCCACTTATGTCTGGGATCCGGCCCTGGGCGTGGCCAAGGAAAACGGCAAGGTGCTGATCACCTCGGGCGAACTGGCCAAGTTCGGCGCGCCGACCTTCGATGCCTGGATCGTGCGTAAGGACTTTGCCGAGAAGCACCCGGAAATTGTCAGCGCCTTTGCCAAAGTCACCCTTGATGCCTACGCCCAATACCGTAAAGACCCACAAGCCTGGCTGGCCGATAAGGGCAACGTCGACAAACTGGTGAGGCTCTCCGGCGCCAAGGCCAGTGATATCCCGCTGCTGCTGCAAGGCAACGTCTACCCACTGGCCGCCGACCAAGTGACGCTACTTGGCGCCCCGACCACCAAGGCCGTGACCGATACCGCCGCGTTCCTCAAGGAACAAGGCAAGGTCGAGGCCGTGCTGCCGGACTACGCCCCTTACGTCAGCGCCAAGTTCATCACTAACTGATCAGGAGTTCATCGCGATGGCCTTGCTACAGCTGGAGCGCATCAGCGCACAGTACCCAGGCGCAACCACGCCCGTGCTGGCGGATATTTCCCTGACCCTCGGCCCCCAGCAATTGCTGGTGGCCCTCGGCCCTTCCGGCAGTGGCAAGACTTCGCTGTTGAACCTGATTGCCGGCTTCGTCGAACCCAGCGCCGGACGCATCACCCTCGATGGCGTGCCCGTGCAAGGCCCGAGTGCCGAGCGTGGCGTGGTGTTCCAGGACGACGCCCTGCTGCCCTGGCAAGACGTGCTGGCCAATGTCGGCTTCGGCCTGGAGCTGGCCGGTGTGCCCAAGGCCCAGCGGCAAGTCCGCGCCCGGGAAATGCTTGCCCTGGTGGACCTGGCCGGCTTTGACAGCCGGCGCATCTGGCAGCTGTCTGGCGGGCAGAAACAACGCGTCGGCCTGGCCCGCGCCCTGGCTGCCGACCCACGGGTGCTGCTGATGGACGAACCCTTCGGCGCCCTCGATGCCTTCACCCGTGAACAGATGCAGGAGCTGCTGCTGCAAGTCTGGCGGCGCACGGCCAAGCCGGTATTCCTGATCACCCATGACATCGAAGAAGCGGTGTTCCTCGCCACCGACCTGATTCTGCTGGCGCCCAACCCCGGGCAAATCGTCGAGCGCCTGAGCCTGGACTTTGGCCAGCGTTACGCGGCCGGCGAGTCGGCCCGTGCGATCAAGTCCGACCCACGGTTTATCGAAACCCGCGAACACGTGCTGGGCAAAGTGTTCTCGCAACGGCAGGAGTCCGCATGAGCAGTTATGAAATCCCGGCCACCGCCGTCAGCCCGGCCACCCCGGCGCTGCGCCGCAATCTGAGCACACGCTGGATCAGCGGGCTGACCCTGGGTGCGCTGCTGGCGCTGTGGTGGGCCGTGACCGCCAGCGGGCTGATCGAGCCGCTGTTCCTGCCGCCTCCGTCTGCCGTGCTGCAAAAGGGCTGGCTGCTGGCGACCAGCGGCTATATGGACTCCACCCTCTGGCAGCACCTGGGTGCCAGCCTTGGCCGTATCGGCCTGGGCCTGGGCTTTGCAGTGCTGACCGCCGTGCCGATCGGCATTGCTATCGGCGCCAACCGCATCGCCCGCGGCATTCTCGACCCGCTGATCGAGTTCTACAGGCCGATCCCGCCGCTGGCCTACCTGCCCTTGATCGTGATCTGGTGCGGCATCGGTGAGCTGTCCAAGGTGTTGCTGATCTACCTGGCGATCTTCGCCCCGATTGCCATCGCCACCGCCACCGGCGTGCGCACGGTCGACCCGGCCAAATTGCGCGCAGCGCAGTCCCTGGGCGCCACGCGGGCGCAGTTGATCCGCCATGTGATCTTGCCCAGCGCCCTGCCCGATATCCTTACCGGCGTGCGCATCGGCCTGGGTGTCGGTTGGTCGACCCTGGTGGCCGCCGAGTTGATCGCCGCCACCAGCGGCCTGGGGTTCATGGTGCAGTCAGCCGCGCAATTTTTGGTCACCGACGTGGTGGTACTGGGCATCCTGGTGATCGCGCTGATCGCCTTTGCCATGGAAATGGGCCTACGCGCCCTGCAGCGTAAATGGGTGCCTTGGCATGGCCAGGCCCACTAGGAAGAGAACAACATGAGCCACCTGACCGTTACCCCCTTAAGCACCGCCCTGGGCGCCCAGATCAGTGGCGTCGATATCACCCAGGCGCTGAACCTCGAACAGCGCGACGCCATCGAGCGCGCGCTGCTCCAGCATTCGGTGCTGTTCTTTCGCGACCAGCCGATCACCCCGCAGCAGCAAGCGCGCTTCGCGGCGAATTTCGGTGACCTGCATATTCACCCGATCTACCCCAACGTGCCCGAGCAGCCTGAAGTGCTGGTGCTCGACACCGCCGTCACCGACGTGCGCGACAATGCCATCTGGCACACCGACGTGACCTTCCTGCCCACCCCGGCCCTGGGCGCGGTGCTCAGCGCCAAGCTGCTGCCGGCCTTTGGCGGTGACACTTTGTGGGCCAGCGGTATTGCGGCCTACGAGGCACTGTCGGAACCGATGAAGATTTTTTTGACCGGCCTGACGGCAACCCATGACTTCACCCGCTCGTTCCCTCAGGAACGTTACGGCAACACCGCCCAAGACCTGGCCCGCTGGGAAGAAGCGCGCAAAAAGAACCCGCCCCTGTCCCACCCGGTGATCCGCACCCACCCGGTCAGCGGGCGTAAATCGCTGTTTGTCAGTGAGGGCTTCACCAGCAAGATCAACGAACTGGAGCCGGCCGAAAGCGAAGTCATCCTCAAGCTGTTGTTCGCCCACGCCACTCGCCCGGAATTCACCCTGCGCTGGCGCTGGCAAGTCAACGACGTGGCCTTCTGGGACAACCGCGTGACGCAGCACTACGCCGTGGACGACTATCGGCCACAGCGGCGTGTGATGCATCGGGCGACGATTCTGGGTGATGTGCCGTTCTGATCCGACACGCCCTGTAGGCGCCGGCAAGCCGGCGCCTACAAAGGTTGCATCAGCGGACCAGATGCAGGAACTGCAAGTGCCGTTCGTACTGGTCGAGGATGTCGTTGATGATCTGCTCTTTGGTGTAGCCCACCAGGTCGTAATCCTGGCTGCCTTCGCTCAAGTGCACTTCCGCGCGGTAGTAGCGACGGTTGTTGATTGCCTTCGAGCCCAGGCCACCGAGGGCAAAGGACGGCGTGAAGTAGCCGCGCATCTGCACCTGATAGACAAACGGACGCTCTTCGCCATGGCCGATTTCCAGGCTGACGCTGTCGTTGGACGGGTCAGGCTGGGTGACGACGTTCAGGCCCTTCTCGACAAACACTGCCGTCACTTCTTCAATCGCCGGGCGTACCGTGGTTTCGAGGAAGCGGTACACCTCATCGCGCGACGGGAAATGCACCGCCTGGCTCAGGCGCTGGCGCCAGCCGCCACGGCCCCTGCGGGAGGCCGCCGAGACGGGTGCCAGGGAATGCATCCGGGCGATCTGCTTCTGCGATTCGAGGTAGAACGCCTTGTGCAGCCCCCACATCATCAACAGCAGGATCAACGAGAACGGTAACGACGTCAGCACCACCGCCGACTTGAGCGAGTCAATGCTACCGGCAAACAGCAAGGCGCTGGTCACCAGCGCGGTCATGGCGCCCCAGAACACCCGCAGCCACTTCGGCCCGTCTTCATCGGCATTGCCGCCCTTGGACGACAGGGTCGACAGCACCACGGTGCCGGAGTCGGCCGAGGTGACAAAGAACACAAAACTGATAAACACCGTGACCGCGATGACAGTCTTGCTCCATGGATAGGTTTCCAGCAGCAGGTACAGGCTCATCGACGGGTTGTCGATGGCCGACTGCCCCAGCGCCGCCATGCCGTGGTTGAGCACCTGGTCAATCGCACTGTTGCCGAAGATCGACATCCAGGCCAGGGTGAAACCCAGTGGGATCAGGAGCACGCCGAAGACAAATTCGCGGATGGTCCGGCCACGGGAAATGCGTGCGATAAACAGGCCCACGAACGGCGACCATGCGATCCACCAGGCCCAATAAAACACGGTCCAGCCGCCGAGCCAATCGCTGGGCTCGTTGTAGGCGTAGACGTCAAAACTCTTGGTCGGCAGTGCGCCCAGGTAGTCACCGACGTTCTGGATCAGGGTGTTGAGCAAATGCTGGGTGGGCCCGGCGAACAACACAAACAGCAGCAGCGCACAGGCCAGCAGCATGTTGATGTCGGACATGACCCGCACGCCCTTGTCGACACCGGCCACTGCGACCAGGATCGCCGCGCCCATCATCAGGGTGATCAGGCCGACCTGGATCCATTGGGTGTGGGCGATGCCGAACAGGTAGTCCAGGCCCGAGTTGAGGTGCAGCACCCCAAAACCCATGTCCGCGCCCAGGCCGAACACCGTGGCGATGATGCCGAAGCCATCCACCGCATAGCCGATGGGGCCATTGATGCGCTTGCCGATCAGCGGGTACAGCGCCGAACGCAAGGCCAGCGGCAGGTTATGCCGGTAGGCGAAGTACGCCAGGGCCATGCCGACGAACGCAAAGACGCCCCAGCCATGCAGGCCCCAATGCAGAAACAGCACCTGCATGGCCTGGCGCGCCGCGTCGGCGTTCAAGGCCTCGCCCTGGGGCGGTTGCACCAGGTGGGTCAAGGGTTCCGAGACGCAGAAGAAAAACAGCGTGATGCTGATCCCGGCGGCAAACAGCATGCCGGCCCAGGACAGGTAACTGAATTCGGGCTCGTCGTGGTCGGCACCGAGTTTGATCTTGCCGTAGCCAGACAACGCGGTGACCACCACGAAGACCAGATACAGGGTCATCGCCAGCATGTAGTACCAGCCGACCGTATTGGCCGCCCAGTTTTGCGCGGCCAGCAACCAGGCGCCGGCCTGCTCGGGGATCGCGATTACGGTGACACCAAACAGCAGGATGAAGCTGGCGGCGAAGTAAAACACCGGTGCATTCATACGCACCTGGCCGCTTGAAGGAACAGACGATGCACTCATGAACGGTGCACCTCGAGGGTATTGGATGTGGCTGTATAAAACGGACTCAGCAAAGGTAAGCCTCCTGTTGTGAGCGGGCAGCGAACCACCGGTTTAACTTGAACGAACGTTCAAGTTAAACATGGATAGGCGGTCTGGGACTAATCGCAGGGCTGAGTGGTAGGTAATTCCTACACTAGCTCAAGGAAGGGTATGACGTGTGGGGAAGGTAAAACGTTCAGCGATTGCTGGCCTAAATTGAAATGCCATCCCCTGTGGGAGCGGACTTGCCCGCGACAACTGAGTGTCAGGTTAGAGGTATTTGACTGGCCTACCGCCATCGCGGGCAAGCCCGCTCCCACACAAGCCCGCTCCCCCATCAGGTCGTCGCTACTTCTGCGTCCCGTCATCATGCTGCAAGTTCGCCTGCGTGATATTCGCCCCCACCGGCACGCTGCGGGTCAGCCACACGTTGCCGCCAATGGTCGAACCCTTGCCGATGGTGATTCGCCCCAGGATCGTCGCCCCGGCGTAGATCACCACATCGTCCTCGACAATCGGGTGGCGTGGATGGCCCTTCTGCAACTGCCCATCTTCATCCGCCGGGAAACGCTTGGCGCCCAGGGTCACCGCCTGATAGATACGCACCCGCTCGCCAATGATCGCCGTTTCGCCAATCACCACACCCGTGCCGTGGTCGATAAAGAAGCTCGGGCCGATCTGCGCGCCTGGGTGAATGTCGATGCCAGTGGCCGAATGCGCGATTTCCGCGCTGATCCGCGCGAGCAGAGGCAGCCCGGCGCGATACAAATGGTGGGCCAGGCGATGGTGGATCACCGCGAGAATGCCCGGATAGCACAGCAGCACCTCATCCACCGTGCGTGCAGCCGGATCCCCGTGATAGGCCGCCAGCACATCGGTGTCCAACAGGCTGCGCAGCGCCGGCAAAGCCAGGGCAAAGTCCTGGATCAAGCGGATGGCCAGTGCATCGACTTCCTTATCGGCATTGCCGCCCTGGCGCGCGGCGTAGCGCAACTCCAGGCGGGCCTGGGCGAGCAAGGCGTTGAGCGCCACATCCAGGGTATGGCCGACGTAGAAGTCCTCACTTTCCTCACGCAGATCCACCGGGCCCAGGCGCATGGGGAACAGCGCACCGCACAGCGCTTCAAGAATTTGCGCCACGGCCTCGCGCGACGGTAACTCGCGACCGCCCTGCTCGCCGCTGACCCGCCCATTGCGGGTACGCCACTGATCCCGGGCGCCGCGCAACTGGCTGACGATGGTCTGTAACTGCCAATGACTGGAACGCTCACTCACGGTATTCCCTCCTGAGGTAATGGCCACACTTTACGGTATGCAACCGGGCGGCCCTTAAGAACCAATGGTGCGATGCTAATAACACTTTGGCATAAGCATCTGGCGGTTGCCCCGGCAAAAAGCCCTGCCTATAGTCCTCCCCATCTTCTATTACCCGTGCGTAACCATGATCAAACAACAGCTCGACCGTTTTAATCGTCTGAACCTGCTGGGCGGCGCCACCGCCCTGGAAAAACTCGAACGACTGTCGACCTGGCTGGGCCGTGATATCTACATCAAGCGCGATGACACCACGCCGCTGGCCATGGGCGGCAACAAGCTGCGCAAGCTCGAATACCTCGCCGCCGATGCCCTGGCCCAAGGCGCCGACACGTTGATCACCGCCGGCGCGATCCAGTCCAACCATGTGCGCCAGACCGCAGCCCTCGCCGCCAAGCTGGGCCTAGGCTGTGTCGCCCTGCTGGAAAATCCCACGGGCACCGACGACCCCAACTACCTGGGCAACGGCAACCGCCTGTTGGTCGAGCTGTTCGACGCCAAGGTCGAATTGGTCGAAAACCTGGACAACGCCGACGAGCAACTCAACGCCCTGGCCGAACGCCTGCGCAGCAATGGTAAAAACCCCTACATAGTGCCCATTGGCGGCTCCAACGCCCTGGGCGCCCTGGGTTATGTGCGGGCCGGGCTGGAACTGGCCGGGCAAATCGAAGACAGCGGCCTGCAGTTCGCGGCAGTGGTCCTGGCCTCCGGCAGCGCCGGCACCCACAGCGGCCTGGCCCTGGCGTTGAGTGAAGTGCTGCCGGACTTGCCGGTGATTGGCGTCACCGTGTCGCGCACCGACGAAGCGCAACGGCCCAAGGTCCAAGGCCTGGCCGAGCGCACGGCGCAGTTGTTGGGGGTGACGGTACCCTACGCCTTCAACGTGATTTTATGGGACGAATACTTCGCCCCGCGCTACGGCGAACCCAACGCCGGCACCCTGGCGGCAATCAAGCTGCTGGCAAGCCAGGAAGGCCTGTTGCTGGACCCGGTCTACACCGGCAAGGCCATGGCCGGGTTGCTCGACGGTATCGGTCGCCAGGCCTTCGCTGAAGGGCCGATCATCTTCCTGCACACCGGCGGCGCGCCGGCGTTGTTTGCCTATGACTCAGTGTTCTGATTGGACACATTGAATCTCTACTTAATATGCAAAAATGGAATATAAAGTTTAATTTATATTATTTTTAACGCTTTCAAACTCGCCCTATAGTCGCGCTCCCACACACCGCGTTTTTAGGGCAGGATACGACCACTGCGTCACCTGCTTCGCTCACCATAAAAAACACAGGGGCTTGTCATGACTATTTCTGTACTGCGTCGCACGTTGCTGGTTGGCACATTGGGCCTGGCGCTTGGCGCCGGCTTGCTGGGCCAGGCAGTTGCCGGCGAGCAACTGGGCAACATCAAGAAGGCCGGCGAGATCAAGATCGGCCTGGAAGGCACCTACCCACCGTTCAGTTTCGTCGATGAAAACGGCAAACTCAGTGGCTTTGAAGCCGAGCTGTCCGAAGCCCTGGCCAAGGAACTGGGGGTCAAGGTCAAGCTGCAGGCTACCCCGTGGGACGGCATCCTCGCCGCCCTGGAATCCAAGCGCCTCGACGCAGTGGTCAACCAGGTGACGATCTCCGAAGAGCGCAAGAAAAAATACGATTTCTCCAAGCCCTACACCGTCTCCGGGATCCAGGCGCTGACCCTGGCGAAAAACGTCGACACCATCAAGACCGCCGACGACCTGGCCGGCAAGAAAGTCGGGGTGGGCCTTGGCACCAACTACGAACAATGGCTCAAAGACAACCAACCCAAAGCCATCATCAAGACCTATAACGACGACCCCACCAAATTCCAGGACCTGCGCATTGGCCGTATCGACGCGATTCTGATCGACCGCCTGGCGGCCCTGGAATATGCGAAAAAAGCCAAGGACACCGCCGCTGCCGGTGAAGCCTTCTCCCGCCAGGAAGCCGGGATTGCCCTGCGCAAAGGCGAGCCTGAATTGCTTGAAGCGGTCAACCAGGCCCTCGACAAACTGCGCGCCGACGGCACTTTGAAGAAGCTGTCCGAGAAATACTTCAACGCTGACGTCACCCAATAATGGAAGCAGGTTTCCAACTCGCGCTCGATTCCGCGCCCTTTCTGCTCAAGGGCGCGTACTACACGGTGATTCTCAGCCTCGGCGGGATGTTTTTCGGCTTGCTGCTGGGCTTCGGCCTGGCCTTGATGCGCCTGTCGCGCTTCAAGCTCTTGAGCTGGACGGCCAGGGTCTACGTCTCGTTCTTTCGCGGCACGCCGTTGCTGGTGCAGCTGTTCTTGATCTACTACGGCTTGCCGCAGGTGGGCATCGAGCTGGATCCGATCCCGGCAGCGATGATCGGCTTCTCGCTGAACATGGCGGCCTATGCCTGTGAAATCCTGCGCGCCGCCATTGCCTCCATCGAGCGTGGCCAGTGGGAAGCTGCCGCCAGTATCGGCATGACCCGCGCACAGACCTTGCGCCGGGCCATCCTGCCGCAGGCGATGCGCACGGCCCTGCCGCCCCTGGGCAACAGCTTTATTTCGCTGGTAAAAGATACGGCGCTGGCCGCCACCATCCAGGTGCCCGAGCTGTTCCGCCAGGCCCAACTGGTATCGGCACGCACCTTTGAAATTTTCACCATGTACCTGTCCGCAGCCCTGATCTACTGGGTTCTGGCCAGCATCCTGGCGCATTTTCAGAATCGCCTGGAAGACCGGGTCAACCGGCATGACCTGGAGTCTTGAAGCATGATCGTGGTTGAAAAACTGACCAAACAATTCAAGGGTCAGGTGGTGCTCAACGGGATCGACCTGGAGGTCCAAGAAGGCGAAGTTGTCGCCATCATTGGCCCCAGCGGCTCCGGCAAGACCACCTTCCTGCGCTGCCTGAATTTCCTCGAAGAACCCACCAGTGGCCGGATCAAGGTCGGCGACATCGAGATCGACGGCAGCCGCCCGCTCAACCAGCAACAGGGCCTGGTGCGGCGCCTGCGCCAGCATGTGGGTTTTGTGTTCCAGGGCTTTAACTTGTTCCCCCATCGCACCGCCCTGGAGAACGTCATCGAAGGCCCGCTGGTGGTCAAGAAGATGCCACGCGAGACCGCTGACCGCCTCGGTCGCGCACTGCTGGCCAAGGTTGGCCTGGCGGGCAAGGAAGACGCCTACCCCCGGCGCCTGTCCGGTGGCCAGCAGCAGCGGGTGGCCATTGCCCGAGCCTTGGCGATGGAGCCGGAAGTGATCCTGTTCGATGAACCGACCTCGGCCCTCGACCCGGAGTTGGTAGGCGAAGTCCTGGCGACCATCCGCAGCCTCGCCGAAGAGAAACGCACCATGGTCATCGTCACCCACGAAATGAGCTTTGCCCGTGACGTGGCCAACCGGGTGATCTTCTTCGACAAGGGTGTGATCGTCGAGCAAGGCGAAGCCAAGGCGCTGTTTGCCAACCCCAGGGAAGAACGCACCCGGCAGTTCCTCAGCAAATTCCTCACCCACTGACCCCCCCCCCCTGTAGGAGCCGGCTTGCCGGCGCCTACAAGGTTTGTGACTTTCGGAAAAATCCCCGTATTCATTCGGCAAAGTGCCTGTCAGAACCCCCTTTAATAACACCCTCCAGTAAGACCCTTCTGAATAATCCCAAACCCGCCGTTTAGCCTTTTGCCGCCATTGACGCCCCCTGGCCAACCCTCTTATCTAGGGCTCAAAGGATTGGATCCCATCCTGGCTTTTCAAAAAAATCGTTCCTTTCGAACCCCACGCCTGAGGTTCGGAACGATCGCTGCTGGCTGCATCAAGGAGATTATTTATGACGCACATCCCCCCCCTGGCCATGTTCGCCGCGCCGACAGTACCCCAAGCTCATAAACAAGGTATCAACGCGCAGGCCGCCACTCATTTGCAGGTCGATATCGCCCCCTACCCAGACATGGGCAAGGGCGACTTGATCGAGTTGTTCTGGAACAACTGCTTTGCCGCCTCCAAGCGTGTAGGCGCCGCCGATATCGGCCTGGCCAGCCATCTGCGGGTGCCCGAAAGCTTTGTGCAAAACGGTGCTGCACGCATTCATTACCGGGTCATGCAAGTGGGGCGCGGCCCGGCGCGCTCCATGATTACCCGGGTGCAGGTCAAGACCGCTTGCCCGGGTGGGCAGCCTTCAGTGCTGTGTGCCGAAGAAAACCAGAACCTGGCCCCCGTCGCCCTGCCCGAAACCATCCGCCGCCATGGCGTCAACCCCAGCCAGATCCGCCGGGGCGTGCCGTTGACCATCGAGCCCTACCTGAACATGGCCGCCGGTGATGCAATCACTCTGCGCTGGGGCGACGCGCGCCTGGACCTGCCCCCGATCCAGGCCGCCGAGGTGGGGCACCCCGTGCAGGTCTGGGTGCCTTCGGCGCTGATCCTGGAGGCCGGGGACGATGCCCGCCAGGAGGTCACCTACTGCGTGATCGACCGCGTGGGCAACAACTCGCGCTGGGCACCCGGGCGCATCGTGAGCATCGCCCAGGCCAACGCCACAGGCGCAGCCGATGCTTTGTCGGTGTACCAGCCCCGGCGTCCTGGCTCGCCGTGCGAACCGGGGTGACAGACCTTCTATGCATATTCCTAAAAGTTAGTTTATTTAAAAAATAAACACGCTTAGGGTATATGCACCGGACCACCGGACATTCCTGATTTTTAGCTTTTCCACGGATGTGAGGTAGGTATGGTCAACATTACCCCGGTGCACAACGCCAGGGCATCACGGGTCGCCACGCAGGGGCGCACCGATGTCTAACTTGGCGCAATCGCCCCTCCAGAGCGATCTGGATATCGCCCCGCTGCTGTTGCCCACCCAGGTGCTGCGCAACGACAGTGAAGCCCTCGCCGCTGCCCACGCGCTTGCCCAGGCCGCCCGCCTGCAAGCCGGGCTGCGCGACCGCCAGCGCAAACTGCCCTGGTCCGAAATCGAACAGTTCACCCGCAGTGGCCTGGGGAGCATTTCCATCCCCCGCGAATACGGCGGCCCGCAAGTGTCGTTTGTGACCCTGGCTGAAGTGTTCGCGATTATCAGCGCCGTCGACCCGGCCCTGGGGCAGATCCCGCAGAACCACTTTGGCATCTTGCACGTGCTGCAAGGCGCCGCCAGCGAATCACAGAAAAAACAGCTGTTCCAAAGCGTGCTCGACGGCTGGCGCATCGGCAATGGCGGGCCGGAACGCGGTACCAAAAACACCCTGGATGTGAAGGCCCGGATCAGCGCCGAGGGTGACGGTTTTGTCATCAACGGCCAGAAGTTCTACTCCACCGGCGCGCTGTTTGCCCATTGGGTCGCGGTCAAGGCCCTGGACGACGAAGGCCGCCAGGTCATGGCGTTTGTGCGCCGTGGCACCCCGGGATTGCGCATCGTCGATGACTGGTCGGGCTTTGGCCAACGCACCACCGCCAGCGGCACCGTGTTGCTGAACAATGTGCCAGTGGACGCCGATCTGGTGGTACCGATCTGGCGCCTGGGGCAAACCCCGGGCATCCAGGGCGCGGTCTCGCAATTGATCCAGGCGGCCATCGACGCCGGCATCGCCCGTGGCGCCCTCGACGACACCATCAGTTTTGTCCGTGAACGCTCGCGGCCGTGGATCGACGCCAAGGTCGAACGGGCCAGCGACGACCTCTATGTGATCGCCGATATCGGCAAGCTGAAAATCGAACTGCACGCCGCCGAAGCCCTGCTGCGCAAGGCCGGCCAGGTGCTGGACCAGGTCAGCGCCGCGCCCATCACCGCACACTCCGCCGCCCGGGCCTCGATTGCCGTGGCACAAGCCAAGGTGCTGACCACCGAAGTCTCGCTGCTGGTCAGCGAGAAACTCTTCGAACTGGCCGGCAGCCGCGCCACCCTCGCCGAGTTCAACCTCGACCGCCACTGGCGCAATGCACGGGTGCACACCCTGCACGACCCGGTGCGCTGGAAGTATTACGCGGTGGGCGCCTGGCACCTCAACGGAACCTTGCCGGCCCGGCATTCCTGGATCTGACGACCAGACCTCTGGAGAAAAACATGACGCTTTCCCATTCCGTCGCGGTCATCACCAGCGATGAACAAGCCCTGATTGTCGCCAGCGACCTGGCCGAAGACTTTCGCCGCGACAGCGCCCTGCGCGACCGTGAACGCCGCCTGCCGCTCGCCGAACTGGAAGCCTTTTCCCGCTCCGGCCTGTGGGGCATCAGCGTGCCCAAGGCATACGGCGGCGCTGGCGTGTCCAACGTCACCCTGGCCAAGGTCATTGCCCTGATCGCCCAGGCCGATGCCTCGTTGGGGCAGATCCCGCAGAACCATTTTTATGCCCTGGAAGTGCTGCGCATCAATGGCAGCCCGGCGCAGCAACAACGCCTGTATGCCGAGGTGCTGGCCGGCCAGCGCTTTGGCAATGCCCTGGCGGAACTGGGCACCAAGACCGCCCATGACCGGGTGACGAAACTTGTGCGCGACGGCGACGGTTTTCGCATCAGCGGCCGCAAGTTCTACGCCACCGGCGCGATCTACGCCCAGCGCATTCCCACCTCGGTGGTGGATGAACACGGCGTGCAGCAACTGGCCTTTGTGCCACATGACAGCCAGGGCCTGACGGTGATCGACGACTGGAGCGGCTTCGGCCAGCGCACCACCGGCAGCGGTTCGGTGGTGTTCGACAATGTGTGGGTCGCAGCCGAAGACGTGATTCCGTTCCAGAGCGCCTTCGAGCGCCCGACCACCGTGGGCCCGCTGGCGCAGATCCTTCACGCGGCCATCGACACCGGCATCGCCCGCGCCGCCTTTGAAGATGCCCTTCATTTTGTGCGCACCAAGACCCGGCCGTGGATCGACTCGGGCAATGACACGGCCAGCGAAGACCCGCTGACCCTGAAAAGCTTCGGCCACCTGAGCATCCGCCTGCACGCCACCGAAGCCCTGCTGGAGCGCTCCGGCGAATTCCTCGACCGCGCCCAGGCCGACAGCAATGCGCAAACCGTCGCGGCGGCGTCGATTGCCGTGGCTGAAGTACGTGCCCTGAGCACCGAGATTTCCCTGGCCGCCGGCAGCACCCTGTTCGAACTCGCCGGCAGCCAGGCAACCCTCGCCGAACATGGCCTGGACCGCCACTGGCGCAACGCCCGGGTGCACACCCTGCACGACCCGGTGCGCTGGAAGTACCACGCCGTCGGCAATTATTACCTCAACGATGAAAACCCGCCGCTGCGGGGGACCCTCTGATGTTGAAGAAAAAGATCCTGCTCAATGCCTTCAACATGAACTGCATCGGGCATATCAACCATGGCCTGTGGACGCATCCACGGGACACCTCGACCCAGTACAAGACCGTCGAATACTGGACCGAGCTGGCGCAACTGCTGGAGCGTGGGCTGTTCGACGGCTTGTTTATCGCCGACATCGTTGGCGTGTACGACGTCTATCAAGGCTCGGTCGAGGTGCCGCTCAAGGAGTCGATCCAACTGCCAGTCAACGACCCACTGCTACTGGTCTCGGCCATGGCCGCCGTAACGAAAAACCTCGGCTTCGGCCTGACCGCCAACCTGACTTACGAGCCGCCGTATCTGTTCGCCCGGCGCATGTCCACCCTCGATCACCTGAGCCGTGGCCGGGTGGGCTGGAACATCGTCACCGGCTACCTGGACAGCGCCGCCAAGGCCATGGGCCTCACCGAACAGGTCGAGCATGACCGGCGCTACGACCAGGCCGACGAGTACCTGGAGGTGCTGTACAAGCTGTGGGAAGGCAGTTGGGAAGACGACGCGGTACTCAACGACCCGCAACAACGGATCTATGCCCAACCGGGCAAGGTGCACAAGGTCGAGCACCATGGCGAGTTCTATCAGGTGCAGGGCTATCACCTGTGCGAGCCCTCGCCGCAGCGCACGCCAGTGCTGTTCCAGGCCGGCAGTTCGGAGCGCGGCCTGGTGTTTGCCGGGCGCCATGCCGAGTGCGTGTTTATTAGCGGGCAGAACAAGGCTGCGACCAAGGTGCAAGTGGACAAGGTACGCGCCAGCGCGGTCGCAGCCGGACGCAACCCAGACGACATCAAGGTGTTCATGGGGCTCAACGTGATTGTCGGCGCCACCGAGGCGCTGGCCTGGGCCAAGCATGCCGAGTACCTGAGCTACGCCAGCGCCGAGGCCGGCGTGGCACATTTCAGCGCCTCCACCGCCATCGACTTCTCGCAATACGAGCTGGACGAACCGATCCAGTACGTGAAGAGCAACGCGATCCAATCAGCCACTAAAGCCTTGCAGAACAACGACTGGACCCGGCGCAAGTTGTTGGAACAACACGCGTTGGGTGGGCGCTATATCACCCTGGTGGGTTCGCCTGCGCAGGTGGCTGATGAGCTGGAATCCTGGATCAGCGAGACCGGGCTGGATGGCTTCAACCTGACGCGCATTGTTACGCCGGAGAGCTATGTGGATTTTATCGAGCTGGTGATTCCCGAGTTGCAAAGGCGTGGGTCATACAAGACTGCTTATGAGACCGGAACCTTGCGAGAAAAGGTCTTCCACCGCGAAGCGCACTTACCCGAACAACACACCGGTTCCACCTACCGCCACTCCCACATTTAGACCTTTATTGCTCATACCAACACCTTATGACTGGAAATCGACCATGAAAACAACACTGCTCTCCCACCCAGTCAAAGCACTGGCCCTGGCCCTCGGCCTGTTCAGCTCGGCGGTGTTTGCCGCCGATGCGCCGCTGAAAGTCGGCACCACGGCGGCCTTCGCCATTCCCCTCGAAGCCGCCGTCGAAGAGGCCGGCAAGCAGGGCCTGAAAGTCGAGCTGGTGGAGTTCACCGACTGGATCGCGCCCAACGTCAGCCTCGCCGCCGGCGATATCGACGTGAATTACTTCCAGCACATTCCGTTCCTGGAAAACGCTAAGGCCGCCGCCGGTTTGGTATGACTCACCCACATGGGTTACAAATCAGTTCACGCACATAGGTAACAGTTATTAACTGGCAGGGTCGATTTTGTGAGGATCTGACCATGCCCTGGGAAGAGCTGAAACCTATGGACCTCAAAG